>CAZPRA010000055.1:0-8583 GCA_964588975.1 uncultured Oscillospiraceae bacterium | reverse complement strand
GCTGGATCGCGCCGGACTGTTCGGCTGAAACCGCCTTCGCCGGGGATTTCGGGCAGCTCTTGACATCCTTTCAAAAAACGGGTATAATGGTACGAATTCACTTCACGGGGCTTCCTTAGGAAAGTTTCCGGGTTAGGAGTTATGAGCATGAAAAAGTTTCTCATCGTCCTGCTGGTGCTCTTGCTGCTGGGCGGGTTGATATTCGGCCTTCTGTACTTCTTCTGGACGCCGGAAAACATTGCGCTTCTGGGTCAGAAAGCCATGCAGGAGGGTAAGAGTGACCGTGCCGTTCGCTATTACGAAATGGCGTGGGAAAAGGAGCCGGAAAATCCGGACTATGCCATCTCTCTGGCTGATGCCTGCATTGCCGCCGGGAGCTACACGCAAGCTGAGCGTTGTCTGGTCAAATCCATCCAGAAGGCGCCCTCTGCCGAGCTCTATGGCAAACTGTCGCAGGTCTATGTGGCACAGGACAAGCTGCTCGACGCACAGGAAATGCTCGACGGCATTCAGGATTCCGAGCTGCTTGCCCAGCTTTCTGCGCAGCGGCCTCAGGCACCGGTCTTTTCCTATGCCGGTGGGGAATATGACGAATACATTTCCGTGGAGCTGAGTGCGTCTGCCGGTACGGTCTGCTATTCCGTGTCGGCGGAATACCCCTCTTTGAAAAGCGTTTATGCTGAGCCGATCACCCTTTCCTCCGGCGAAAGCCGCATCACGGCCATTGCCGTCGGTGAAAACGGACTGGTCAGCACGCTTGCCGTGGAAGATTACCTGATTTATGGTGTCGTGGAGGAGCTGAACTTTGCGGACGAAACACTGGAGGCTTATGTGCGCGACACGCTCTATCTTGCCCGCACCGCGTCCATCACCACGGAAGACCTCTGGAGCTTTACGGAGCTGACGCTGGATGAGCCTTTGACGGACTATAGCGACCTGCGCTATTTTGTCAATCTGACCGCTCTGAGTTTGAAGGGCTGCACGGCCGAGGACTATTCCTTCCTGGACGCCATGCCCGAACTGCGGAGCCTCGACCTTTCCGGCTCTGAGCTGCCCGCAGAGGCAACCGAGCATATCGGCGGGCTTTCTCTGCTGGAAAGCCTTGATTTGACCGGCTGCAAGCTCTCCAACATCTCCGCTCTGGCAGGGAACACCGCGCTGACAAGCCTTTTGCTCTCGCAAAACAGCGTTTCCGACCTGACGCCGCTTTCCGGCCTGACAAAGCTCACGGAGCTGACGCTGGATCACAACGCCGTGACCTCTCTCAAGGGACTGGAAAGCCTGAAAAATCTGCTCACACTGGATATCTCCGAGAACAACATTTCCGACCTCAGCCCGATAAGCGGCTGCGTGAAGCTGGAAACGCTCAGCGCCGGTGGCAACGCCGTTTCCGATCTGGCGCCGCTTTCCGGCATGACGAAGCTCACGACCCTTTCTTTGAGCGACAACCGCATTTCTGACCTTTCCGACCTTGCCACCTGTGTGTCGCTGACCCGTCTGGAGGTTGCGCAAAACGAGCTGACAGATGTGAACGTGATCGCTTCGCTGGACGCCTTGACCCATCTCGACGCCAGTTATAATGCCATCACCGCTCTGCCTGCGCTCAAGAGCACTGCCATGCTGGGACAGGTCAACCTGTCTTATAACCAGCTTGAGGACATTTCCACGCTATCGGGTCTGCTCAGCTTGTACTATGTCAATGTGGACTATAACGCAGCACTGACGGATATTGAATGCCTGGCTGACTGCTATATTCTGGCCAGAGTGGACGCCTTCGGCACGCAGGTCACGGAAGTCGCAAAGCTTCTGGAGCTGGGCGTTTCGGTGAACTACGATCCCTCCGTCGCCATCAATCAGGAAGATTGAAACGAATCGAAAAAATCGCAGTTCCGGTTGACGTTCCGGAACTGCGATTTTTTGCGTTTTTTCAGGTCATACCGGCTCGTCCATCAGGCGGTCGAACTCGGCGGCAACCTTGTCGAAATCCTCTTCGGGGATGTCCAGCAGGTCAAAATCGTCCTGCGTGGGCTGGTAGATGTAAAGATAGACATCGTCGCTGTCATCGAGCGCGTCCAGCGCGATATAATCCTGCCCATCCACGTCAAAAATGCCCATAATGCCGCATTCGAAGCTCTCTCCGTCCTCAAATTCCAGCGTGATGATCTCGTCCTCGGCATAAAGTGCCCGTTTGTCTTCCATAAAAAATCCTCCTTCAAATGATGTTATTGAGTATAGCCTGTTTTTTGCCAAAGCGCAAGGAAAACTCTGTTTGTTCAGAGATTTCAAAGGCTATTCTTCCAAAAATTGGCGGTAGGCTGTCGGCAGACTCAGCTCCTGCCGAAGCTCCTCAGGCGTTGCCCAGCGAAAGTCTCCTTTTCCCGAGCAGGTGAGATAAACGCCGGTCAGAAGCCAGTGAACGTGGGTGAAAATATGCTCCCTGTGAACCACACGCTCAATTCCCGTGGGGTGCAGGCCCCATTGTTCTGCCTGCGAAAGCGCCTGTGCAGCCGTCAGCACGCCCGGCACATCGGGAAGCTGCCACAGTCCGGCCAGAAGTCCCCTTTCCGGCCGTTTGCACAGCGCCAGACGCTCGCCCTGCCGCAGCACGAACACCGTGCGTTTTTCCCTTCGGCGGGGCTTTTTTTCGGCCTTGACGGGAAAAAGCTGCTGCTTGCCCTGCTTTTGCGCCAGGCACAGACCCAAAAGGGGACAGTCCTGACACAAAGGCCGTCCGTTGGGCAGGCACACCGTTGCGCCAAGCTCCATCATCGCCTGCGTGAAATCGCCGCAGTGCCCGGCGGGATAGACCTGCCCAAGTTCCTGACGCCACTTCTCCCGGACGGAAGCGTCCGTCACCGGCGCGTCAGAGGCGCACAGGCGGGAGAGCACCCGCAGGACGTTTCCGTCCACGGCGGCCTCCGGAAGCTCAAAGCAGATCGAGGCGATGGCGCCTGCAGTGTAAGAGCCAACGCCGGGCAGAGCTCGAAGCCCTTCCAGCGTTTGCGGAAATACGCCGCCGCGTTCCTGCACGATGAGCCGGGCGGCCTTTTGCAGATTGCGTGCCCGGGAATAGTAGCCCAAGCCCTCCCAGAGCTTCATGAGCGTGTCTTCCTCGGCCTCGGCTAGGGCCTGCAAGGTGGGCAAACGCTCCAGAAAGCGGCTGTAGTAGCCCCGGACGGCCTCCACCCGGGTCTGCTGGAGCATGATCTCCGAAAGCCAGACGTGATAAGGCTCCCGATCTGCCCGCCATGGAAGCGTCCGTTTGTTGGCCGAAAACCACGGAAGCAGCAGCGCAGGCAGAGCCTTTAAGCGCTCCAAAGTCAGCATTTATCCTCGCTTTTCCCGGAAGAACGGCGGCGTCTGCGGCGCCTGCGCGAAGGAGCACTCTGGCGGCGGCGTGCAGTGAGTTCGTCGAATTTCTTTGCCGCGTCAGAGGCACCCTCATAGACCAGCCGACTGACGCGCATGGTGCCGTCATCGTCCTTTTGCAGACGCAGCCGGATGAGATAGCGTCCGTGCTCCGGGCACTGTGCCATGGTCATATAGCGCCGACCCTCCTGCGCGATCCATGCGCCATTGGGCATGGGCTGGCCGCACTGCGGGCAGTGGCTTTTCAGCTCGTTCATGGCGTCCATGGCCTTGGCCTTGTCCTCATAGCCCCGGAACACCGCCCGGCTCAGGCAGCCCTCCGGCGGATTGCCGTGAAAGCCGTCAGCGTGACGGCGCAAAGAGAGCTGGTATTCCTCGATGCCACGCTCCAAATCCAGACGGCTGCAAATCAGCGCCGTGTGATAGGCGTCGCCCAATGCGTCATGCGCAGGACGGCAGGGCTGGATCCCGATAAGTTCCATGGCCGACGAGAGCGCCTTCTGAGAGGTGCCGCAGCCGGTCTGGGCGTTGAACATCATCTGCACGTTGTACCATTGGGTGATCCAGTCCGGCTCGTCGTCGTGGAGCAGGATGTTGTCCTCCAAAATGGTGATATCGTCAAAGCCCCAGGTGAGGAAAATGCAATCTCCGCCGATCCAGTCGCGGAAGCGGCAAAGCGCCTCCGGAAAGGGCAACCCTTCCTCCTGCAAGCGTGAATCCCGCAGACCGGTGAGCTTGGAGACGCGGCTGTTCAGCTTTTTATAATACTTGGGGCGAACCAGAACCTGAAATTCATCGGCCACCGTGCCGTTTTCCAGCAGACGCACCGCGCCAATTTGAATGATCTCGCCGTGGATTTCCACCGGCAGGACTTTTTTCGCGGCGTAGGAGCCCGGCCACGGCTGGTTCCACTCCAAATCCAAAACAATATATTGCAAGACGGTTTTCTCCTTTTTCTGTTTCCTTTCCAGTGTATCACAGTTTTTGCCGTAAGGCAACGGCTTTTTGTGCAAGGCGTTTGACTTTTCGCAAAAGGTGGTTTATAGTATACAAAAAAGGAACACGGAGGTCTGTGTGGAATATGAAGACATACAAAGAAGGGCATTTTTATCTGGGCGGAAGGCTGATCCGCGCTGAAGCGTGCGCCCAAAGCCCGGAAGACGGCCGGAAAAAGACCATGACCTACGGCGTCCTGGCCGCGCACAATACCTCGGGGGACATGAACGCGCTGAAGCTGCGCTTTGACGCTATGGCTTCCCACGATATCACCTATGTTGGCATCATCCAGACCGCCAGAGCCTCCGGCCTGACGGAATTTCCGCTGCCCTATGTGCTGACCAACTGCCACAATTCCCTGTGCGCCGTGGGCGGCACCATCAACGAGGACGATCACCTGTTCGGTCTATCCGCCGCAAAGCGCTACGGTGGCGAATTCGTCCCGGCGCACCAGTCCGTCATCCACAGCTATATGCGGGAGATGTACGCCGGCGGCGGAAAAATGATTCTCGGCTCCGATTCGCACACGCGCTACGGCGCCTACGGCACCCTTGCCATCGGAGAAGGCGGCCCGGAGCTGGTCAAGCAGCTTTTGCGCAAAACCTATGACATCGCCTATCCCATGGTCGTCGGCGTCCACCTCACGGGTGCGCCAAAGGCCGGTGTCGGCCCGCAGGATGTGGCGCTTGCCCTGATCCGGGAGACGTTTCCCGGCGGTTTTGTGAAAAACTGCGTCATGGAATTTTTCGGTGAGGGAATTGCCAATTTGTCCATGGACTACCGCAACGGCATCGACGTGATGACCACGGAGACGAGTTGCCTTTCCTCCATTTGGCAGACCGACGAGACGGTTCGCCGCAGCCTTGCCGCTCACGGCAGACCGGAGGCGTTCCGGCTCCTTGCGCCGCAGGATGGCGCCTACTATGACCGCGTCATTGAGCTGGATGTGTCCCATGTGGAGCCGATGATCGCTTTGCCCTTCCACCCTTCTAACGCGTTTTCCATTCGGGAATTCAACGAAAACGCCGCCGACCTGCTCCACGCCGTGGAAGTCAACGCCCAGCGGATGCTTGGCCTGAAGCAGCAGCCGGAAGGCCTGCTTTCCAAAATCAGAAACGGGAAATTTTACGCCGATCAGGGCGTGATCGCCGGGTGCAGCGGCGGTACTTATCAAAATTTGTGCAAAGCGGCCGAAATCCTTCGGGACAAGGACTTGGGAGACGGCCATTTCGGACTTTCCTGCTATCCCGCCAGCCAGCCGGTTTTGATGGAGCTGATGCGAACCGGCGCGCTGGAAACGCTCATGTCCGCCGGAGCCTCTATCCGCAGCGCCTTTTGCGGCCCGTGCTTCGGTGCGGGAGACGTGCCCGCCAACGGCGCTTTCTCCATTCGCCACACCACGCGGAATTTCCCCAACCGCGAGGGCTCCAAGCCCGCTGAGGGTCAAACGGCCTATGTCGCACTGATGGACAGCCGTTCCATCGCCGCCACCGCCCTGATGGGCGGCGCCATCACCCCGGCAACGGAGCTTGCGGAGCTGACGGCCGACCCCGCCTTTTTGGACTATCGCTTTGACAGCGCACCCTATCGTCGGGTCTACCACGGCGTGGGCAAGGCAAATCCCAATGAGCCTCTGGTGTTCGGCCCCAACATCGCTGACTGGCCGGAGCAGCCTCCCATGCCGGAAAATCTGCTGATTACCGTTGCTTCGGCCATCTATGACCCCGTTACCACCACCGATGAGCTGATCCCCTCCGGCGAGACTTCCTCCTATCGCAGCAATCCTCTGCGCCTGAGCGAATTTGCCCTGAGCCGGAAGGACCCAGCCTATGTTGGCAGGGCAAAGGCGGTTCGCGAACTGGAGCAGCAGCGCCGGGCAGGAAGCCTGTCCATGGAGGGCATTGACCTGGCGCACACCGGCCTCGGCAGTGCGATCGTGGCGCTGCGTCCCGGCGACGGCTCTGCCCGGGAACAGGCAGCCTCCTGCCAGAGAGTGCTCGGCGGCGTGGCCAATTTCTGCGAGGAATTCGCCACCAAGCGCTACCGCAGCAACGTCATCAACTGGGGTATGCTGCCCTTCACCGTTGAGAATATCGAACGCTATCACATTCAGCCCGGTGACCGGATCTATCTGGAGGGAATTCGTACGCTGCTGCTTTCAGACGAAACGCAGCTTCAGGGCACCCTGCTTCAGGGCGACAAATGCAGACCCATTGCGCTGAAGCTGGAAAACCTCAGCCGCGAGGAGCGGGATATCATTCTTTCGGGCTGCCTGATCAACTATTACGGTTCCTGAGCACCGCCCGGATGATCCGGGTCTGCAAGCTCAGCGGCAGCAAACTAAGCAGAAGCAACAGCGGATTTCGGTTGATGCTGTAGACGCAGCGCGGATGCCGCGCCTGTAAGATTTTCATTGCTTTTGCCGCCAGACGCTCCGGAGAGATACTTCGTGCCTCCACAGTGTCCACGATCGTGCGGAAGCGTCTGGCGTTGCAGGAATAGAGTTTCGTGTGTTCGCAAAAATGCGTCAGCCGGTTCGTGGAAACGCCAAGCAGCCCGGTCTGCACCGCACCGGGGCGCAGAACGCTGACCCGGTAGCCCAGAAGCTGAAGCTCCATGCGCAGAGACGACGCGTATTTTTCCAGAGCGGCTTTCGTGACGGCGTAGAGCCCTGTAAACGGAAGCGGCTCCAGCGGCGCCAGCTCGCTGGTGGTGATCACGATGCGTCCACCGGGCTGCAACAGTGGCAGAAAAATTCGATTGACCCGGCAGGCCGCAAACACATTCACCTCAAAGCAGTGCCGCAGCTCATCCGCCGGTAGCTCAACGAACGAATCAAGCTCATAAATACCCGCCATGTGCACCAGCGCAAACAGCGATCTTGCCTCCTGCCGAACGGTTTTAAAGGCGCTCTCCACCGCCGCCTCACTGGTCAGATCCGTCTGAATATAGCGCCCCAGACCGGATGCTTCCGCCTCGGGCGCAATGTCCAGACCCCAGACGTGATAGCCTGCCTGAGACAGCTTTCGGCAAAGCGCACGGCCCATCCCACCGGCTGCGCCGGTAACAAGCACATTTTTCATTCTCAAACCTCCCTGACGGTGGCATACCGTCAGGGACAGTATAGCACAATTGTCTGCCGCGGAAAAGAAATTTTTCCGCTTTTGTCACTTGGGAGTTGACAAATCCGGCTTGCCGTGGTAATATAGTTGCGCTGTGATTCGGAGAGATGTCCGAGCGGTTTAAGGAGCCGGTCTTGAAAACCGGTGACGCAGCAATGCGCCGTGGGTTCGAATCCCACTCTCTCCGCCACACTTTCCCTTAATATCGTAATTGTTTTGATTCGGAGTGATACCCAAGAGGCCGAAGGGGCTCCCCTGCTAAGGGAGTAGGCGTGTAAAAAGCGCGCGAGAGTTCAAATCTCTCTCACTCCGCCACAGCCAAACACGCTCAGGAAATATTCCTGAGCGTGTTTTTGTGCCTATTAATGGTTTTTGCAGCAGAATTCAAACTTTTATAAAAGTTTTTTTGTTTCAGAATTAATTGAAACATTTCAAATTTGAAACGATTTAAACGCCCAAATTGGCAACACGATTGGCAACAAGAGATAGGACGTACCGGCCTGCCTTTCGGAGACCGAAGCACTCCTGTATCGCGAGCTGCATATACAGGTTGCACTCTCGCTGCCCAGTGCGCAGCCTCCAACCGTCCGATTTCTCCCTTCAAAAAGGTTAAAAAATGTAACGCGGATGGTAGAGATCAATAACCTCGCCGTTGGTTTTGAAACCACGAAAAAAGTTATACCGGTCGGCAGAAAAAATCGGTGCGGTAGCGGCGAAGGCGGCGATCAGCTCCGCAGAGGCAGGGGCAAAGTAGCTGGTGAAGCAGAAAGGGTCGCTCGACGCAGGATCGCATTCGCAGTGGTCAAAGATTTCGGCGGAAAACTCGCACCATGTGATATGCTTCGAGACAGATTCGGGGAGATTTTCCAAACGAGCTTTAAAAACCTCTGGGATGATGACTCTCTTGATCCTGTCGGGGGTGACGGCAGAGACGGTGTGCTCGATATAGTCTCCACGGTGGATATCGTTTGGCTCCATCAAATTTTCGACGGCATCTTCGACCTCAACTTCGAGCAGCGCGACGCCGTACGTCGGAAAAGTGTTCAGCGGAGGGAAACGCGTCCGGTGCCGCTCAGATCGTGAACCAGCAGGGCGA
>CAZPRA010000054.1:0-8666 GCA_964588975.1 uncultured Oscillospiraceae bacterium | reverse complement strand
ACGGACGGGATGGGCATATTTGAATAGGCGGACGACATACGCTTCCTCCTCAGCGGGCTTGCATTCGCGGCCACAGTCGGGGCACTTGCCGTCCTTGAGCTGGCTTTCCGTCCAGAAGCTTTCGCAGGGAGTGCAGTACATTCCCGTGTACTTGCCCTTGTAAATATCGCCCTTTTCGTACATTTTTTTGAAAATTTTCTGAATGGAGGCAACATGATAATCGTCCGTGGTGCGGATGAAGCGGTCATAGGAGATGTTCATCAGCTTCCACAGGTCGAGCACACCCTTTTCGCCCGTGACGATATTATCCACAAACTGCTGCGGCGTGACCCCGGCGGCCTTGGCGCGATCTTCAATTTTCTGGCCGTGCTCGTCGGTGCCGGTGAGGAACATGACATCATAGCCCCGCAGACGCTTGTAGCGCGCCATGGCGTCAGTGGCTACCGTGCAGTAGGTGTGGCCAATGTGAAGCTTATCCGAAGGATAGTAGATGGGAGTGGTAATATAAAACGGTTTTTTGCAGGAATCACACATAAGGCAATCCGTCCTTCCAATTTATTTCGTTTCGCGCCGCAGCAGAAGCCACGTCAGCAGCACCCCCAACAGGGCGCCGCCAAGGTCGATCCAGACATCCCGGATCTCGCCGCTTCTGCCAGGAATAAAAAGTTGCAGGGTTTCATCGCACAGGGCAACAAGCATGGCCGAAGCCAAAGGCAAGTGCAGGCGGGATTTCCCGGCGCGGAAAAAGGTGCCGGTTAGAAGCACGCCCAGAATGGCGAACTCCGTCATATGCCCCAGCTTGCGCAGAAGATTATGGGTCAGCCACGGGAAGCAGAGCTGAAGCCATGCGAAAATGCCAAGGCTTTCCTGATTGCTCAGCTCTGCGGGCATGGCAGAGTGGCCAAAAATGACCGCCAACCATAAAAGAAGAAAAATCAGCCAGATTCGGAACTTCTTCCGGTTCATTTGCGTCACCGCCTGTCATTATAGCACGTTAAGCAGAAAAGTGCAATGAAAATCAGAACATCCGATCCAGCGCGGCGATAGCCTGGGCAACGCAGCCCTCGGCACAGGGGCCGGTTTCGGTGAAAAAATCCCCCTGAAGGCCGGCATCGCGATCCTGCGGCGCAAAGGCCAGATCCGCCTGGCGGAGCATGGTTTCGTCATTGGGCGCGTCACCGGCGCAGACCAGCATCTTCCGGCCGAACTCGTCAGCCAGCGCCCGGGCAGCCTTGCCCTTGTTCCCGGTGGGATTGCCGATTTCGATGATGGTGGGCATAGAGCGGGTAACATAGCAACGCTCCCCGCAGAACTGCGTCAGCTCCTTTTGCAGCGCAACAAAGCGGGCAGCATCCTCGGCGGAAACGTCCTTGGGATTGTCGGAATTGGTTTTCCAGCGTCCGTCACAGATTACAAGCTTCATCCATGGTTTTGGAATGGCATCGTCCTCACAGCGGAGGAACGGCACGTTCTGAGAACGCAGGAAATCCTCCCGCCAGCCGCTTTCCCCGGTGACATAATGATGGGTTTGACCCTGAACCTCAATAGACAGGGTGGGATACTCCCGGCGAACCTTTTGGATGATCTCCAGAATGAAATCGTCCAGAGGATAGGCATAGAGGAGCTTTTCGTCGGCATAGTCATAGCACGCCGCGCCGTTATAGAGAATGCAGGGAGCGTTCACGGGCACGGCTTTGTGCCGGGAGCCAAACATGGGGATACTCCGGCCACTGGCCACGGTGAAAATGCCGCCGTTGGCGATGAAATAGGAAATGGCCTCGACATTGGCTTTTGGAATGGCGCCGTGGGTGTCCGTGAGCGTGTGGTCAAAATCGCTTGCGAAAAAAATATGGGAAAATTTAGACATTTGATACCTCATAAAAAGAGCCGCCGTCAAGCGCAGCTTGTCAAAACCCACCGGAAGGGGTACACCAAGGCTCCCTTGTGTAAAGGGAAGCTGGCTCCGCATCTTTAGGCGGAGTCTGCCGAAGCCCTTTACCTCTTGGCTTCGGCTGTCGACGAAGTCGACTGAGGGATTGCTTATTTGAGAGCTTTAAAGCATAATTGGTCTTTTGCTTTTTCGCTTACAACCCCTCCGGCGAAAATCAGAGATTTTCGCCACAGCTTGTCAAAAAAGACTTTTTTGACAAGCTGCTTTCAAAATTGCAAAATAGAATTTGTGGTGTTATTTTTTGCAATTTTGTCGCCTGCGGGCGGGTGATTGAACGTGAAAGGACACCCTGACGGTTTCCTTTCACACTTTTCTTCCCTCCGAAACGGCAAATATTACGTTTTTTGACAGTCTGCGGCGAAAATCAGAGATTTTCGCCACCTCCCCCTACACAGGGGAGGCTTTGGCTTAGTACAAAAAACGGAAACGAAGCCTTTTTTGACAGCCTGTAGAACGGCTCTTTTTGCTGTTTTTGCTTATCGCTGCATGGCAGGAACTGCGTCCATGTCCGTGCGGAGGTTGGAATCGGAGATCAGTCCCCGGGGACACACGGCAGCGCAGCGTCCGCAGGAGACACATTTAGAATAGTCGATGGTTGCAAGGTTTTGGATGATGTGGATAGCGTCATGGTCGCACTGCTTTTCGCACAAATGGCAGCCTACGCAGCCCTGATCGCAGACCGTGCGGGTGTTTGCGCCGCGATCGGTATTGGAGCAGGCAATGACGATATCCGTGTGATAGGTGACGGGAACGATGACCTTTCGGGGACAGGCGTCCACGCACTGCATACAGCCGGTGCATTTTTCGCTGTCCACCCGTGCCACGCCGTTGACCACGGAAATGGCACCGAATTTGCACACGCTGACGCAGGTGCCAAAGCCAAGACAGCCGTTGGGACAGGCGATGGGGCCGTTGCCCGTGACGGACATGGCGGCACGGCAGTCGGAAATTCCGTCATAGTGTCCCTTGAGCAGACGGTTTTGCCCGCGGCACTTCACCATGGCCACTTTTCGCTCCGCCATTTCGGTGGTCACGCCCATAATTTCGGCCATTTTTTCCGCACTCTCGGAGCCACCGGCAACGCACATACCCACGGAGGCTTTTCCCTCCAGAACGGCCTGTGCATAGGCCTGACAACCGGCAAAGCCGCAACCGCCGCAGTTTGCGCCGGGGAGACTCTCCACCAGTTTGGGAAGCCGCTCATCCACCTTGACGGCAAAAACCCGGGAGGCAAGGGCGAGAATTCCGCCGAACAGTGCGCCCAGAACGGACAGAATGCCGACGGCATATAAGATTTTTTCCATATTCCGTCCCTCCCTCAGAACACGCGGAAGCCGGAGAAGCCCATGAAGCTCAGCGCCAGCAGACCGGCTGCGATCAGAGCGATGGGAAATCCGCGAAACGCCTTGGGGCAGTCACAGTCCTCCAGCCGTTCCCGCACGGAGGAAAACAGCACGATGGCAAGCGTAAAGCCAAGGCCACCGGTGATGCCATAGATCAGCGATTCCAAAAAGCTGTATTCATACTGAATGTTCAAAAGAGCAACGCCCAGAACCGCACAGTTGGTGGTGATGAGCGGCAGATAGATGCCAAGCGCCTGATACAGTGACGGCAGAGATTTTTGCAGGAACATCTCCACAAGCTGCACGAGTGCGGCAATGACCAGAATGAAGACCACGGTCTGCATATACTCCAGCTCAAAGGGTACCAGCAGGTATTCATTCACAGCCCATGTCGCGGCAGAGGCCAGCCCCATCACGAAGGTGACGGCCACGCCCATGCCGATAGCCGTATCGGATTTTTTGGAAACGCCCATGAAGGGGCAAATGCCCATAAATTTGACCAGAATGAAGTTTTCCGCCAGAATTGCGGCGATGGAAATGGAAAACAGAGAGAGAAACACGCTCATTTTGCCGCCTCCTTTTCCGCCGCCTTCTCAGCCAGACGCCCATTGAGCCATTGGGTCAGGGCGATGAGACAGGCAAGGGTCAAAAATCCGCCGACCGGGAGAATAATCAGCAGTGCAGGATACTGCTCCGGCAGGATGCGAATGCCGTCCGCGCCGAACACACCGGCGCCGAAGGTGCCGCTTCCGAGCAGCTCGCGAATCATGCACATGACCACCAGAGCGGCGGTGTAGCCAATACCCTGCGTCAGGCCGTCCACTGCCGAGGCCAGCACGCCGTTTTTCGAAGCAAATGCCTCAGCGCGACCCAGAAGGATACAGTTCACCACGATCAGCGGAATGAACACGCCAAGACTTTCCGACAGCGCCGGGACATAAGCCTGAAGCAGCAGGTCTACCATTGTCACGAAGCCTGCGATAATGAGAACATAGGCCGCAATGCGGATTTTGTCGGGAATGAGCTTGCGCAGCAGGGAGATGACCACATTGGAGCAGATGAGAATGGCCGTGACGGACAGCCCCATGCCAATGCCGTTAAAGAGCGTGGTGGTGATGGCCATGGTAGAGCACATTCCCAAAAGCTGGCTCAAAACGGGGTTGTTGGTGAGCAGTCCTTCTTTCAGTTGCTTTTTAAAGTTCATTGCCGCACCTCCTCAACCAGTTCCAGCGCCAGATTGACGCCTTTTGTGACCGCACGGGACGTGACCGTGGCGCCGGTGAGAGAGTCGATCTGGCCGCCGTCCTTGTCCACGGACAGATTGCCGGAAAGCCCCACAAACTGCGCCTGCCAGTCTGCCCGGGTGCAGTTGGCACCCAGAGAGGCCGTCTCTGCGTGCGAAACGATGCTCACGCCGGAAACGGTACCGTCTGAATAAACGCCGACCATCATGTCGATCGTTCCGCCAAAACCGCTGCACTCCACCCGCACCACATAGCCAAGCTCATCAGCCCGGTAAGCGGCCAGAACGCCGGCTTTGTCCGTTTCCAGAAGCTCGTAGCGCTCGGCGGGAAGCACCTGCTGCATGGCTTTCTGTGCACTTTCTTCCTTTTTGGCGGCGATCTTATCCGCCGTCAGGTAGTCCACAAAGCCCAGAAGCCCGGCCACCACCGCTGAAATCAGCAGAAGGGTCACGGTCAGGCGAAGGATGTACTTCAGGTCTTTCATTCTGCCTCACCGCCTTTTTTGGGGCGCTTCGCCTTCACAAGGCCAAAGCGCTTCGGCACGCCGAGCTTGTCAAAGAAGCCCACGCAGCAGTTCATAATCAAAATAGCGTAGCTCACGCCCTCCACATAGGAGCCAAAATAGCGCAGCGCCACGGTCAGAAGGCCGCAGCCGATGCCAAAGCCAATTTGACCGGCATGGGTCACGGGCGAGGTGGTATAGTCCGTGGCCATGAAAATGGCGCCCAGCAGCAGACCACCGGAGAGAAGCTGACAGAGCATCCAGTCCAGACGGTTCTGGCCGTTTAAGGGGAACGCAAAAGTGACAACGGCCACCGTGAGCAGATAGGAAAGCGGAATTCGCGCAGAAATGACCCGGCGCAAAAGGAGATAGAGACCGCCGAGCAGCAGCGCAAGGGCAGAAATTTCGCCCAGAGAGCCACCAATGTTCCCCAGAAACAGGTCGAGCAGGCTTTCATTTGGAAGCTCACCGGCAGACAGCGCCGCCATGGGCGTGGCGCAGGTGAGGCCGTCCAGACTTTCCGGCAGAGAAAAGGCGGCCAGGCGAGTGCCGGGCTGCACCCAGGAGCCGGACATGAGAGACGGCCAGCTAAACAGAAATGCCCGGGCAGCCAGAGCGGGATTGACGATGTTCATGCCGATACCGCCAAAAAGCTGCTTGACCAGAACGATGGCGAAAAAGTCCGCGATCAGCACCGTCCAGAACGGAAGGCTCACGGGACAGACAAAGGCAATGAGCATACCCGTTACGGCGGCAGACCAGTCTCCCACCGTGGAGTCTTTTTTCAGCACCCGGCGATAGCCCCATTCAAAGAAGACACAGCCGCAGACGGAGACAGCCGTCAGCGTGAGCGCCCGGAAGCCATAAAACCAGATGGCAGCGATGAGCGCTGGCAGCAGTGCGATGCAGACATCGCGCATGATCACGCGGGTGGAATTGCTGCTGTGGCTATGCGGCGAGGAAGAAATGGTCAGGGAAAAAGCAGGCAGTTTCATTTGGCAGCCTCCTTTGCTTTTTGCGCCCGGAGCAGTTGCTTGCCGGTGCGGAAGCTCTGCACCAGCGGAATCCCGGCAGGGCAGGTATAGGCGCAGCAGCCGCATTCAATGCAGTCCATCACGTTGCCGCTGTCCAGCTTTTCCAGATCTCCGCGCTTTTGCGCCCGGTGGAGGAAGATGGGCATCAGGTGCATGGGGCACACGTCCACGCATTTGCCGCAGCGGATGCAGTGAGGCTCCGGTTTTGCCGCTTCTTTGGGAAGACAGGTCAGGGCATTGTTGCCCTTCAGGGTGCCACAGTCCAGCGTGTGCTGGGCAATGCCCATCATGGGCCCGCCGCACAAAACCTTTTCCACCGGAGTGCCAAAGCCTCCGGCAGCTTCGATCAGGTCAGAGTAGAGTGTGCCGATGGGCGCAAGGAAATTACCGGGCTTTTTGATGGCAGGGCCGGAGACGGTGACGATCCGCCGCACCAGAGGAAGCCCCTCATGCACCGCGTCGTACACGGCGGCGCAGGTGGCGGCGTTGAAAACGGCGCAGCCGACAGAAGCAGGAAGGCCGCCCGGCGGCACCAGACGCCCCGTTACCGCCTGAATAAGCTGCTTTTCAGCGCCCTGCGGATAGCGAACCTTCAAGGTTAGAAGCTCCATGCCCGGTGCAAGCGCACTGCGCACGGACTCAATGGCCTCGGGCTTGTTGCTCTCGATGCCAATGACGGTGCGCTTCGGAGCGAGGATCTTCCGAAGAACCGCAAGGCCGCCTGTGACCCGTTCGGGCGTTTCACGCATCAGGCGGTCATCCGCGGTGATGTAAGGCTCACATTCCGCACCGTTGACGATCACCGTGTCCACCTTTCCCAGGCCGGAGGAGAGCTTGGCGTGGGTTGGGAAACCGGCACCGCCCATGCCTGTGATTCCCGCATTGCGGATGATTTCGATCAGTTCTTCGCCGCTCAGGGCGTCGACGGAAGACCGGGGCTTGATATCCGGGCAAAGCGTGTCGCGGCCGTCGTTTTCGATCACCACGCACATGGCTCGAGTGCCGCCCGGCGTTGGCCGGTGCTCGACAGCAATGACCGTACCGGAGACAGAGGCGTGCACCGGCGCGCACAAACCCTGTCCGTCACCGATTTTCTGGCCGACGGTGACCCGCTGACCCGCGCTGACCAGCGGTTCGCAGGGTTTGCCGATATGCTGTGACATTGCAATGCAGACGATTTTCGGACGCAATGGCTGGCTATGCGCTTCCCGGCTGAGTGCCTTGCCGTCGCGCGGATGTACGCCGCCAAAGAAGGAACGGGCCATCTTGCATCACCTCCCATAAAATTCACATGGTAACTATACCACATCTGTGCCAAAAAAGCTACGTTTTCCTGCAAGTTTTTTGGATTTTTATCCAATCAATGCCTGCCATGCTCCGTGACGCCCCACTCAGGCAAGGGCAATCGCTGCATGGCACCAAAAATCCGCTCTTTGATGTCGGGATAGTTTTGGCGAAGCTGGGCAATGAGAGCTTTGATCTCCTCGCGTTTGGTATTTTTATCCGCCGGGCAGCGGTTTTGCACGATGGGCAGATTTTGCTCGCGTGCAAAGCGCACCACCATGCTCTCCGTCAGGTAGAGCATGGGGCGAATTTGCGTAACGCCGGTGCGGTCGAGGTAGGTCACGGGCTGAAAACAGCTCAGGCGTCCTTCAAAAATCAGGCTCATCAGGAAGGTCTCCACCGCGTCGTCATAGTGGTGCCCCAGAGCGACCTTGGTAAAGCCCTCATCCAGAAGCGCCTGGTTCAGAGCACCGCGCCGCATTTTGGAGCACATGGAGCAGGGATTTTTTTCTTTTCGATAGTCAAAAATGATTTTTGCAATTTCCGTCTCCACCCGGCAAAAGGGCACGTTCAAGCTTTTGCACAGGTCTTCCACCGGGGAACAGTCCATGCCGAAGCCCAGATCCACATAAACGGCGGTCAGGTCAAAGGGCGCAGGATAGTAGTCCCGCAGCGCCACAAGCAGCCGCAAAAGCGTTAAGGAATCCTTGCCGCCGGAAACACCCACCGCAATGCGATCCCCAGCGGAGATCATCTGATAATCGTCAATACAGCGCCGAACCAGTCCCATCATTTGCTGCATGAAAATACCCCCAAAAAAGTTTTTTGCGCGGAAAAATCACGTTTTTGCAAAGCGAGAAAACGAGAGAACAAAAGAGAAAAACAGAGAATTCAAGAGTTCTCTCGAAGAAAAATCAAAATTTCAAAAATTGTGCTTGACATTGGATTTTTGCCGTGGTATAAAGAGTAAGCTGTCTGGGGATATTTTACTCCCGCAGCAGAAAAAAGTCAAAATATTTTATTTCATATACGGAGGAAACATCATGTCCACTACTCTGGTCAGAAAAGAAGACGTGCAGCGCAAGTGGTACGTTCTCGATGCGGCTGGCAAGCCCCTTGGCCGTACCGCCGTCATCGCCGCCAATCTCCTGCGCGGCAAGCTGAAGCCCGATTTCACCCCCAACGTTGACTGCGGCGATTTCGTCATCGTCATCAATGCAGACAAGGCCGTGCTCACCGGCAGAAAGCTTGAGCAGAAGTACTATCGCCGTCACTCCGGCTGGATCGGCGGTCTGAAGGAAACCAAGT
>CAZPRA010000053.1:0-8702 GCA_964588975.1 uncultured Oscillospiraceae bacterium | reverse complement strand
GTTTCGCCGCCGATCCCCTTTTGCCGCAGGACGTCAATGTGGCGGAGAAATCCGCCAAGGCCGTTTCCGCCGCTGCTTTCATAGCGGTCGGCAAGGGAGAAAAAGCGCTCCAGATGGCTGACTTTTTGGTTGCCGTTTTCCATGGCACCGAAAATCGCTCGGAAATAGAGCACCTCGTCCAGCTCCTCGAGCAGCTCCCGCAGAGATTGGCTCTGGGCGCAGTTTCGGAAACGGGACAGCCGTTGCAGAAAGTCCGCTGCCTCCGGAATATCCTGTAACAAGTCGTATAGATCGCCCTGATGCTGTTTTCCACGCGCCTGAGCCAGCACTTGTGTGGAAAAACCGAAAACAGGGGACAGGAGCACCGCCAAAAGCGGGATATCCTGATGCGGGTTGTCAATTACGCGCAAAAGGGACAGAAGGATCTCAACCTCCGCAGAGTCAAACAGGTTGTCCTCGGCGCAAACGCCGCAGATGCCGTGACGCTCCAGCGCCCGGAGGTAAAACTGCGCCTTACCGGACATGGAACGCAGTAAAATCACGATATCCTCCGGGGCAATCGGCCGCAGAGCCTTTCCGTCCGGCGTTGGGATCTGCTCGCCGTTTTGAAGCATCTGGGCAATTCGCTGCGCCACAAATTCAGCTTCAACCGCCGGACGCTCCACAGGCTGCTCTGTTTCCTCCGGGGCGATGCAATGAAGCTCCACCGGCGGCGTGTCCGGAGAGATCATGACCTTTCGCGCGCGAAGCGCTTCGCGGTCGCCATAATACAATCCGCCGACCCGCTCGGTCATGGTCAGCCGGAAAACGTCGTTGGCGGCCGACAAAATCGCCGGATGGGAGCGGAAATTGTCGGAAAGAAGGATTTTTCGCGGCTGACCCGGCTCAGCCTCCCGATAATCCCGGAAATCGCGGTATTTTTTCAGGAAAATGCCGGGATCTGCCAGACGGAAGCCATAAATGGACTGCTTGACGTCGCCCACGAAAAACAAATTCTGCCCGGCCTTGGAAATGGCGCGGAAAATGGCGTCCTGAACGGCGTTGGTGTCCTGATATTCGTCCACCATGATCTCCAGATAGCGCAGGGAAAGCTCCCGAGCCGCCTGCGTGGGAAGACCGTCCTTGTCAAGCAGCAGCCGCAGCGCTTCATGCTCCAGGTCGTTGTAATCGAGCATATGCCGCCGCCGTTTTTCTGCCTGATATCGCCGGGTATAGTCCTCCGTCAGCTTCAGAAGACCCGCCAGCGCACCGGCGTTGGAGCGAAGGTCAGTCAGTGCTTCGTCTGAACTCAGGGCAAATTTTTCCAGATATTTTTTAACGCCGTCCTTGACGCGGCTGCGCAGCTTTTGCACCTGCTCCTTTTTCTCCGATTCCGGGCAGTTTCGGATGGCCTTCAGCGCGGAAAAGCGCACAGGCACCGCCCGCAGAGCTTCCCAGGAGTCTGCCTGAAGCAGCGCTTGGAGCAGGGCAAGGTCTGCTTCCAACGTGGACGCGTAAGAGGACAAACATTCCGTCTGCTCGACCAGTTCGCAAGCCCGGCGAATGCTGCGCTGACAGCCTTGCAGATAGACGCGCAATTCCTCCATGAGGTAGCGCCCCCAGAGCGTCTGCCCCACGTCGCGCACGGCGGAAAAATCAAGGCTTGCGCGAAGCTGCGCCTGACGCTGCGCCGTATCGGGATAGCATTGCAGGGCAAAATAGACCGTCTCAATGAGCGCGGAGAGCCTGCTGTCGTCGCGTCCGGCGCCCAAAAGTGCCAAAGTTTCGCGGATCTGGTTGTCGGCCTGCATATTCTCCCACGCCTGTTCCATGGTCTGCTCCATGGCTCGGCGCCGAAGCGGTGCAACGGTCTGCTCGTCGCACATGGAAAAATCCGGCGGCAGACCGAGACTGTGCGCATATTCGCGCAGAATACGGTTGCAGAAGGCGTGCACGGTGGAGATCTGCGCCAGATAAACGCGGCTCATCTGCTTTTGCAGATGCCGGTCGTCCGGCGCTTCGGCCAGACGCTCACTGAGCTGTCCGAGCAGCTTGCCCCGCAGCTCCGCTGCTGCCGCGTTGGTATAGGTGATCATGAGAAAATCGTCCAGATTGCAGTGTTCTTCCGCCACGCGGCGAAGCACACGGTCAATGAGAACCTTGGTTTTTCCGGAACCGGCCGCAGCCGAGACAAGCAGGGTACCACCCCGGTCATCCACCACCGCCTGCTGTTCCGTTGTGAGCGTGATTTCAGCCATGCTGCTTTTCCACCTCCTGCCAGAATTCCTCCGGGCTCTTGACCCGCCGGAGCCAGCGCTCCTTTTTTTCGTTGCGGCAAACGGAGGCATAGGGGCACCATGCGCAGCCGTTGTTGAGCCGGTCGAAATAATAGGGAGTGGGGGAAATATCCCCGCTGTAGAGACGGTCGCCCAACTGCGCCACCTTGCCGAAGACGAAGTCGGCCAGAAGCCGGAGCTGTTCGCCAGTGGCCAGATAGCCCTGCGGTATGCCCTCACGGTCGAAGCGGTAGGGCAGGTATCGAGGCTCGTCCGTGCAGGGTTCCATGGCCTGCAAAACGTCCTCGTCATTCAAAATCAAACCGTTGCGGATGAGGCTTTCACGGCGCTTTTTCTCCAGCTTGGCTTCATCCAGACGGTTTTCCAAATTCACTGTGTCATAGCGTGCGGGGAAATAGAGAACTCCTGCCGGCTCCATGCGCTGCCCCAGAAGCGTCTGCCCCTGCTTTTCCAGCGTGAAAAGATACAAGAGCATTTGCAGCCCCAGACCGTGCAGCAGATTGGAATATTCCAGCTTTTTCCGCCCAGTCTTATAGTCCACCACGCGCACATAGAGCGTTTCGCCGCGGCGCCAGACATCCGCGCGATCCACAAAGCCTTCCAGAAGTGCCGTCATTTTCTGACCCGTAACGCGAACGGCGGGCAAATCGCCGTCCTGCCCGGAAAAGTGCAGTTCGCACCACATGGGAACGAATTCCGAATGGGAAAGTTCCTCGTACAGCTCCGTGACCACCAGCTCCAGCTCATCAAAATTTCGTCGGAACAGAGCGTCCTGACGGAGTGTGCGCCACAGCTCGGAGAATTTCTCCTGCGCGCAGCGCTCCATATGCGCCCGGGAGATCTCCAGCACGCGTGCCAGAGAAAGCTGATGAAAGCCGCCCTCCGTTTGAACCTGCCGAACCGTCCGCTCCAGCACGGCGTGGACAAAGGTGCCGTAGAGAGTGGGGTCAAGCTGGGCAGTTTTGCGCTCCTGCGCTCGCAGACCGTATTTCAGGAAATAGGCGAAGGGACAGGTCGCCAGAGCGTCCAGCTTGGAGGAGGACAGGCGCAGCGTTGTGCCGTAAAGCGCCTCAACGGAGTGCGTAGACAGCGGTTGCGGCGTATAGTCCTTCGCCCGGCGGAGGCTTTGTGCCTGCTGGGAAAGCGCCGCCGGCCCCTGCGCCTGCGTTGCGGTCAGATAGCCCAGATATTCGCGCTCTGAGCGGCAGATCAGCTCCCGCTCATCCGCCGGCCACTGCGCATCGGGAAACAGTGCCTCTGCCCGGCGGAAATAATATGACTCCGTGCCGCTGACGGCGCCCAGATAGAGCCTTTTCTCCGGCGCGTTCAGGACGCTGTCGATGGCGGCAAGCTCACGCTCCAGCCGTCCTGCCGCCGTCGGTGACATCGCCAGACCAATGGAAAGAAGGCAGCCGCGTTCCGGGTCGGTCAGAAGGCTGTCGCGGCTTTGCCCGGAGGGGAATACGCCCTCACTGGCGCCCAGAAGGAACACATAGGGCGAGTCGCAACGCCGCTGGGACATGAGGCTGCCCACGTTGACGCAGTCCAGATGAGCCGGAATGGTGCCGACGGAGCTTTGGGACAAAGCTGCCCGGAACAGAGCGAGGAAATCTTCACTGCTGCGCACGCTGCTGCCCAGAACGCCATACATCTGCTCCAGAAGCTCTGTCAGAACGCGATAGAGCTGCTCATATTCCTGCGCCTTTTGAAGCTGACCTGTTAAAATACAATCCTTAGCCTTTTGCCCAAGCGCTTCGCGCAGATGAAGCTCCTCCATGAAATCATGCAGCGCCAGCACCATATCCGCCGTTTTGGCCGCGGCCTTGAGCCGCTTTCTCAGGCGCAGCAGCGGTTCGATGGCAAGCGAGCGGCTTTCCTCAATGGCCTGAAGCTCCTTTTGCGCCCGCTCATCAAAGCACTCACCAAGCCCGCGCGGGTTCATGCTCCACGGCTGCTCAAAGCGGGTTGCGGTGATGTTCCAAAGAAGAATATAGTTTTCCAGCCGGTCGCAGTCCTCCCGGGAGATGGGCGTCAGGCCGGACTTCAGATAGGTAAGCACGGCCTCCTGCTCCAGAAAGCCGGTGGCGGCTTCCAGCGCGGACAGGAGCATATGCGCCGCACCAAGGCGCAGCACCTCCTGATTGCCCGCAAAATAGGCGGGAATTCCGGCGCGGCGGAACACGGCGGCCAGAACCGGCTGCCAGGCAGGAAAATCAGGCAGGGCAACGGTGATCTGCCGCCAGCGCACGCCCTGAGCGCTCAGGTGCAGGATCTCTCCGGCTGCCAGACGGCACAGGCGCAGTGTGTCGCGTTCGCGGAGAAACACAACCGACTGTTGTGCCTCGGGATAGCTCTGCCGGTGGCCGGTAAAGAGGAAACGGCGCAAAAAGGCCAGCGGCGTTTCGGCCGGAGGCGGCTCGTGCGTTTGGAGGCGGTATTCCACCTGACTGCGGCGGCAAAGATGCAGCAGACTCCCGGCAGTTTCCCGGGCGGCGGCAAACTGCTGCTGCCCGCGAGAAAGCGTGTCACATTGCAGAAAAATATGTACGTCTGCGTCCCGGAGCAAAAGCTGTTCCAGAATTTCCAACTGAATTCCGTTAAAATCCGTAAAACCGTCAAAGACGAAGCGCTCTCCGGCGCAGAGCGTTGGGTGCTCCTGCAGCGCTGCGGAAAGGCGCGTCAGAAGACTTTCCGGGTTTTGCCCTGCGCGTTCGCACACGGCGTCGTAGCTCTCCATCAGCAGGGCAAATTCTTCCGTTTTCTGCGCCAGAAGCCCTTCAAGCTGCCCAGTTGCCTTTCGAAGCGCCGCAGGCGTGACGCAAAAGCTGCGAAATTCTTCGAACATATCCAAAAGTTGCAGGAGGAATTCCGGCTTTGCCGCGCCAACGCCGTAGATTTTCAGGCGGGAACGCACCTGCTCGACCGCCAGCGCCATCAGAAGAAGCTGACCGACGCGGTCGGTCTGGGTCTGGGCAATGCCTCCAACGGTGGAAAAGACCCGGCGGGCAAGATGGGAAAAATCCTGCACCTGTGCCAGAAGACTGGCATGGTCACCGGCATAGGCGCAGAAGGCACGCTGCGTTTGGTGGGAAAACTGCTCCGGCACCAGAAGCGTCTGCCGCACCCCGGGATCCCGGCACAAAAGGGAAAATGCCCTTTGGGTATTCACTTTTCGGTCTGTGGACAGCCAAAGCGTCAGCATATTCGTTCACCTCGGCTCCATCATAACACAAACCGTGTCCAAAAAACAGGACTTGCGCGAAAAATTCCAAAAAAATCAGCTTTTTCCGCTCACCCAGCTTCCCAGCTCTTTGAGCCATTGCAGCGTTTTGAAGCGCAGACGGTACTGCGTTTCGCCGCCGGTGATCAGCTCCGTCTCCTCCGGGGAAAAGCCGCCGGTGAGCGCAGCGTCGCGGGTATCCTCCGAAGTGGCGCACAGGCACAGCGAGGGAAACACCACGCACCACCAGTTTTTTCCTTCTGCTGCACCGATGCGCACGCGCAGCGCCGGATAGCGCCCCGCCGGAAGGGTAAAGGTGTCATAATAGCGCGTCTCGAAGTTCTCCGCGCCGAGCGATACCGCAATTTCACGGTCGCAGACCTGCCTTGCGGCAAGCTCAATATCCTTCAGGTGCGCGCCCAGCGTCTGCCGGGCGTCTTCGGCGCTTTTGCAATTTTCCGTCAGGCGGCTGACTTCCTGCAAAACCGCGTCGCGCACCGTCAGCTTTTGCGCCTGATCGTCCGCCGTGTCGGAATTGGCCACTACGTGCAGCCTCACCGTTTTTTCCGCAAGCGTACGCTGCAAAACGAGGCTCTGGGCGCAGTATAAAACGCCTGACGTGACAAATACCAGCGCAAGCCAAAGAGCAATTCTCCATTTCATAAAAAAACACCGTCCATATGTAGAAACTGTCTACAGTATGGACGGTGAAACTGTTTTTTATACCGTTTTGGCCATATAGACCATGGGATAGTTTTCCTTGAGCATGGTGCAGGCCACCACAGCATATTCAAATGAACTGAAAATGCCATAGACGGCACTGCCGCTGCCGGTCATCTGAGCGCCCAGAGCGCCATAGGTCATCAGAACGGATTTGATATAGTTCAGCTCGGGATAGTCCGAAAGCACGGCCTGTTCAAAAACATTGCACAGGTTCTTTCCAATGGCCTCCAGATCGCCGCGCTGAAGTGCGGCACGCATTTTCGTCGTGTCCGGACGCTGACCGATGACGGCCTGATCCAGACGGGCATACAGCTCCGGCGTGGAGAAAGAGAGAGCCGGCTTGCACACCACGAAGAACATCTCCGGCGCATCGGGAAGCTTCGTCAGGCGTTCGCCACGGCCTTCGGCCAGAGCGGTGCCGCCAAGCACGCAGAAGGGGACGTCTGAGCCGATTTGAGCGCCCAGCTCTGCCAGAGCGGGCACAGAAAGCGGCGAATCTTTCAACCGGTTCAGCGCCCGCAGAACGGCCGCAGCGTCGGCACTGCCGCCGCCAAGACCTGCCTGAGCGGGAATTCGCTTGTTGAGCTCAATGTGCAGCCCGTCCGGTTCGCCGCCCAAAAGGTCAAAATAGACCCGTGCGGCTTTCCATGCCAGATTGCTTTCGTCGCAGGGAACGTCCTCGCGAGCACAGGAAAGCGCCCAGGGCTTTCCCGTGTCCAGCGTCAGAGTGACTTCGTCCCAGATGGAGACGGTCTGCATGATGGAGCGAAGTTCATGATGGCCGTCCTCCCGCAGACCCAGAACGTCCAGCGTCAGGTTGAGCTTGGCAAAGGCGGCTTCGGTCAGGACGGTCATTTGATTTTTCTTCCCTCAAGGTAATAGCGCTTTTCGCGGCTGTGACCCATGGAGAAGGTCTTTCTGGGCAGAATGCCGTCGGCAATGACGCCGCGGAAAAGCTGGCTCTTTTCCATGGCCGGAAGCAGGAAACCGATGGCATTGTCCTGCTCGGCAAGGGAAATGAGAGCATCGTCATCGTGGATATAGTCGATTTCTCCCGCGTGGTCTTTGAGGTAGCCGTCCAAAAAGCCCTGTAGCACGCCAACGGCAAGCTGGCTTCTGGCCTTGTCGAGCATGAGGGTGCCGCTTTCTTTGCCAATGTACCATTTGACCTCGAAGCCTTCTTCGGCACAGGCATCGCGCTTGAGTGCTTCGAGCAGAGCCTTCGGGTCGCACTTGGTGATCACGCGGTGGATGGGCTCAAAGACCTGCGCATCGTCGTGGATGTTTTCCAGCTCCACAAGGGCAAAGCGTGCCGGGTGCATGGACAGATCCTTGTCCGGGTTCTGCGCCTTGAGCTCCTCGTAGCAGGACTTGGCCGTGGCCAGAGAGTGGTTGCCGTCGCCCACGGCAAAGACCATGGGAACGCCGGGAAGATCTTCATACTTTTTGCCGACATTTGCGGAATATTCGGTTAGCCTTGCGTTAAACGCCTCGGCTTCGCCGCCGTCGACCAGCCAGCCCTGAATACGGTTGCCGCCTTCCATCAGCTCAAAATCATAGAGCTTGGAGAGCTGCGCCTTCTTCTCCGCGATGGGCTCGATGAGCACCTTTTCGTGGTCGTCGCAGAGCATGAGAATATGCGGAAGCTCAATGGGAGCGTCCCGGCGCACACGCATACGCGGCGGGATACGCTCAACGACGGTGCGCTCCGTGGCACGGATGGCAGAGGTGGAGCCGGTGGAATAGTCATAAGCGTCCAGATCGACCATGCCCACAAGACCCTTGCGCACGGTGCCGTTTTCCAGTGTGCGCTCCACATAAACAAGCGCGTTGCGGTAGGTGCGGAACACGTCGTTTTTCAAATATTCGGCCATGGTTGCGTTGATGAGCGCTGTGTGCTCGGCCTCCTTGGGCGTGCCAAGCTCGGCCTCGGGAAGAATCAGATTGATGGTCGAAGGAGCACCCTGCGCGTTTTGACGCACACGCTCCCAATAAGCAGGGTCAGAGGTAAACTGGTCGCAGGCGATCACAGCCCACTTTTCCATGGAGTCTACGTTGGGGAACAGAATATCCGCCGGTAAAAATGCGTTCATAATGCTTCCGCCTTTCCTGAATCATTCGATTTTTGCGGCAACTTGCCGCACACTACCTTCATTATATCGTATATTTTCCGTTTTTCATAGGGCTTTGAGAAAAATTTTTGCGAATATTGGAGAAAAAGCCGCTCATAATAAAGGAAGTACCAACAACAGGAGGGACAAATTGATGGATACTTTAGCACTGATTTTGAGCATTATCGGTTCTGTGAACTGGGGTCTTGTGGGCATTTTCCGCTTTGACCTTGTGGCGTGGCTGTTCGGCGGCCAGACTGCGACCGTCAGCCGCATTGTCTATACCATAGTGGGTCTGGCGGGCCTGTGGTGCATTTCTCTGCTGTTCCGCAGAAATGCTATGGCTGCACCGGAGGATATGTGAGCGAAAAG
>CAZPRA010000052.1:0-8804 GCA_964588975.1 uncultured Oscillospiraceae bacterium | reverse complement strand
AGGGTGTCCTTTCACGTTCAATAGCCCGCCCGCAGGCGACAAAATTGCAAAATATAAGACTACAAATTCTATTTTGCAATTTTGAAAGCAGCTTGGCAAAAAACTTTTTTGACAAGCTGGACAGGGTACCGATTTTGGCACCCTGTTTTTTGTATCATTTTCCGTTGGAAACATAACCGTCTGTACATCGAAACGAAGATATCCTTCTTTAAAGCTCTCCTGCATTGGGTGTGTTCTGCCCTGCATAAGGCGAAGGCTGACGTGCATAGGGAAATGTTCCGCGTAGTTGCATATATTCTGCCCGGGCTTTATTGAGTGCGGCTCTGAACATAGGACCTTCTTGCAATTCTAAGCTTTCCACCGGATAGCAGTAGGATACGCCGTCAAGCCTGATCTCAAAATAGCTACGTGTAGTGCTATTAATAAACTGAATCAGCTTAACTATGCCCAAGGAGAATATTCCAGCTATGAAAACCGCACCGTATGCAAATAGCATTGCTACTCCATAATTGGATGTGTGAATATTTGCGAGAACTGAAAAAGGAATGAGGTAAGCTATTGTCACCACAAAGCTCAATATTGCAATGATGAGGCAGGCAGGACGGCGATTCTTTAAATAAGAGCAGGCAAGAACCTCTCCGACCGATGCGCACCAGTTGACCGGTTTGCGCTCAAAACTCCCATTCTCTTTCACGAAGCATTCGCCGCCGAAATAAATCTTATCCCGATCTAGCACGGCAAAGCCTCCGCCGGTTTTACCCTTTGCGCGGTATTCCGCTTCATAGCGTTTGCCAAGGATGGCATGACTCCCTGCGCTCTGGAAGCTTCCCGCATTGGCATAATTCTGTTCCATATGGGTTTCCTTTCTTTTTTTATTTACCGATCTCAGCCCCTTGTGCGGCTTCCTCCTTTCACGGGCATATAATAACCGATATTGGTTAATATGATTATACACCGTTTTCGGTTAAGATGCAAGCAGAAAGTGAGGCGAAGTGCGAATGATTTCTTACGAAAAGCTATGGAAAATCATGAAAGAACGCGGCGTGACCCAATACACGCTGATAAAGCACTACCATATCAGCCCTGCGCAGCTCACACGCCTGAAGCGAAATGAAAGCGTCAGCACTCACACGCTCGAAATGTTCTGCAAAATTCTGCACTGCGATTTTGGTGATATCGTGAGCTATACGGAAGACGACACGCAATAAAGCGGAAGCACTATGCCTATTGGCACAGATGCTTCCGCTTTTGAGCTTTCCTTGACGCCGCAGCCGCCCGTCAATCGCTAAGGAGTCTGCGGCGGGCGATGTTGATGGTGTTTTCCTGCATATGGTTCATCCACGCAAGGCTCTTGCCGCAGCCGTAAGCCACACAGCTTTCCGCGTCATCTGCCAGCATACAGCGCATTTCCGTCCGCTCCTGGATCAACTGATCCATGCCGTAGATCCGGCTTGCGCCGCCGGTGAGGACAATGCCGTTTTTGGCGATATCCGCGACAAGCTCCGGCGTGGTCTGCTCCAGCACGTCCAGTATTTTGTCCGTAATCTGGCGGGCGGGTCTGCGAAGTGCCTCCAGAACGTCCCGGGAATTGACCTCGACCTCACGGGCAAGGCCGGTCTTCACATCGCGTCCCTTGACCAGCATACTCAGGTTTTCCGGGCGTTCCCACACGCAGCCAACGGTGAGCTTCACGTCCTCTGCCGTGTTGCTGCCGATGATCACGCCAAAATGACGGCGCAGATAGCGGATGATGGCCTCGTCAAACTCCATGCCGCCGACCTTGACTGCCGCGGAGTCGGCAACGCCGTTCATGGTCAGCACGCCAATGTTGGTGGTGCCGCCGCCGATATCGACGATCATGTGACCCTCCGGGGTGCTGATGTCCAACTGAGCGCCCAGACCGGCGGCCAGAGGTGCCTCAATGAGATAGACCCGGCGGGCACCGGCTTCCATGGCCGCCTGAATCACGGCACGTTCTTCGACCTCGGTGATGCAGCTTGGCACGCTGACGATCATGCGGGGCTTAACGACGGTGTTTTTCACCACGCGGCGAACCATTTCGCCCAGCATCCGCGCCGTCAGCTCATAATCAGAGATCACACCGTTTTGCAGCGGGTGCACAGCAACGACATTTCCCGGCGTGCGGCCGAGCATATTGCGGGCAGCAGCACCGATTTGCAGCACCTTGCCCGTGGAGCGGTCAAGGGCGATCACTGCCGGTTCGCGCAAAATCACGCCTTTTCCCGCAGCATAAATCAGAACGTTGGACGTTCCAAGGTCAATTCCCAAATCTCTTGAAAAAAACAACATCTCCGTCACCTACTGTTTCTTAACTTTCGCTTTTTCTTTTTCCCGGGTGGCCGCAAAGGTGGCGCAGACCACGGAGGTCGCACCGGCGGTCAGAAGAACGCGGGCACATTCCGTTAGGGTCGCACCGCTGGTGATGACATCGTCGATCAGCAGCACACGCTTTCCTTCCACCAGCGTTTCATCGCAAATTTCAAACACGCCCAGCACATTTGCCCGCCGAGCGGCACTGTCCCGCAGGCGGGACTGTTTTTGATTGTCAAACGTCTTGCGCAGGGTGCTCACGCAGGGCACATTCAGCTCTTTGGCGACGCGGCGCGCAAGCTGGAAGCTCTGGTCGTAGCCGCGCTCATCCTTTCGTTTCCGGCTGGTCGGCACCCATGTGAGCACCTGAAAATCCACACCGCAGCGCAGAAGACGCATAGCAAGGAGTCTGCCGTATGCGTCGGCATAATGCGCCATTCCTGCGAATTTGAAGCGGCGGACGGATGCAGCTACCGCGTCCTCATAATAGCAGACGGACCAACACTGTTCATAAAATTCACCGCGACGGATCGGCTTTTCCACCAAAGGCAGCTCGCGGCGGCATTTTCTACAAAAGTCGGACTCGTCATCGTGCAAAAGAGTGCTGCAAATCACGCATTTTGGAGGATAAATCAAATCCAAAAGCCAATGTATGATCTTGATCATGGCGCAAGGCGGTATTTCAGGCCGCTATAGCGCTTGTTGCGCCGGTTGTTTTCCGTCATGGTGGCCACAACATCTTCGTTACCCACCACGATCAAAAGCTCCCGCGCGCGGGTGATGGCGGTATAGAGCACGCCACGCGTCAGAAGCATCGGCGCGCTGGGGTAAGCGACGAAGATCACGGCTCGGTACTCGCTGCCCTGGCTCTTGTGCGCGGTGATGGCGTAGGCGTGCTCCAGCTCGGAGAGCATATTGGAATCGTAGCACGCTTCCTTATCGTCAAAGGCAATGCGGATGGCATCCTGCCGGGCGTCGATTTCCAGAATGGTTCCGATGTCGCCGTTAAAAATCCCCGTTCCGGCGCCGCTTCCTTCGCGCCTTTTCCACATTATATCATAATTGTTTCGGATTTGCATCACCCGATCCCCTTCGCGGAAGCAGTTTTCTCCGAAAAAAATCTCTTTTTTTCCGGCAGACTGCGGATTGAGGACGCTTTGCAAAACGCGGTTTAGCGAAACCGTGCCCGTTTCGCCCTTTCGCGAAGGACTGATCACCTGAATTTCCGAGCTTGGAATTTTCATATTGTCCGGCAGACGCACCGCGCACAGCTCCACCACGGTTCTGATGAGCGCCTGCGGCTCACGGCGGCGCATGAAGAAGAAATCCCTGTCCTTTGCGGTCAGAACCGGAAGCTCTCCACGGTTTACCGCGTGCGCGTTCATGACAATCAGGCTTTCCTGTGCCTGCCGGAAGATCTCCGTCAGGCTGACGGTTTGCACCATGCCGCTGCGAATCAGGTCAGAAAACAGGTTGCCCGCACCGACGGATGGAAGCTGATCGGGGTCACCCACCAAAATCAGGCTTGCCTTTTCCGGCAGAGCCAGAAGCAGACTGTGCATCAAAAGCAAGTCCACCATGGAAGTTTCGTCGACGATCAGGCTGTCACAATCCAGCGGGTCGTTTTCGTTTTTGGTGAAGAACATTTCGCCCGTGTCCGGGGAAATTTGCGCCTCGAGAAGGCGGTGAATGGTGGAAGCATCGCTGCCGGTCAGCTCTGCCAGACGTTTGGCTGCACGACCCGTCGGCGCCGCAAGAAGCGTTTTGCGGTGCAGCCGGTCAAAGAGCGCCAGAATGCCGGAAAGCGTTGTGGTCTTGCCGGTACCGGGGCCACCGGTCAAAATCATGATCCGGCGCTGCGCCGCCATGCAAATGGCGTCCTTCTGAAGCTGGGCATAGCGAATATGCTTTTCCGCTTCAATGGAGCCGATCCAACGCTCGATCGCTTCCGGTGAGGCCACCTTTGCCCCGGCCATCTGACTGACCCGGTGGGCAATATAGCGCTCAGCCTCATAATATTCCGGCAGATAGACGGCTTGAAGCGAAAAAACCGTGTCCAAATCTACTCTGCCAAGCTCGATCAGCCGGGTCAGGGCAACGCTGACCGGTTCCTCGGGCAAATCCAAAAGGGATGCCGTTGCCGCACAGAGCTTGTCCATGGGCAAAAAGCTGTGTCCGTTGTTCAGATTATGCCGCAGCTCAAAAATCAGCGCAGCCTCAATGCGGCAGTCGTCGTCTCCGCGAAAGCCCAGCTCCAGCGCCATGGCGTCTGCCAGCGCAAAGGATGCACCAAACTGCGGCTGCGTCAGAAGATAAGGATTTTCATGAATCAAATCACCGCTTTCTTCGCCATAGACGCGGTAAAACCGCACGGCGACTTCCGCCGGGACGTGATAGGTTCCAAGAAATTCCATCAGGCGACGAATTCCGACCTGCCTGCGAAACGAGGCACCCATTTCCAGAGCGGCCTTGGCGGAGATGCCGCTGATCTCCGCAAGACGCTCCGGCGCATGGTCGAGGATTTTCAGGCTTTCCGTTCCAAAATGACGGACAATTTTCTCCGCTGTCTTTGGGCCGATGCCGCGAACCGCCCGAGAGGACAGATAAGCTTGGATCTCATGGACGGTTCCAGGCAGAAGCCGCTCCAGAAATTCTGCCTCGAACTGCTTGCCATAGGTGCTGTGGTTGACCCATTTTCCCGTTACGAGCAGCCGTTCGCCGGCTACCGGCGCAGGAATGGTGCCCACCACGGTGATGACGGAGCCGTCCTCACTGTCTAAGCGGATCACCGCATAGCCGTTGACCTGATTTTCATAAACAATCGCCGCGATGCTGCCGCTAATGAGTTCCTGCTCCAATGCTTTCTATCTCCCATTGAATGTACTGTTCCAACTGTTCCTGTGCGCACAGGACGGTGTTGAGCTGACTCCGGAGCAGCAGCTCGACTGCGATCTGCGCCTCAGCGCTAAGACCCGTATCCACAAAAATCAGTTTGCCCCACATACCGTCCTGACGAAGGCGGAGACAGCTTTTAACCGTCTGCTCCGCCTTGGGGCTGTCTCCGGCAAGGCGCACCACATGGCAGATGTCCGTATCCCGCACGGGCACGGAAAGCGCTTTGAAAAGCGCCTGAACCACTGCCAGAAGTCCTATTGCCGCCAGAATTGCCAGCAAAAAGGTCCAAAACACGTTTATCACCTCAGGCCATTGTATGACTCGACCAGGGGAAATGTGTGTTTATGCCGATACTAAGAATTATTTTACTACAGCTTGCGCTGTTTCGCAACGCATTTTTGCAAGAACTGCCTCCGCGCAGAGCATTCCGTCCGTTGCAGCAGACAAAATGCCTCCGGCGTAGCCTGCACCTTCTCCGCAGGGGTAAAGCCCTGAAAGGGAGCTTTGCAGGCTTTCATCGCGCACGATGCGCACCGGTGAGCTGCTTCTCGTCTCCGGCGCGGTGAGAAGCGCCTGCGGATGGGAAAAACCGGCAAGTCGCTGCTCCAATGCTGCAATGGCCTGCTCCAGCGTGTGGCAGATGTTTTCCGGGAACAGCTCGTGCAAATCGCAGAAGCTTACGCCCGGCCGATAGCTCGGCTTGACCTCGCCGGCATCACTGGATGGACGGTGCGCCAGAAAATCGCCAACTAACTGGGCAGGTGCGCGGTAGTTTCCGCCACCAAGAAGGAACGCTTTTTCCTCCAGCTCCTCCTGCCAGCGCAACCCGCCCAGCTTTCCGCCATAAGGAAAATCCTCCGGATGCAGAGTGACAAGCAGAGCAGCGTTGGCGTTTTCACCGTCGCGCGCGGAATTGCTCATGCCGTTGGTCACAACGCGGCCACGCTGTGAGGCTGCCGCAACCACCTGACCGCCCGGACACATACAGAAAGTATATGCCGAACTGCCGTCCGGCAAATGGCACGAAAGCTTATAGTCTGCTGCAGGAAGGTGCACGCCGCGCGGCATACCGTATTGGGCAAGGTCAACATTCTCCTGCCGTTGCTCAATGCGCACGCCCATGGAAAAGGGCTTTGGCTCCATGGGGATTCCGGCCTGTTCCAGCGCACGCAGGGTGTCTCTGGCGCTGTGGCCGATGGCAAGGATCAACTCCTGACAGGCCAGGGTCATCGGTTTGCCGTCCTGCTCATATTCCGCCCCGGTCAGTATTCCGTCCTGTGAGCGCAGGCCGGTCAGCCTTGCGCCAAAGCGCACCTCACCGCCCAAGGCCAGAATTTTTTCCCGGATGGCCTGAACAACATAGAACAGAACATCCGTGCCCATATGCGGCTTGGCGTCATATAAAATTTCCTCCGGTGCTCCTGCGGCGACAAACTGCCGCAAAATCCAGCGGTGGCGTTCGTTTTTTGTGCCGGTGTTCAGCTTTCCGTCGGAAAAGGTACCGGCGCCGCCTTCTCCGAACTGCACATTGGAATTTTCGTCCAGCTCGCCCGTGCGCCAAAAGCGCTCCACTTTTTCCCGCCGCACCGGTGCACTGTCGCCGCGCTCTAACACAATGGGCCTGGCGCCGGCGATTGCCAGAACCAGCGCCGCAAACATTCCTGCAGGGCCAAAGCCCACCACGACCGGTCTGCGCTGCGCGTTTGCCTTTTGGATTGTGTAGTGCTCCGGGCTTTCTTTGCTTATCTTCGGATTTTTATTCCGCCGTAGCACCTGCCGCTCTCCGCTTCTCAGGTAAACATCCACGGTGTAGACCCAGTGAATATCGGATTTTTTCCGCGCGTCGAGCGACCGGCGGTAGATCTCCAGCGAGACGATTTCCGAGGCGCGAAGCTGAAGCGCACGCGCCGCATGGTAGATCAAATCCGTTTTTTCATGCTCCAGAGGCAGGGAAATATCACGAATTCGTATCATTTTTCTTTCCCCTCAATTCTCCCGCCAAATGCCCGGATGACCACGCCCATTGCAAATTATAGCCGCCGCAGTCGCCGTCGATATCCAAAACCTCACCGGCGGCGTAAAGCCCCGGGCAGAGGCGGCTTTCCATGCTTTTGCAGTCAAATTCTGCCGTGCGAATTCCGCCAGCCGTTACCTGCGCCTGTTCCATGCCCATCGTGCCCTGCACTTCGAGGCTCAGACACTTGACGCTTCTGGCAATATCGCGAAGCTCTGACGCGGAAAAGCCACCGCAGGGTCGTTGCAGCGAATGGCCGCAGAAGCGCAGAACCGTCCGGCCAAGGCGGTTGTGCACAATTCCCGTGAGCAAATCCTCTCCGGGCAAAAACGGCATGGCGTCGCAGCGGTGTTGCAGGTGCCGAAGCAGCTCATCTTCCGCCACGTCCGGCAGAAGATCCAGCAAAAGCGTTCCCGGCTCCTGCGAAAGGGAGACCGCTCGCGAAAGCTCAAAAATCACCGGGCCGCTAACGCCGTAGTCTGTGAATTGCACTTCGCCCCGGCGAAGCTCTCCGCGAAAGCGGGCGATCGCCTGACAGCGCACGCCCTTGAGCGCCCGCACAAAGGCGGTGTCCGTTCGAAGCTGCACCAAGGCCGGATAGAGTTTCGTGCGCCGGTGGCCAAAGGAGGCAAGCAGCCGATAACCAAGATCTGTACCGCCCAGCTTGCTTCCGGCAGCACCGCCGGCGCAGACGATCACCCGGTCGGCCGTAAAAACGCGCTCGGCGCTGCTCAGTTCAAAGCGTCCGCCACGGCGCTTCAGACTGCTGATTTCGCAGCCGGTCAAAAGCGCTACGTTTTCGCGCTGCGAAAGGTGCAGCCGCAAAACATCCGCCACGCTGTTGGCACTGTCGCTGAATGGGTAGACCCTGCCGCTTGGCTCCGTTACGGTCAGAAGCCCCAGCTTTTCAAAGAAGGCAAGCGTTTCCTCTCGGCCGAAGCGCTCAAGCGCATAGGCACAGAATTCCGGCTCCGTGCCGTGATAGTGGGACAGGCTCAGATCTCTGTTGGACAAATTACAGCGCCCATTTCCCGTGGAGAGCAGCTTTTTTGCCACACGGCTCTGCCGTTCCAAAAGGAACACCCGGTTTTCTCTGTTTTCCGAGGCGGTCAGTGCCGCCATCATGCCGGAGGCACCGCCTCCGATCACTGCTATCTCCATGGACTTACCTCCGCAATTTCTGTTACTTTATTATACTCTAAGATACCTCCGGCCGCAAGTGTCTTCTTGACAGAAGCCAATAAATCACGTATCATAGCCGGGGAGATGATAGAAAATGGAAATGGAACAGCGGATTGCCCGCATCAACGAGCTGGCGCACAAGGCAAAGACCGCAGAGCTGACCGAGGCGGAAAAGCAGGAGCGGGAAATCCTGCGCAAAGAGTATGTGGCAGCAGTCCGGGCAAATCTCACGGCGCAACTGGAAAACACCTATGTCCTTTACCCGGATGGCACGAAACGAAAGCTGAGGAAGCTCTGATTCAATCGGCAAGAGCGGGCGGTGAGAGATTTTTCTGCAAATCGAGCTTCGGAAAACGCAGGAATACTTTGTGTATTTCAAGTT
>CAZPRA010000051.1:0-8813 GCA_964588975.1 uncultured Oscillospiraceae bacterium | reverse complement strand
GTCCATGGTGTTTGTTCATGTTTCTCGTTGTTTAATTTACAAGGTACACCGCCGCATCCCGCGGCCTATTTCAGAAGCTGTCCTGCACTTCATTGATTACTCTCCATGCCGGGCACCTTTTGCTTTTGCATCTCGAAGGATTTTTGTGCGTTTTTCACAAATCATCTCGAGCAAGCTTGGCTATTCTACCAAAGAAATTCTCGTTTGTCAACACTTTTTTCGAATTTTTTTGAAATTTTTTTCGAGCGCTAAATATTGTAGCAAAAACGGGAAAAAACCCCAAAATATGGCGCTTCCAATGGCAAATACCCAGCCCGGCAGAAGGCCGGAGAGGAAATAGCCGCCCGTTCCCAGCAAAAAATTTACAGTGCCCGGATGGGATGTTTTCCCCGGTCGCAGTACCTTGACAGTTTTTCCGTTAACCTGACACAAAAGCCCCAACATACAAAAGCCTCCGGCGCACAGTCCGGCTGACAGGAGCGGCTCCAGACGCTGGATGACGCCCAGAATGCTGACACTTTTGGCCGCCTCATAAAACGGAAACGTCAGCTCGCGCGCGATCCGCGGTGAAAGACTTCCGGCTGTGACGATAGATGCCAGCACCGCCAAAGCCGTACCGCCGGCCAGCCATGGCCAGATCCGTGCTGGTTTTTCCCCAGAAAGCCAGAGCGCGTTCATGGGCAGAAGCACCGCACTTAGCGCCGCCCAGTCAGTCGCAAACGTCGGCGCAAGCCACTGGCCGCGCAAATCCGGCAGCGCAAAGCCGAACAGGAGCCCGTAAAGCCCCAGCAGGAAGAAAAAGCAGATGGCCGCGACGGGCAGAAGCCGCCCGTTCTGCGCGGCGTAGGCCGCCAAAAGAAGTAAGACTAGCCCAATAAGCGGTGTTGGCTGCGCCGTTGGAAATGTGCCGCAAAGCGCCCTCGCTGCTGCGCCCATGGCAAGGCAGTTCCAAAGATAAGTCGCAGTCAGGAGTGCCTTTCCCGCTAAGTGTTCCGACGTCCGGTCGAAAATTCTCTCATCGCACGGCTGTCTCTGAAAAAGCCAGACAAGTGCGGTGACTACTGCTCCGGCAAGCCCCGCGCAAAGCCAGCCCGACGAGGGAAGCAACAGCACAGCTCCTACGCTCATGGCGCAAAAGCTCAGCGCGCCAAGCTGCTTTGCCTCTGAATTCATTCCGTTTCCCCCTGTGATACATTATTATAATAGTATTCTGCGCGAAGAACAGCCAGCGTACGCTTTGTCGGATGCGCTGACAGGTAGGCCGAAAGCTCCTGCGTTTGGGGCAATTCGTGGGCAAAATAGACCTGCGCCGCCGGCCTGAGCTGCTCAGACGAGAGTATTTCCGACAAAAGCGACGCGTCGGCCAGCACCAGATGCTCCACGGTGTCCAAAAGCACCTCGCCAGAAGCCTCCCGGCAAAGTGCCTGAAGCGCCAAGTCGAAGCTTTCGCCATGGGCGCTCAGCGTCTCCGTCGTCAAGGAAATGCCGTCCTGGTCGGAGGTGACCTGAAGCGTGCGAACCGGCAGGAGCTTTGCCGTGTCATATGCCCGAAACGGCAGGCCAAACAGAAAAAGCAGCAAAATCGCTGCAGCAAACCAGCCCTTCATGTGTCCCTCCCATGCGCCTGATTTTTCCCGTCCAGCGGCCTGAGCGACGGATCCCTGCGCCACTGGTGCTTCAGCCGGCGCCGAAGGAGAACATTCAGGCCGCTGACGCGTGAAAACGGCGCCAGATAGTTGCCGCCAAAGGAGCGCAGACCGGCCAGATGGATGAGCAGACACAGGCCGCCGACACTCAGGCCAAACAGCCCTGCGAGGCTTGCCAGAAGCGTGAGCAGCAGCCGCCACAGGCGAATGGCCGAGGCAAAGCTCCGTCCGGGCAGCGCAAAGCCGCAAATTCCCGCCGCAGAGACCACAATCAGGGCGACCGGCGAAATAACTCTTGCCTCAACCGCCGCCGAACCGACAACAAGACCGCCGATGATGGAAAGGCTCTGACCAACGGACTGCGGCATGGCAACACCGGCCTCCTGAAGCAGCTCAAAGGCGCACAAAAGCCCAAGCAGCTCCAGAACCGTCGGAAACGGCACCGCCTGCTTGCTCTCGATCACGGACGATAGCAGCATCGTCGGAAGCATTTGCGGATGGCAGGTGACCATTGCAACGTAAAGCCCCGGCAGAAATAGGCTGATGAGCAGCGCAGCATAGCGGAGCAGCCGCAGAAACGAGCCGGAAAGATAGTCCCGGCCACGGTCCTCCGGCGAGGTCATGAAATAGCCGAGATCTACCGGCGCCAGATAGCCCAGCGGCAAACCATCCACCAGCACGCCAACGCGTCCGTCCAGCAAACCCTGCGCAAAGCGATCCGTTCGCTCCGTGTATTGCAAAAGCGGAAAGGCCGTCGCCCGGGAGCCGGTCAGGTATTCCTCAACCGAAGCCGGCGAGAGAAGGCCGTCGATGTCGATTTGCGCAAGGCGCTCCTTCACCCGCGCAACAAGCTCCGGGGCGGTCAGCCCATCCAGATAGGCCACCGTTACGTTTGTCAGACTCCGGCGCCCGACTTTTGTCTCGTAAAGTCGCAGCGCAGGTGAGCGCAGATGCCGCCGGAGCAGGCTTGTGTTGGTGCGAACCGTCTCGGTAAATGCGTCCTTGGGGCCTTTGACCGTGTTCTCGACCTCTGGCGGTGCGGGCGAACGCTTTTCTGAAGTCTTGTCCTCAAAGGCAAGCGCACGGTGTCCAAAAAGCACCACGCTGAAGCCGTTCACAAGCCGCTGCGCGACGGTGTTCAGGTCAGGACATTCCTCTGCCACGGAATTGTAGACAGTGCAATGTAAGGCGTGCTCCAAAAGCTCCGCCATGGTTGCGCCCTGCGTGTCCTGAAGCAGCGGCTTGACCACGTATTCCGAAATGTCCCCGCCGGAGGTCAACCCGTCGATGGCATATAAATATAATGTATGGCTCCCAACGCGCAGCTCACGGCGGTTGAAGTCGCCGGCACCGTCGAAAATTGCGGAAATGTTGCTGTCCGTCATCGCTCCGGCATAAGTGCCATCCTCTTTACGCGTCAAATTCCTCACCCCGAATTATTATGCCGCCCGGGGAAGCAATTATGCACATATGCGTACTTGACGGATTGCTTTTGTTTGTGATAGAATAATTAGAAAACATGAAAGGGGCATGGGAATTGACGGAATTCATGGAGCTGAATTTTCCCGAAGGGGGAAACAGCCTCACCCAAATCACCAGAGCCATGGAGCTGTGCGCCATTGCCCACGCAAACGAGCTGGGGATCGGTCACGACCGGATTGCTTCGGAATTTGGCTGTCTTTGGATGCTCACGCGTTTTGAACTGCGCCTGAACCGCCAGCCCGAAGGTGCGCTGCGCGTTCGAACCTTTCTGCGTGCGCCGAGCAGCGTGTTCAGTCTGCGCGATTTTGATTTCTGCGACGAACGCGGCGCTTGCGGAACGGCGGTGCAGTGCTGGGTACTGGTCGACGAGCGCGAGCGGCACATCCGACCCATCTCGACGGTTCCGCCGCTGCTTGAATGCCCCGCGCCGGAGCCGCAGCGAAACAGCCGTCCCGGTCGCTTCCGCCTGCCGGAAAATCTGGAAACGGCGGGCATTTGGACGGTCGCGTCGGAGGAAATCGACGACAACGGCCACCTGAACAACGTAGCCTACACCCGCCACGCGGAGGCTTTTGTGCAGCCGGGCTGCACAAACCTGTGTGTCTCCTTTGAACGCGAGTGCTTTCTGGGCGAACGCCTGCTTTTGAAGCAGGCACAAACGCCGGAGGGTTATTTCGTTCAAATCTGCAAGGAAAACGGCGAGGAATGTTTCCGCGCCCGTTTTGGAAAGGAAGTTTAGAATGAAACGTAGCGTTGCTTTTTTGGCTGCAATTATCTGTCTTTTTAGTCTTTGCGCGTGTAACGTTGAAAACGCTCAGGATAGCTCAGAAATCGCTCAAAACAGCGAAACAGGCTCCCAAGCGCCCGAGGAAACGCAAATTGAAAGCGTCCTTTTTACCGAAACGGGCCTAATCGACGAGGCACTTTTGGGTCAGTGGTCGAGCGCAGACGGCGGCGAACGGCAGATGATAGAGCATTTGTCGTTTTATGAAAACGGAAGCCTTGTCATTGAACTGGACTATCAGGGCAGTCACTACGGCACGCTGATTGGCACCTTCTGCGTAGACGGTCACAATCTCCTTTGCAGCATTACGGAGGGCACTGATCCCTATCAGGTCATCTACGAATACCGCATCGACGGCAGAATGCTCATCCTTCAGGACGATGACGGCCCTGCGGAATATCTGCGCACCTCCTGATTTGCCCTTTTATATGCAGCTTATAAATTGTTTCGTATTAATATAATAAAATATGGGAGGTCTGATAGAATGAAAGCTTATGCCGATATGACCCCGGAGGAACGCAGGGCGGAATATGACGTGCTGCGGGAGCGCTATGCGTCCTATCAGGGTATGCATCTCCGCCTGAATATGGCCAGAGGTAAGCCCTCGGCGGAGCAATTGGATATGGTGAGCGATATTTTTTCTGTTTTGAGCGAAAATGATTGCTTTATGGACGGCGATATTGACGTTCGGAATTACGGCGGTCTGACCGGTATTCCATCGGCAAAAAAGCTGTTTGCAGAGCTGCTTGGCGTAGAACCGGAAGAAGTTCTTGTGGGCGGAAATGCCAGTTTGCAGCTCATGTATGATCTGATTGCCAAGGCATATACGCACGGTTTGCTTCATTCGCCGCGTCCGTGGGCGCAGGAGAAAGTAATTCGCTTTCTCTGCCCTGCTCCGGGTTATGACCGGCACTTCAAAATCTCCGAGTCCTTTGGCATGGATATGATCCCCATTAAAATGGGCGAAAATGGCCCGGACATGGACGCCGTAGAGAAAGCCGTGAAGGATCCGGCGGTTAAGGGAATGTGGTGCGTGCCGAAGTTTTCCAACCCTGACGGCATTACATATTCAGAAAAAACCGTTCGCCGCATTGCCGCCCTGCGTCCGGGAGCGCCTGATTTTGCCCTGATGTGGGACAATGCCTACTGCGTACATGAGATTTTTAGCGATTTTGAGCCTTTTTGCAACATTTTGAGCGTTTGCCGCGAAGCCGGAAATGCAGACATGGTCTATGAATTCGCCTCCACATCCAAAATCACTCTGCCCGGTGCTGGCGTGGCAGTTATGGCAAGCAGCACGGATAATCAGCGCTATCTGGAGCGCCTTCTGACCTGCCAGACCATTTCCTTTGACAAGGTCAACCAGCTCCGCCATGTGCGCTATCTGAAGGATAAGGAACACATTCTCGCCCTGATGCAGCGCCATGCAGCGATCCTCCGACCGAAGTTTGAGGCCGTTCAAGAAACGCTCAATAATGAGCTTAAACCGCTCAAAATCGCTCATTGGACACAGCCGCGCGGCGGATATTTCATCTCCTTCTACGCCATGCCGCACACTGCAAAGCGCATTGTCGCGCTGATGAAGGACGCCGGAATTGTGATGACCGGCGCCGGTGCAACTTATCCGGGCGGCTACGACCCGAATGACTCCAACATCCGCATTGCCCCATCCCTGCCGCCGGTAGAGGAAGTGAAGCTGGCCATGGAGGTCTTCACCGTCTGCGTCCGCCTTGCCGCCCTGGAGCGTCTCTCTGCCGATGAAGCGCTTTCATAATTCATCACATTTAATTAGAATTCCCCGCGAAAGCAGGATGTATTTTCTGACTTTCGCGGGGAATTTTCATCTTTTATGCCCTTTTGATTTTGCGCGATTTCTATCCGATCGGGCTGTTTTTTTGGCCTGTTTTTACGAATTTATATCAAAGGCAGCGACACAATCCAGTTTGATGTCTCCGTTTTCCCATGAATAGGGTATCTCAATCGTGGTGCCGTTACTGTCATAAGTACAGACAATGTAACCCTTCTGAATTGTGTAGGTTCCGCCGTTGACAACGTTAAGCGCTCTGACTCGAACTTCGAAGTGATTCGGTGCCCAGAATTCAACTTCGTATGAAGTGCTGTTGGTATAGCAGCCCCAGTAATATCCGTTGATTGCTTCTTTGACCTTGTTGCAGGTTTCCTCGTCTGCCGGTTCATGCAGGGCCAACATCTCTGCATAGCCTTCCGGGTCAACGCTCTGTGCCAATTCTTCAGGGGAGTCAAAGAATTCAACTTCATCACTCATAACCGTCAGCACTTCTTCGCTGGGGATTCCGTTCGGATGCACTGTGATCACGCCGTCTGTATTGAACTCAGCATAAGGCACAAGGAAGGTGCAGACCACCTTTAACGAATCGCCAATGTAGAGTTCTTCCAAATAGTTTGTGGAATAATAATTTGGAAGATAATCGCATACGGCCTTGCTGTGATGTTCAGATTCGTAGGTATTTCCGCTTTCAAAAGTCAAATCTGAATATTTTGCGCTCACTTTCAGATTTTGATCCGCTGTCGAAACCGTATAGCAGACATAGACCATCTTTAAGCTGGCGCTGTCATCGTCAACATAGCTGTTATCCACATAAATTCCCTCTAAAGAACAGTGTGCCGTTTCCCAAACAGTCACCGGTTTTTCCGGTTCCGCTTCGGTCGTGTCAATCGCTTCCGTCGTGTCAATCGCTTTTGTTTCTTCCCCGTTGCCTAACGGTTCCGCGTCATCACTGCAAGCGCACAGGGACAGGCACATCATGAGTGCCAGAAATAATAACAGTATTTTTTTCATAATCATTCTCCTTTATTTCGTAATTTAAACTTTGCAATCGTTCTTTGCGCGTGATTTGTGTTATTGACATCCCTCTCTTTCTGTTTTTTGAGCAAAATAAAAAGTGCGCCTACCGAAGTAAGCGCACCAAAAAACGCAAACTCCGATAGTCGCCAAACTAACTCAATGTGAAATGGGTGCACCAAGCGCACGCACAACCAATGATGGAATTTGCATTTTTATCAAATTCACATGATTGGCAATACGCAGGAATAAGCGTATGATCCACAGACAGATAATACACCCAATTTCACATTTATGAAGTTAGTTTGGCAGTAATATAGTATCACATCGCAATGTGTTTTTCAATCCCACAAATTCACAAACTGCCGGTATTCTCTTTCGTCCAGGAGGCTGTTTGACCACACCTGTTTTAGGTGTCTGCACGTGGGACGTCCGGAGGCCGTCCCCTACAAAGCGCTGGTCGGTGGTGCCAGCAGCGGGCTGAGGGCAGCCCGCCCTACAAGACTTTTTTGACAAACTGAAAATATTTCGTGGTGTTGCACAGTTTGAGGCAATTTTGATTTCTACTTTAATAATGTATGAGGGTTGATTTTTTCCCTCTTTTATGGTAGAATTTGAATGAAAAATTATGATGGAAAGGAGTCTGCCATGTATTCAAATGCCTACATCTGGTCACAGGTTATGGCCTATCTGGAAAAGCACTCTCCGTCGGTCGCGGTCAACACCTATTTCGACGACGCAGAGATCGTGGAGGTCAAGGACAACAAGCTGGTGCTCTACTCCCCTTCGCCCTTCCGCAAAGATGTCATTTTAAGCCGCTTTAATCTGCTGATTCAGGACGCTGTTCGCGAGCGTTTTGAAATGGATATTGAACTGGTTGTGCTCGACGAGGACGAATTCCCGCAGTACTCCCTGAACAAACGCAAGCAGAATTTTGTGGAATTCAATTCCCAATACACCTTCGACAGCTTTGTGGTCGGCGCGTCCAATCAGCACGCGTTTTCCGCCGCGGAAGCGGTTGCCGAGGAGCGCACCATGGCCTATAATCCCCTGTTTCTTTATGGCCAGAGCGGTCTTGGCAAGACCCATTTGCTCTATGCCATCGCCAACCGCATCCAGCAAAAACACCCGGATTACAACATCGTTTACATCAAGGGCGACCAGTTTATCAACGAATTTCTCGAGGCCGTTCGAACCGGTAAAAACTTTGAATTCCGCGATAAATACCGCAATGCTGACCTGTTTTTGATTGACGATATTCAATTTATCGCCGGCAAAGACGCCACGCAGGACGAATTTTTCCACACCTTCAACACCCTTTACGAAAACAAGCGCCAAATCGTGCTGACCTCCGACCGCGTGCCGAGTGATATGCTCCGGCTGGAAGATCGTCTGCGCACGCGCTTTGAATGGGGTCTGATCGTGGACATTCAGCCGCCCGATTATGAAACCCGTTATGCCATCACCAAAAACAAGGCACTTTCGCTGGGCATGGAGCTGCCGGACGAAGTCTGCGGCTACATTGCGGAAAACATCACCAACAACGTCCGCCAGATCGAAGGCACGGTTAACCGGATCAAGGCTTATCACGACCTGACCGGTATGCCAATGGACATTGCCAACATCTCCCGCGCGATCAAGGATATGTACAAGAGCAAAGCTGCCGCCGTTCCGACGCCGGATCTGATCATCAGCGAGGTCTGCCGCTTTTATTCCATTGATAATAACATTCTGCGCAGCACGCAGAAAAATAAAGGCACCTCTGAAGCCCGTCAGGTCGCGATGTATTTAATTCGTAAGATGACAAATTTGTCCCTGCCGGATATTGCCAAGGAGTTTGGCAAAAATCATACCACCGTGCTTTATGCGATCCGCCGCGTTGAGGAGGAGCTTGGCACCGCCGGCAACGGCCTGCAGGATAACATCCGCGATATTACCACCAATATCAATTCCCGGCTGTGAGGCGGAAATAAGTGGCCCGGTTGCGGTTTTGCGCAAGCCCTGCCTCTCTCTGAGAAAGGGAAGCGGCGGGGTCATGATGTACAGTGTAGTAACATAGTCCACAGGTGTGCAAAGACAT
>CAZPRA010000050.1:0-9175 GCA_964588975.1 uncultured Oscillospiraceae bacterium | reverse complement strand
AAAGGATAATCCTCCATTTGTCATGAAAATTTTATGAATTTCTGAAAAAACTTTTTTGTTTTCTTGCACGGGAGCAGGCTTTATGTTATAGTAACTTTGATAAACAAAAAGAGGAGGATTTGAGTATGTTTTGCCCAAAATGCGGAAATCAGTTAGAAAATCAGGACATTTTTTGCCCGCAATGCGGCGCCCCGGTGAACAGGCAGCGGCAAATGCCGGTATACCAGCAGCCTACTCCGCCGCTCGTTCAGCCTGAACCAAAGAAGAAAAAGAGTAAAGCGCCCCTGATTATCGGTATTGTTTTGGCAGTTTTGTTTGTTGGAGCGGTGGCAGCCGGTGTATGGCATTTCCTTGGTCAGCCTGCGCTTATTGAGGAAATTGAGCTCAAGGAGACCGCAATCACGCTGACACCCGGGGAAAAATGCCGGGTGGAGTATGCCATCTCCCCGGAGACGGCAGAGGGCGATCTGGAATGGGAAAGTGACGACGAGAATGTGGCAGAGGTCAGCTCCAGCGGCCGCATTACCGCCATCGGCGGGGGCACCTGCACCATCACCGTGACCTCTGACAGCGGCGCAAAAGCGAAATTACAGGTAAACGTTCAGATTCCTGTGGAAAAAATATGGCTTGACCAGAGCTATGTTACATTGAAAGTTGGAGACACTTACAATCCTACGTACGGTGTTTTGCCCCAAGATGCACAGAGTGAGATTTGGTGGGGGAGCAGCAATGAAGATGTTGCCACTGTCAATCAATTCGGCAAGGTCACAGCAGTCGGAAGCGGCGAGTGCGACATTGTGGCTATGGCGGGCGATGATGTCAGCAAAAGCTTTAGCGTTTGGGTGGAGGAACCAGAAACTCCTTTTGATCCCGAATCCCTTTACAGCATACATCCTGACGACATCCCCGACATCATGACTTCCGACGATGGCATCTATGAGATCGCTTTCGTCACCGACGTTGGCCCGTTGAAGGATCACTCCTTCAATCAGGCTACTTATGACGGCGTTAAGCTGTTTGCCAATGCCAACGGCCTGAGCTACAAGTACTATCAGCCCGCTAACGGCAACGAAGCTACCGACGACGACCGCTATGAAGCTATGCGAGCTGCTATTGACAACGGCGCCAGTGTCGTTGTTTGCACCGGCTTTATGCAGGGAACCGCTCTGGAAATGGCTGCTGAACAATTTTGGGATGTCAAGTTCGTCTTCATCGATGGTTGGTGTCTCGGCATGGACAATGTCGCTGGTGTTGTCTTCCGGGAAGAGCAGTGCGGCTATCTGGCCGGTTACGCTGCTGTTAAGGACGGCTACACGAAGCTCGGCTTCTGCGGCGGTGGCGGCGGCACCAACGATGCTTGCTGCCGTTATGGCTACGGCTACGTCCAGGGCGCAAACGCTGCTGCTGAGGAAATGGGCATCACTGTTGAAATAAACTACACTTGGAAGTATGGCGCTGCTTTCTCTCCCTCTGCTGAGCTGCAGACCCTCTGCGCTGGCTGGTATGAGAATGGCACTGAGGTCATCTTCTCCTGCGGCGGCTCCATCTTCGACTCCATCACTGCTGCCGCTGCTACCTATGATGCATACGTCATCGGTGTTGACGTTGACCAGTCCTACGATTCCAGCACCGTCGTCACCTCTGCAATGAAGGACTATGGGCAAGCTGCTATCTGGGCTCTGGAAGAAGCTTACTATATCAACGGCGGTGACTGGTGGTCCTGGGGTTGGGACAACTGTATCTACTGTCTTGGTGCTTACGACGGCGCCATTTGCCTTCCCATTGACACCTGGTCTCTGAAAAACTGGACGGTTGAGGAATACGAAGACCTTCTGGAAGGCATGGCAGATGGCTCTGTTGTTGTAGATTACGATTTTAACAATCTGGGCAACAACACCCCCAATGTTTCCCTTAATTTGATTGAGTAACGGAAAGGAAACTCCTGCATGAAACGACTGCTAACGATTCTTCTGCTTTTCTGCCTCCTGGCGGCGCTTTTGCCGGTGATTTCCGCAGGCGAGGCCCTTCCCCTGAGCGATTATGAATGGGAAACGCTGCTGCTGACCAATCGGGCGCGCTTGCGGGAAAATCACGCACCCTTCACGGCAACGGGCTATCTCCAGCAGGCTTGTGACATTCGCGCCGAAGAAATCTCCACGGTTTGCTCCCATACGCGCCCCAATGACACCACCTGTTTTACCGTTCTGGAGGAAGTTTCGGCTCCCGCCGTCTCCTATGCCGGGGAAAACATTGCCGCAGGGCAAAATTCACCGCAGGAAGTGGTGGAAGCCTGGATGAACAGTCCCGGCCATTATGCCAACATCATGGACGATTCCTATGTTCACCTTGGCGTGGGCTATTACGAAACCGACAGCGGTTATCAGCAGCACTGGGTGCAGTTCTTCTGCTCCACTTGGGGCTGCCGGTATACCGCGCTGGAGCTGGTGAGCGCCCCTTCCGGGATGGTTCCGGCGGGCACTTCCATTGACGATCTGCATTTGACGGCCAAGGTGACTTGCGCGTGCTGCGGCACGTCCTATCTGCCGGTCATGGAGGAATTCTGCACCGGTTATGACCCCTATACCTCCGGCAGTCAGCAGGTAACGCTCTCCTGCTTCGGACTGGAGACGGAATTTACCGTGCGCACCGGTGACCACACCCATACCTACACCGCCACAGTAACGGAGCCCACCTGCACCCAGCAGGGCTACACCACCTATACCTGCGAATGTAGAAACAGCTATGTGGCTGACTATGTGGCCGCGCTGGGACACAATTATGTGAACGGCACCTGCACCCGCTGCGGGGAAGCTGACCCGGGCTACAAACCCACCGATCCCGTTGACCCGAAGCCGTCCGTGAGCTTCAGCGATGTCAAGGGCGATGAGTGGTTCGCTCAGGCGGTCAATTATGCCGTTTCCAATGGCCTGATGAACGGCATGGGCAATAATAAGTTCGAGCCCAACACGGGCATGACGCGTGCCATGCTGGTCACTGTCCTCTGGCGCTATGCCGGAGAGCCGGTTGAGGGAGAAAACACCTTCACCGACCTGACGCAGGACTGGTACATTCCCGCCGTCACCTGGGCAGCGCACAACGGCATTGTGGGCGGCGTCGGCAACGGCAAGTTTGACCCGGACGGCAACGTGACCCGGGAGCAGTTGGCGACCATTCTCTACCGCTACTGCAATTCCATTGGCATCGATACCTCTGCTAGAGCTGATTTGAGCGCCTTCCCGGACGCAGGGAAAGTCAGCGCCTATGCCGAAGACGCTCTGTCCTGGGCTGTGGCCGTGGGACTTGTCACCGGCACGCAGGAGGGCAGCAAGACCTATCTTGACCCGCTCGGCAACGCCACCCGCGCCCAAGTCGCCACCATCCTCATGCGCTATATCGAGAATTTCCTGAAATAATCCCAAATTGCTCTACAAATTTTAGTAAGTCAGAATGACACGAATGAGGCTGCTCAACAAATGAGCAGCCTCATGTATTATTTCAGCCGAAGGGCGTTTTTTGGGCATTCCTCCACGCATTTCATGCACAAAATGCACTCTGTGGCGTTCTTCTTTTTCCGGGAATTGCAGGGTACCTCCACATTCATGGGGCAGACCTTCTCGCATTTTCCGCAGGAGACGCACTTCGACTCATCCACCCGGATGCGGAACAGTGAAAAGCGGCTCATGGGCTTGAGAAACACGGTGACGGGGCAGATATACTTGCAAAACGCACGGTTATCCCGGCAAACAAAGGCCAGCGTGATGCCCACGGCATAGTAAAGGACGTTGCCGATGATGAAGCTCCACCACATGATGTCCTCTTTGTTGGGAAGCTGAAGCACAAACAGAAGCGTGACGAACAGCAACGACGCACCGAATGTGATATAGCGGATGAAGCCCCAGCGTTTCCGCGGCGCAGCGGGCTTTTGAAACGGAAGCAGATCCAGCACCATCGCCGTCCAGCAGGCATAGCCGCACCAGCCCCGGCCGAAAACCAGAGGCCCAAAAATCTTGGCTACCACATAGTGGATAGTTGCGGCCTCGAAGACGCCCAGAAACAGATAGTACCAAAAGCCCTCGATCTGCATATTTTCGCGGCTGAGAAAGCCAAGGTAGACCAGCATATACAGCCCCACGGCAAACTGCACAACATTGCGGGCATATTTTTTCTTCTGCTCATAGAGCGCCAAGCCGATGGCGATGGAGCTTCCAATATATGTAAAGTTGAAAAGATAGAATATATTGTCCAGCGTGAGCCACAGCGTCACGGCAACGGCCTCAAAAATCAACCACATGATCAGCGACGAGCGGAATTTTTTGATGAGCTTCATTCGCATTTCCTTCCTTTTTTCTATTTAGAGAAATCCAATATCATTATAGCGCCATTCTTTGGAAAATGCAACGAAAAGTGTTGTGCGAAAAGAAATAGCAGACCGCCGGAGCGGTCTGCTTTTGCTTTATTCATACTCCCGCAGGAGGGTACCATCAGCGGCATAGACGCACTCCGTGTCCTCGTCCAGAAGCCCAAAGGAAGGCTCCGGCGCGGTATAGAACACGCAGGTGCCGCAGGAGGATGAGATCTTCCGGGGAACGGGTGCCATTCGCGCCGTCAGACCCGCTCCAGTCAGACTCCTGTGGGTCTTCAAGGCCGCCAGATGGGTGTGAAAGGTGGCGATATAGTCCGTCATTTCGACAGAGTCAGACGATATTCCTCGTCCTCCAGCTCCTCCACACGAACCTCATAGCCCAGCTTGTGCGCCAGACGGGTCACATTGCCCTTGGCGGTGTCGTTATCCAACAGAACTTCCAGCGTCTTTGGCGCGTTCTTCTTGACTTCTTCCTGAACCATCAGGACAGGAATGGGGCAGGACAAACCTCTTGCGTCAACCATTTTGTTTCTTTCCTTTCTTCAAATTCAAAATCGAAATTGCAAGGACAATTACAAAGCAGATGATCATTGCAGGAACGGTATTCTTGCTGAGGCCACCATAAATATTCTCGCTGTTACCAGCAGAGCCGGTGGTTTTCAGATTGTGTGCAAGGGCAGCTCCGGCAATCATGCCGATGACGGTAATCGCAGAGTCGGTGTTGCCTTCGCCGGCCAGAACGAGCTGACGCATGGGGCAGCCGCCCAGCAGAACAGAACCCCAGCCAACCAGAAGCATGCTCAGGAAATTCCACAGGCCATCGGTGTGGGCAACCGGCTGAGACGCGGTGCCAGCCTTAGCAAGGAAGCCCCAATCCAGATTGCCCAGAATTGCGTTGCCTACAAGCACCGCCACCAGAACGCCGCCAAAGCCTGCCAGCAAACCAAATTCCTTGAACATCACTGCATCACGGATGCCGCCGACCATGCAAAGACGGCTTCTCTGTGCCAGAGCGCCAACAACCAGTGCAACGATGAGAGCAATCCACACAGGAGCGTGCATGGAGCCCGGGCCACCAGTAGATGTAGCATAAAGTTCTGTCGTCACCAGGCCAATGACAAAGAGGACAACCAGAATGACCGGGAACACAGAACCTTCCACCTTGCTCTGCTTGTGAGCACGGCCAAGGGAGAAGCCACCTTTGAGGAACAAAATGCCAATGCCAATGCCGACTGCGAAACCCACCAGACCGACAACCGCGTTCAGATCGCCGCCACCAATACGGATGACCATGCGCAGGGGGCAGCCAAGGAAGACCAGAGCGCCCATCATCACAACAGCGCCGAGAATAAAGCGGGTGAAGGGGGAGCTGCCGCCCTTGGGCTTAAACTCTTTGCCAACAATCGCCATAAGCATTGCGCCAATGACGAGGCCGACGATCTCCGGGCGGAAATACTGCACTACTTCAGTTGTCTGGAGTTGCAAAGCGCCTGCGATGTCACGCAGGAAACATGCAATGCAGAAGCCCATATTGCCGGGATTGTGCGCTGCATCAGACCAGTTGCTCAGTAAAACCGCGGCAGCGCCGATGATTAAACCGCAGAGAATGACCAACCAGTTTTGCTTGAACCAGTTATTCTTTTTCATAAAACCTCTCCTTTATGATTGTTTCCGATACACTTCGTGTATCTCTATTAAGTATAACGCCATTGGCAGTTTTCGTCAAGCATTTTTCGTTCGCCATTGCCGAAATATGGGAGACGACTTGCGAAAGCGCAAAATTCTGCTATAATAGGGGCAGAATAACCGGGATGGAATGTCCCAAAGACAGGAGAACTACCATGATCTACTTTGACAACGCCGCGACCTCATTTCCCAAAGCACCCGGGGTTGCGGACGCTATGTGTCACTATATCAACCATGTTGGCGTCAATGTCAACCGCGGGGTCTATGCCCCGGCGCAGGAGGCCGGTCTGCGCGTTTTGACCCTGCGGGAGCAGCTCTGCAGAGTGTTCCATCATCCCAGCGTCAACCATGTGCTTCTCACCTCCGGCGCAACAGCCGCCCTGAATTTTGCCATCAAAGGCTATGTCCGGCCGGGAGATCACGTGCTCGTCAGTGCAATGGAGCACAACGCGGTCATGCGTCCGCTCGTGCAGATGGGCGCCAACTTTGACCGAATTCCCTGTGACAAAGAAGGCCGTTTGTGCCTTTCGGAGCTCCCTTCCCTTTTTCGGGAAAATACGCGTCTGTTGATTCTCAATCATGCGTCCAACGTCTGCGGGACGGTACAGGATGTGGCTGCCGTTTCAGAATTATGTAAACTTCATAATGTGCCCATTCTGCTTGATGCCGCCCAGAGTGCCGGGCATTTGCCCATCGACTTCACGGCGCTCGGGCTCGACGCCATGGCTGTCCCGGCGCACAAGGGTCTGCTCGGGCCGCAGGGTATGGGCGCTCTGCTGGTCAGCGAGTCCTTTGCACAGGAGTTGCAGCCGCTCATCGCCGGCGGAACAGGCAGTATGTCCGATTCCGAGGAGCTTCCGCCTTACCTGCCGGATCGCTTCGAATCCGGCACACCGAACCTGCCCGGAATCTACGGCTGGTCGGCTGCTCTGGATTATGTTAACCAGATCGGCATCGACACCATTCGCTCACGTCAGCGCAGTCTGTCCCGCCGTTTTTTGGATGGCTTGAAAAAAATTGACGCAGTCCGACTGATTGGTACGCAAGAGCTGTCAGACCGCGTTGGCGTGATTGCCGTGGATTATGTAAGCCAAGACAATGCTCTGGCCGCTGACCGGCTGGAGCAGGAATTCGGCATTCTCACCCGCTGCGGGCTGCACTGCGCCCCGTCTGCCCACAAAACGCTCGGCACCTTTCCCCGGGGCGTTGTCCGCTTTTCGCTCGGCCATGCCACAACCGGCGAGGACGTCGACGCTGCTCTGGAAGCCATCGAAAAAACCGCAAAAATGGAGGGCTCTTTATGAAACGCATTGCCATCATCACAGGTGCAAGCTCCGGTATGGGTCGCGAGCTGGTTTTGCAGCTTCCCAAATGGGAGCGCTTTGACGAAATTTGGGTGATCGCCCGTCGGCTGGAACGTTTGGAGTCGCTCAATGCGCTTTGCTCCGTTCCCATTCGCCCCATCGCGCTGGATCTGACGGACGCCGCTGCGCTGGAGCACTACCGTTCGCTCCTGTCTGCCGCCAAACCGGACGTGGCTCTGCTGGCCAACATCTCCGGCTTCGGAAAATTTGGCCGCTATGACCAGATTCCGCTGGAAGACTCCCTGAATATGATCGACCTGAACTGCAAGGCCGTGGTGTCCGTTGCGGAGCTGACGCTGCCCTATATGCGCCGCGGCGCCAAAATGCTCAATCTGGACTCTCTTTCCGCCTTCCAGCCTGTTCCCTATCTGAACGTTTACGCAGCAACCAAGGCGTTCGTCCTGAGCTATTCGCGCTCTCTCAATCAGGAGCTAAAGCCCCGTGGAATTCGCGTCATGGCGGTCTGCCCCGGCTGGGTACGCACGGAATTTTTTGACCATGCGCTGAAAACCAGCACAGATGCTGTCACCTATTATAACAAAATTTACGAGCCTGCAGATGTTATGTCAACCGCTCTGAAAGATCTCTACCGAAGCAAAAAGGACGTGTCCATCCACGGTAGCCGAATTCGCTGGCAGGTTCGTCTGGTGAAGCTGCTGCCCCACTCTCTGGTCATGAAAATCTGGATGAAGCAGCAAAAGCATAACCGTCTGCCGGACGAAGATTGACACTTTGGGAGGCACATTCATGGCAAATATTTTCACTTCCGCCGAAGAATTGATCGGCGCAACCCCGCTTTTGGAGCTGCGCCGCGTGGAGCAGGAATATGCGCTGCAAGCGCGTCTGCTGGCCAAGCTGGAGTATTTTAACCCCGCCGGTTCCGTGAAAGATCGCGTCGCCAAAGCCATGCTGGACGAGGCCGAGGCCGCCGGAATTCTGAAGCCCGACTCCGTGATCATCGAGCCAACCTCCGGAAACACCGGGATCGGTCTGGCCAGCGTCGCAGCAAGCCGGGGCTATCGCGTGTGCATCGTCATGCCGGAGACCATGTCCGCCGAGCGGCGGCAGCTCATGACGGCCTACGGCGCGGAGCTGGTGCTCACGAACGGCAGCAAAGGCATGACCGGCGCCATTGAAAAGGCGAAGGAGCTGTGCGAAAGTAATCCAAAAGGCTGGATGCCCTCGCAATTCACCAACCCCGCAAACGCTGCCGCGCACCGGGCAACGACCGGGCCGGAGATTTTTGCCGACACGGAAGGTCAGGTGGACATTTTTGTGGCCGGTGTCGGCACCGGCGGCACCATTACCGGAGTCGGTGAATACCTCAAATCCAAAAATCCTGCCGTGCGCATCGTCGCAGTCGAGCCCGCTTCCTCGCCGGTGCTCTCCGGCGGCAAATCCGGCGCGCACAAAATTCAGGGGATCGGCGCCGGTTTCGTGCCAGAAGTCCTGAACACTGCCGTTTATGACGAGGTCTTCCCCGTTTCGAACGAAGACGCTTTCGAGCTGTGCCGCCTGATTGCCCGCAGGGAAGGAATTTTGGTGGGAATTTCCTCCGGCGCAGCGGCCTATGCCGCCGTAAGCCTTGCCCGGCGCCCGGAAAATGCCGGCAAAACGATCGTTGCGCTGTTCCCGGACACCGGCGACCGCTACCTCTCCACCGGTATTTTTGCATAAGCACAACTTCCTAAAAACGGCTCTATGTCAATCGTTGGAGAGCCTAAACATACGCAAAGATCGCTTGCCAAAAAAGTCTTTTTGA
>CAZPRA010000049.1:0-9251 GCA_964588975.1 uncultured Oscillospiraceae bacterium | reverse complement strand
TCGGTGAAGGAGGACTTGCCTTCCACGGCGGGAGAACCGGAAGCGCGATAGAGCAGGGTGACTGCTTCGGCGCGGGTCAGAGAACCAGCAGGCAGGTAGGTGCCGTCTTCGTAACCGTTGACCAGACCAAGCTTTGCAGCAGTCATGACATATTCATAGTACCACTCGCCCTCGGCAACGTCGGAGAAGGAAGGAACCTCTACAGGGGGTTCTTCATCGGAGAGATTGGCCTTAATTTGTGCGATTTCGTCGTCCGTCAGGCCGAGGCCGCGGATGTAGGCCGTGGCAAGCTCGGACAGATCCATCGTTTCGTCGATGTCAGCGCCAAAGTTGGTGCTCAGGTTGGTGACGATGTTGTTCTTGATCGTCTCATACTGCTTCGTGCCGATCTCAACGCCGTAGTAGTTGCAATAGGTCTTGGCATAGTCCGTTTTGACTTCCTCAAGAGAGGCACCCATCAGGCACTCAAGCAGAGCGGAGACGAAACCGGCACGGTCCTGACCCTCGTTGCAGTGGACAAGGTAGGGGCCTTCGTGGGTGGCAAACCAGCGCAGGCCGTTGGCCAGACCCTCGCGGTTGCTATCTGTCAGGAAGTCAACGCCGAGGCCAAGGTAAACGACATCCTGCTTGGAATAGTAGGTGTCGGCAAAGCCCTCGTAGGCGGCGGCCTTCGTCTCATTGTCGGCAAGGTTCATAATGGTCACAATGCCGTGTGCTTCAGCGGCGGCATCGGCATAGCTGTTTCTGCCGATCTCGGGGTTAATGGGGCTGGAGGAACGGTAGAGCTTGCCTGCGCCCATGCCTGTGGTGGTGACTTCACGGAAGTTTGCAAATTCCTCATCGGTCAGATCGGGATAGTCGCTGCGCTCGTTCGTGCGGACGAGGTCAAAGATCTCGTACTGATCCAGATAACCGCCCTTTTCGGCTATGGTGATGGTGACTTCCACGGGGAAGGTCACGCCCTCGTTGGCTTCCCAATACCAGTTGCCGTTCTCGTCGGTCTTCTTGGTGGCAAGGTTAAAGGTGGCGGCGAAGCTGCCGTTGAAAACTTCCAGCTCGACGGCCTTCGACTCGTTCTCCGGCCACATGACAAGGCCGATTTGACGGGCGGCGACATAGCGGTAAGCGGGGATGACAGGAATGGTGATGGTCTGGCCAAGGAATTCGACATTCACGAGGTCGGCGTATTCAAAGCCGGCTGCAGCCAGTTCGCCGGAGGTGATGCTCAGGCGGACGTCGCCATACTTGTCGATCTCGGCCAGTGCGGGCATGGTGGTCTTCACGCCGTCGTCCGAACCCGAGATTTCGGTGCTCAAATTGACGCGGAGCTGGTCGATCTCGGCTTGGGTCAGGCCAATCTCTGCCATGAAGTCGGCCGCTTCTGCCTGCAGGTCAGCAGCCGTGGCGTCTTCCATGTGGAACATCAGGCAGAGGTTGTTCAAAATCGCGTTGCGCAGATAGCTGACCTGCTCGTCCGTCAGAGCGGTCTGGACGCCATCGACGACGTTATAGTAGTTGCGGAAGGTGGTTACATAGTCGTCAGCAATTTCCTCATAGCTTGCGCCCATGAAGGCCTCCAGAATGGCGCTGGTCAGACCCGCACGGTCTTTGCCCTCGGTGCAGTGGACAAGATAGGGACCTTCGTGGGTGGCCATGTAGCGGAAGCCCTCTGCCAAACCGTACTTGAAGGTGTCGGAGGTAAAGGCGACCGGCAGGCAAAGGAAGACGTGGTTCTGCTTGGAATAGTAGCTGTCGGCATATCCTTCATATGCGGTGGCTTCTTCCTCGGAGTCTGCAAGGTTGATGAAGGTCTTGACACCGGCTGCTTCTGCGGCGGCGTCGGCATAGCCGTTTCTGCCAAGCTCGGGGTTAATGGGGCTGGAGGAACGGTAGAGGATACCGTCTGCCATGCCGGTGGTGGTGACTTCGCGGAAGTTGGCAAACTGCTCGTCAGTCAGCTCGGGATAGTCCTCGCGGTTGTTGGTGCGGTTGAGCTGGCGGATGGAAAGCTCATCGGCATAGCCGCCGGCCTCTTTCAGCGTAACGGTGGCATAGATGGGGAATTCCACGCCCTCAACAAGCTGATATTTGACGCTGCTGCCCTCAGGAGCCGCTTCGATGATGCCTGCGGCAACGCCGAGCTGACCATAGTTGATGGCCATGGTGACAACGCTCTTGCCGGAAGCTGCACGGATGAGATACTCGAAGGAGTTGACATCGTCATAGTTCGAGCAGATGGGGAAATCAAAGCTCTGGCCGTTAAAGGAAACGGTGACGATATCACCATAGTCGAAGTAGGTCAGGAATTCTTCGGTGGAGACGTTCAAATCGAGATGGCCGTACTTGAACATATTGCTGCTGTCGGCAACCAGCTCGAATTGCAGCGGCTCGTCAACAGGCGGTTCATAATTGGGCTGGATGGACCAGGTGGAGGTCACATCGGGATAGATGGTACCCTGATCGGTGATGTATGCCTCGATGATGGCACGTGCCTGACCGAGATCCTCACCCTGAATCATGTCATACTGCGTCGAATAGATCACGCGGTCTTCCAGATCGGACAGGTCGCAGCCGTAGGCGTTGCAGAAGGCAACGTAGCTGCCGCCACCCGTGAGACGGTAGTTGTTCATGACAACGGTGAACTGGAAGTCATCTGCGACTTCTTCTCCGTTGTAGGTCATCGAGACAACGCGCTCGCCAACTTCCTTTGTGGGGTCGATGACATAGGAGAAGCCGTCGCCGTAGATGATATCATAGTATTTCAGGTTAACGGTAATTTTGAAGCCACCGTCGTCCTTCATGGCGATGGTGCTGGCGGTTGCCTCCAGCCATGTGCGCACTTCCTTGCCCGTCATGGTGACCTGATAGTACCAGTTTTCAAAGCTATAAAGTGCGAACAGGTCGCCGCGGTAGATGTCGCCCTCGGGGATGAGCGTGGCGGTGCTGCTGTTGGTCAGCGGTGCGGCGATGGAGAGCATTGCGGGCGTGTCATCCGTGGGATCGTCGGGGGTGTTTTCGCCGGTGCGGTCATAGCTGCCCCAGATTTGCGCTCTGTTCAGCAGATCCACAAAGGCAGAGGGCTTGCTGCCCAGCTTGGAGGCTGTGAAGTCACCGCCGGAGGTGCCGATCTTGACAAGCATATAATTCTGCCAGACATAGTCCTCATAGGGCTGAAGCAACTCGACCGTCTCCGCGTCCAGCTCGTATTTCTTCATGCTGACGTTGCTGGTTTTCAGCTCATAGGTGCCGGTGGTCTTGTCATAGACGATCGTTGCCTTGGAAACAAGGGAAGCCTTGGTGCCGGGCTGGAGAACCTTGATCTCCTTGCCGTCGAGATTGGTGACCTTGTTGACCTTGGTGCCGTGCTCGTGGCCGGAGAAAGCAAGGTCGATAGTGTTGGTGTTTTCAATCAGATAGCGGATGGAGTCGTCAGCGGCGTCGTCCATTTTACTCGTCAGGCCGGAGTGCGCCACGACCACGATCATGTCGGATTGTTCCAGCATTTCGGCTTCATAGTGCTTGTAGGTCTCGTAGATACCCTCAAAATAGAAGCCCTCATAGTTGGCCGCAACTTCCCATTTGGGAATGTTGGGGATGCTCAGGCCGATGATGGCGACCTTGACGCCCTCAAAGTCCTCGATCACATAAGGCACGATATCGCCGTAGCAGTCCCAGCTCTTGGACTCGTCGGAGTTCGTGGTGGCGTCGAGATAGTTGGCGTCGGCAATGACGAGCTGATTTTGCGTTTCGGTCGCGGGTGCAACCGCCTCAGACATCTGGCGGTTGAGAATGCTCAGACCGTAGTTGAATTCGTGGTTGCCCAGCACCCACATATCATAGCCGATGGAACGAAGCGCAAGAATGGAGGGATCCGCAACGCCAAGCTCCTCGGCGTGGAAGGCATAGTAGTAGCTCAGAGGTTCGCCCTGGATGGTGTCGCCCATGTCCACGGTGTAGACATTGTCGCCGTAGATGGCCTTCTGCTTCTTGATATAAGAGGCAACGCGGGTCAAGCCCTGGCTGTAGGTGCCGCTGGAGGAATAGTCGGAGGAATAGTCGGTGGCGAAGATCTTGCCGTGGAGGTCAGAGGTCACGAGGAATTCAAACTCAACGGCGTTGTTTTCGCCGGTTCCGGCGGAAACGGACCAGTGCGTCTCGCTTTCGGGCGTGACGTCCTTGCCCTCGGCGGTGAGCGCTTTGATATATTCACCGACGATCAGCGGAACGGAGCCGCCAATGTTGTTGAATTTTTCGGAAACGGTGGCGTCCCAGATGACTTCCTCGCTGTCGGAGGTGATGCCGGTGGCGGCGAACCAGCCGTACTTATCCGAGTCGGCCGTGGCGCTGAGGCGGTAGGAGCTCATGCAGACATAGATCTCATCGGTTGCCTTGACGGGAGTGCCGTCAGCATAGGTGACGTTGATGACCTGAGAGCCGGGCTCGTTGCCCACACAGACCTCATAGTTGACGCCATAGAACTGGTCAAGGCCGTGGCTGCTGCCGGTGACCGTTCCGTTGTTGACCTTGTAATGCTGAACCGTGGTCTGCATCCATTTTTTGAGCTGCGCACCGGTCAGCTTGACCATATAGAGCGTGTTGTTGTCGTATTTATACAGGGAGTAGCAGTCCCGCAGGCTGATTGCGGCAGAGCTTTCGCCCTCTGTAAGCAGACTGCCGACGGTAAAGCCTCTGTTGGCCACGGGCGTGGTCAGGGACACAACGTGATTTTCAGCCGGGTCAATTCCGGCATCGGTGCAGGCTGCCCAAATCTGTGCCTTGTGGACAAGATCGTAAGAGTCGGTCTGCTCAAGATAGTAGTTGGAGCTGGTGTCCCAATCGCCGGAGATGGTGCCGATCTGCGTGTTGCAGAAGGCGTCGGCCTTTTCAAAATACTCTACAAGGAGCGCCTTCAGGCCGTCGTAGTTTTCCTCACCCAGCGCAAAATCGGCAGAAGTGACCTTGCTTCCGTTCAGGGCGGTGCTGAGGCGAATGCCGTTCGGAGTGCCTTCGGAAACGCTGACCTTGCCCTCGGCGTCCTTTGTCAGCGTAAGCTGCGTCACGGCCAGAGTGGAGCCGCCACCGTTCATGACGATGACGTCCTCGCCGTCCTGATTCTTCAGATAGCTGGCACGGGCGGAGTGGTTGTGGCCGGTGATGAGCATATCAATGCCGCTTGTGTGGGCGACGAACCACGCGCCCTGATTGTCCTGCGCGAAGGTTTCCGTGCTGCCTTCGCCGCAGTGCAGGGCTACGATGATATAGTCGCACTTTTCTTCCAGTTCTTCGCGGTAAAGCTCATATTCGTAAACATAGGAGTGTTCCGTGTTCTCCGTGCGGCCAAAGGTGCAGCCCTCATAGTGGCTGGCAACGTCCCAGTTGGCGTTGTTCATGTTTTCCATCATGAGAAGGCCAATGGTGTATTCGGTTCCGTCTTCGAAAACATAGGTGAAGGTTTTATAAGGAGAGAATACGGATTCGCCGGTTTCCGTTTCCACCACGTTGGCGCACAGAACGTCTACCGGCTTGCCGGGAACGGATTCGTCGGTGGAGGTCAGGTAGTTGTAGTAGGTCCACTGAATGGCGGGCGTGTAGTTGAACTCGTGGTTGCCAAGGCCGAATGCGTCATAGCCGATATAGCGCAGTGCGATGGCCATGGGGCTGTCCTTTGCACTTTCCTGCAGGATGTTGTAGCTGCTCAGAGCACTTCCCTGCAGAATGTCGCCGTTGTCGATGACAATGCTGTCATCCACAAGGGCACGCTGCTGCGCGATAAGGGCGGCTGCCTGGAGATAGTTGCTGTCGAGCGCGCTGTTGGTGTAGGAATTCCAGTCGTATGCACGGCCGTGCATATCGGTGGTGGTCATGATGCCGACGGTGACGCTGTCGCCCTCGACATGATAATCCTCGTCCGCAAGCGGCTCGTTGGTGTGGCCCTCTGCTGCGTAGGACGCATAGACAGAGGTGAGCGTTTTTTCCTCTCCCGGTTCTTCCGCGTGGACAGGCAGGACGATCATGCCGCACAGCAGACTGACCACCAGAAGCAGAGAGAAGATGCACTTCAGGGTTTTCTTCATGGCTTTTCTCCTTTTTTATATTTTGTGCCCGGCGCAAAGCCTTGCACTGATTTTATTGTACCATTTTTCTCTCTTTTCGTCCAGATGGAACAATCGACAAAAAACCGGGGGCTAATTTAGTACTTATGGATATTTCTCTGTCCCGTAACGCTGAAAGGCTTGAAAATACAGGCTTTTTGGCTCTTTCCGGCGGTTTTTGAACACAGAAAAACTCCGCTGCGTGCAGCGCACACAGCGGAGAAAAAATGAAGTGTTAATTTGCAGCCTTTTCCCGGGCAAAGGCGACCACGATGCGGCGGTGCGGTTCGGTGCCGGTGGAAAAAGTGGTAACCTCGGGATAATCCTGCAGAGCAGTGTGGATCACGTGGCGCTCATAGGCGTTCATGGGCTCGAGCGTGAAGTTGCGGTGGTATTTCACGGCCTTGGCCGCCATTTTTGCGGCAAGCTGCTGGAGAGACTCCTCACGCTTGAGGCGATAGTCCCCGGCGTCAACGCTGATGCGCAGGCGCTTGTCGCGGTTGCGGTTGATGGCGTGGCCGGTCAAATACTGGATGGCGTCGAGCGTATCGCCCCGGCGGCCGATGAGCAGGCCGGCGTCGCTGCCGACGAGCTCTGCACGGTAGTTTTCTTCGCTCAGCTTGATGGCATGGGGCACGGCGTCAGAGCCCATGTGCTCCAGAAGCCCCTTGAGGAAGTGCTCGATCTGCTCCTCGACAGAGCCGGCAGGCGCGGGCGCGTAGGTTTTCGGCTCAGCAGGAACGGAAGCCTTTGCATGATCGGGCTTGGGCTCCTGCGCAAAAGACGCAGCGGGCTTTTGAGGCTTGGACTCCGGCTTGCGCTCTGCGGGATGCTTTTTGTTCTCTGCGGGCTTTCTGGCGGGCTTGACTTCCGGCTCGATCTTCTTGCCCGGGCGGGAGATCACGCCGCTTGCGGCGGAAGGAGCCTCCGGCTTTGCCTTGGGCTTGGAACGGGAAGCGGAGGAGAGGGCGGTCTTGGGGGCAGCGGGCTCGTCCGGTGCCTCATAGGTCACCTTGACCTCGGCAGGAGAGGAGCCAATTCCCAGAAAGCCGGACTTGGCATTCTTCAAAACCTCCACGGAAACGCTGTCCCGATCCAGATTTAACTGTTTCAGTGCCGCTTCAATGGCAAGATCAATGGTCTTGCCCGTGGTGACAATAAATTTTTCCATGATTACTCCTTTTGTTCGCCCTTTTTGTCATAGCGGTCGGGCTGATACGCACGGCCACGGGCATAAGGACGGTTCGGCTCGCCGCCGGGGTACTCGTCCGCCTGCTCCGCAGACAAGCCCTGTGCAGCTCGCTTTTTCGCTTCAAATTCTTTCGCGGCAGCGTCCTTTTCCTGCTTATCCCGGAGCTGCTGCTTTTTCTTGCTGGTGTTTTCCTTGATCCCGTCGGGATTTGCGGCACGCTTGGCCGCACGGATGCGCTCTTTTTCCGCTTCCTCAGCAGCCCGCTGTGCGGCCTGCTCGCGGCGGACGGCATCCTCCGCGTCATAGATCTTGCGATAGTGTTTGGTCAGGAAATAATCCTGAATGATGCCGAAGGCGCTCTGGGCGATCCAGTAGATGGAAATGCCGAGCGGCATGATGAAGCCAAACCAGATGGACATGAGAGGCATCATCAAAGTCATCATCTTGCCAGATGTGGCGGAGGCAACGGCGGCCTCGTCTTTTTCGCCCTTTTCGTCCTTGATGACGGTGTTGTTCATTCTCTGGCTGATGAACATGGACAGATAGTTCAATCCGCCGGAGACGAGGGGGATCAGTGCGCCACCAATCTGGCTCCAGCCGGCCAGTGTCCAGATCTTCCAGTTGGGCTCCAGACCGAGGTCAATACCCAAAAACGTGAAGTTCAGGGACGAAAGGTTCGTGTAGGCGCCGAGAATATCTGCGTGGGTTTGACGGGCAGCTTCAAAATTCTGTGCGATATTGAACTGCCAATAGGCGCTGATTTTTTCGCCCTCGGACAGCGTGGCTTCCACGGCGGTTTTGAGTTGTTCCACCACATCGCTGTCGATGTGCATGAGGTATTGCAAAGGTTCGCGAATGACGGTGTAAAGCGGCAGAAGGATGAGCAGGGGGATAAAGGACCACAGGCAGCCGCCAAACATACTGACGCCTTCGTCCTTATAAAGCTGCTGAACCTCCTGCTGGTATTTCTGCTTGTCCTCGCCGCAGGCCAGCTCGATCTGCTTGATCCGGGGCTGAAGGCGGGAGGTTTTCATCATGCTCTTTTTGCTTTTGGCGCTGATGGGCAAAAGCAGGAGCTTGACGGCCAGTGAGAAAAGGATCAGGGCAATGCCGTAGTTGTTACAGAAATTGTAAAAGAACTCCAGCACATAGCCAAAGGGAATACGGATGATATCCATGTAAATTCTCCTGTGTCGTTGGTGGATGGACGGACATCACGGCACGGGGTCATAAAAGTCGCCGTGATTGAAGGGGTTGCACCGCAAAAGTCGCTTGAAGGTCAGCCAGCCGCCTTTGGCCGCGCCGTACTTTTCAATTGCCTCAAGGCCGTATTGGGAGCAGGTTGGAACAAAACGGCATTTGGCGGGAAAAGCCGGGGAAATATGTTTCCGGTAAAAGCGGATCATGGCAAGAAGAAAACGTTTCATCATGGTTCTTTGAGAAGGTTCAGCCGGGACATAGCCGTCCGAAAGGACGCGTTAAGCGTCTGGAAGGATGCCTCGGGACAGGCATGGCGGGCAACAAGCACCACGTCATAGCCCTGCTTCAGCGAGGCTTCGTTGAGGCGGTAGATCTCCCGCAGACGGCGGCGGATCCGGTTGCGCACAACGGCATGACCCAGCTTGGTGCTGACGGTCAGGCCCAGACGGTTATAGCCCAGACGGTTCGGGCGGCAGTAGGCCACAAGGCAGTGGCTTGCGGCGCTTTTTCCCCGCTGATAAAGGCGGCGAAAGGCCGTATTTTCTTTCAGAGAAACAAGCATACGCTCCTCCTGACAGGGAAAGCTTTCATATCTTCCATAGCAAAGAGGGCGAACAGATCTCTCCGTTCGCCTCCGAGATGACATTCAAGCAGTATGGTGCGGTCACGGTTCCTTAGGCGGACAGGACAGCTCTGCCCTTCGCGCGGCGGCGGGCAAGAACCTTGCGGCCGTTGGCGGTAGCCATTCTCTTGCGGAAACCATGGAC
>CAZPRA010000048.1:0-9254 GCA_964588975.1 uncultured Oscillospiraceae bacterium | reverse complement strand
GGGATTTGCCATATCAATGATTCCTTTCTTTGATCGCACGGTCGATCTGACGGCGCGCGTCTTTGTTGGCGGCGTCCTGCCGCTTGTCATAAAGCTTTTTGCCTTTGCACAGGGCAATTTCCACTTTTACGCGGGAATTTTTCAGGTAAACGGAGAGGGGAATGATGGCGTAGCCCTCCAGCTTGACCTTGGAGGCCAGACGCATGATCTCCCGCTTGTGCATAAGGAGTCGGCGGGGACGCATGGGGTCTTTGTTGAAGATATTACCCTTTTCATAGGGGCTGATGTGCATTTGACGGATCCACAGCTCGCCGTCTTTCACGGCGCACCATGCGTCCTTTAAATTCATCGTGCCCAGACGGATGGACTTAACCTCCGTGCCAAAAAGCTCAATTCCGGCCTCGAAGCGTTCCTCGACGAAATATTCATGAAAGGCCTTCTGATTTTTGGCCATGATTTTTATGCCGTCCATCCGCGTCACCACCTTCTGGTTTATTATACCACCTTTGTCAAGTCGTTTTCTTTCGGAAACAGGAAATCTTCGAACTGGGCAACGGTTTCAAAATAGAGCCCGCAGGCATTTCGCATAACGGAAACCACCTGAGGATCCTCATGAGACCAGCCAGCGCAGGCGAAGGGAACGCCGCAGGACTGCGCCATTTCCAAGCCGGCTTTCATATCGTCCACCATTAAAAGCTCTTCCGGGCGGAGATTGAATTCCTTCATGATTTCTTCCAGCGCAAAGGGATGGGGCTTTCGCCTTTCCCGCAGTTCCCAGCCATAGATCCGGTCAGGCAGAAAGCCAAAATGGGTCTGGTAGTCCCGGCTGATATTCTCCACACCGGAGTGGGAGGAAACGCAGAGAATTCCCCCTTCCTCCCGGAAACGGCGCAACAGGGCAACCATGCCGTCATAGGGTGGGGGAGTGTGGGTGCGGACATAGATCTTCCAGAGCTCAAATTCCGCATCGACTTCTTCATCGGTAAAGCCGAAACGATCCTGGCACATGCCGCTGAAATTTTTGAAAAAACATTCCGTCATAAAATCGGGATAGGAAATGGTCATACCCGGCCGCATAACGGCAAGCGCGTCCAGCAGAGCGGGGTAGTTTACCGTCTGAGCGCTGCGGACTACGGTGTCGTCATGATCCAGAACAAGACATTTGGGTCTCAAGCTGTTCACCGCCTTTTTCCCCATTATAACAGCACGGGGAGAAAAATGCAATGGCGAAAAGCTTTGGTGATATTTCACAATTTGTCCCGGATGGAATTGTTTATCTCTACAAAGTTGTTTTTACCCCGTTGACAAGCGGGAAAAAGTGTCGTATCCTGTTCATGTAGAAAGAATGTAAGCGCTTACATTTGAAATTGGTTCGATGATTATGCAAAAACATGAAGCGAATATTTACGCCATCGCAGAAGAAGCGGGAGTGTCCATTGCGACGGTTTCCCGGGTGATTAACAACCATCCTTCCGTAACGGAGAAAAGCCGCAACCGGGTGCTGGAGGCGATTAAAAAACTGAATTATGTGCCAAACAGTGTGGCAAGGAGCCTGAGCACTTCCGTTTCCAATCTGGTTGGCGTTGTTATCCCGGATATCAACAACCCCTTTTTCTCCCTGATTTTAAAGGGTTTGACCCGCATGGCGGATGAGAAAGGGCAGAATATTTTCCTGTTCAACACGGACGAAAGTGTCCAGCGTGAGCACCGTGTGCTTCAATCCCTGCGGGAGCATCGCCTTTGCGGGATTATCATCACTCCCGTTTCTGCTTCGGATCAGGAAACACCCCGCCGCTTGCGGGAGTTTGAAGGGCTTGGAATTCCGGTGGTGCTTCTTGACCGTGAGTTTCAAAATGCAGAGTTTGACCGCGTTGTCTCCGATGACATGGAAGGTTCCTTCCTTGCGGTTTGTGAGCTGATCCGCCTTGGACACAGACGGATTGCCATCATCACCGGTCCCGGGGATTCCAGACCGGGTCACGAACGTATGAATGGTTATATACGGGCACTGACGGAGCACGCCATCCCCCTGCGTCAGGAATACATCCGGGAGGGTAACTTCATGGTGGACCGTGCCTATGAGCAGACGCTTGCGCTGTGCCGCATGGACGAGCCGCCAACGGCGATTTTCGCCAGCAACAACATGACCACTTATGGCTGCCTGAAGGCATTCGGAGAGCTGGGATTGCGTGTTGGGCAGGATATCGCACTGATTAGTTTTGACGAGATCGAGGCACTTCGCTGGCTGAACTACAGCGTTTCCGTGGTGAACCGTGATGTTATGGGAATGGGAGAGCAGGCCATGCGTCTGCTGAACCGCCGCATTGAGTCCGACAACGTTCAGGGAGAGCGACTTCGGGTCTGCCTTCCCACAGAACTGCTTCTTCGCGGTTCGGAGCGTTTCGTCGGTGCAATACAAGAATAACAGGAGGAACTGAAATTGGAAGCAAAAGCAAAAGTAACGGTATTTGGCAGCTTTGTAGTTGATCTTATGGCGCGAACCCCCCATCTTCCGGCTCCGGCGGAGACCGTGAAAGGCAGCTTCTTCAAGCAGGGTGCCGGTGGCAAGGGATTCAATCAGGGCATTGCAGCCCACAAAGCCGGCGGAAATGTGGTCATGGTCACAAAGATCGGCACGGACTCCATGGGCAAGGTGGCAACAGACGCCATGGATGACGTAGGTCTGAGCAAGGAGCACCTGTTCTATAACCCCGACGTTGCAACGGGAATTGCTCTGATCCTTGTGGACGAGAACACCAGCCAGAACGAGATCGTCATCGTTCCGGGTGCCTGTGCCACCATCACGGACGAAGACATCGCGAAAATTGCAGACGAGATCAAGACCTCACAGTACCTTCTGGTGCAGCTTGAAGTCAATCAGGATGCCAATGAAAAGGTCGTTAAAATGGCCAAGGATGCCGGTGTTCGGGTCATTATCAACACTGCGCCCTATCAGCCGATGACCGATGAGTTCCTGAATGGCGCCTGGCTGGTCACCCCCAATGAGGTGGAGGCCGAGGAGGTGACGGGTATTGCCGTCAACGATCTGGAAAGTGCAGACCGTGCGGCGGAGGCCTTCTTCTCCAAAGGCGTTCAGAACGTCCTCATTACCCTTGGCAGTCGCGGTGTGTATATCAATTCCGAAGGTCGTTCGCAAATCGTTCCTGCCTATCGGGTCAATGCCGTGGACACCACCGGCGCGGGAGACGCCTTCAACGGCGGTCTGCTCACCGCTCTGTCCGAGGGCAAGACCCTCGCAGAGGCCGCCCGCTTTGCACAGGCACTTGCCGCCCTGTCTGTCCAGCGCATGGGCACCACCCCCGCCATGCCCACCCGTGAGGAAATCGACGCGTTTTTGGCCGAGCACGCATAAGAAGGCAAGAAAGACGGTTTGGCGGCTTTCCGCCGGACAATGAAAAAAGCGACGGGAGTACTCCCGTATGGTTTGCGTTGCAAACCATAATAAGCTTTGAAAGAAGGAGGTAACAACAATGCTCAGAGGAATTCCCGACATCATCGGCTCGGACCTGCTCAAGGCACTTGCCGACACCGGACACGGAGATCTGATCGTGATTGCCGATCATTTCTATCCGCCTGTCACCAAGTCCCCCAATGCCATCAGTATTCAGGCCAAGGGCAACACTGCCGCAGAAATGGTCGATGCCATTTTGCAGCTTGTTCCGCTGGACACGGAATACTGCGCACACCCCATTGAGTACATGATCCCGGACGCAGACTCCGGCGTGGTGCTCAAGGAGAACAAGGTCTGGGATGACACCATTGCCGCCGTGGTCAAACATGGCTATGAGGCAAGCTGTGTTGGTGAGATCGAACGGACGAAGTTCTATGAAAAGGCCAAAAACGCTTATGTCACCGTTTGCACCAGCGAACGTTTGCCCTACGGCTGCATTATCCTGCAAAAGGGCGTCCTGTAAACCCGCAGAGCGCGTCTCTGCACCATTCATTCGGATGTGTTTGCACATCGCAATTTAGGATAAAGGAAATTTAGGAGGTAAAAACATGAAAAAGATTATCGCACTCATTCTTTCCCTCGCAATGCTCGCTTGCTTCTTTGTTGGCTGCGCTGACAAGGGCGGCGATACTCCCGATGATGGCAAGACCGATGGCAAAACCTATAGCATTATTTACGTTACTCCGTCCACCGCATCCGATTTCTGGTCTCAGGTCGAGACCGGCATCAAGCAGGCCATGAAGGATTATGAGGCCGAGCTGGGCATTAAGATCAACTATTCCGTTATGGGCCCTGCTGAGGAAGTTGACGCCGAAGGCTATGTTTCCGCTCTGGAAAACGCCATTGCCGCCGGTCCTGACGCAATCCTCACCGCAACTCTGAACATCGACCCCACTGTCCCCAAGGCAAAGGAAGCAACCGATGCCGGTATCATCCTGAACTTCGTCAACTGCGGCCTTGGCAACGGCAATGACGGTGCCTATGCCGACTACTACAACGAGTTCTACTACTGCTCCAACACCACCATCGGCGAGATGGCTGGCGAAGCTTTCCTGGCCGCCATGGAAGAAAAGGGCCTGTCCACTGACGCCGGTGTCATCGGCATGCAGATGAACATGGAAAATGCCGCTCTGGACTTCAGAATGCAGGGCTTTGCCGACTACATGGCTGAGCACGCTCCCGCTCTGACCCTCACCGACATCCAGTACAACGGCAACGACTCCGCCGACTCTCAGAGCGACGCTGAGGGCACCATCAACGCCTACGGCAGCGAGCTCATCGGCATCTATGCCGGTAACAACGTCACCTGTGATGGTGTCTGCAACGCGCTGCGCGGCAAGGACATGAAGGAAGGCGTTGTCTCCGTTGGTGTCGACTCCGACGATATTGAGATCGCTGCTCTCCGCGACGGCTATCTGTCTGCTATCATTGTTCAGGACGCATTCACTCAGGGCTACCGCTGCATGGAAAATGCCATCAAGACTCTGGTCGAGGGCAAGAATCCTGAAGCTGAGAAGCAGGTCAATATTCCCCCTGTCATCGTGACTGCAAGCAACATTGACTCCGAGGAGATCCAGTTCATGATGTCTCCGTACGTCAAGTAAGAGTTTCTCCAAAAGCAGAAGAATCAACCAACAAGTGGCCGCTGTAGTCTTTGCGGGCTACAGCGGCCCTTTCCAAAACAGAACGAGGGTGTAACATTGCAAGAAGATACCATCTTAAAAATTGAAAATGTGAGCAAGTTTTATCCCGGTGTCACTGCGCTGAACGATGTCAGCTTTACTCTGAAAAAGGGTGAGGTGCGTGCCCTCGTCGGCGAAAACGGTGCCGGTAAATCGACGATGATCAAATGTATCATGGGCGTCGAGAAGCCCGACAAGGGCAGAGTTCTGATGAACTATGACGGTGAATGGATCGTCAATACCAGTGCCGTAGAAGCGCAGGAACACGGGGTTTTTGCCAATTATCAGCATGTCAATATTGCTCCTGACCTGAGCATTGCCGAGAACTATTACCTTGGCCGTCAGCCGAAAAACAGGTTTGGCATGGTGGACTGGAAAAAAATGCAGCATGACAGTCAGGCAATCATTGATAAATTCGAGATGGGTGTAGACCCGCTGGAAAAAATCCGCGAGCTTCCCATCGCCATGCAGGCCATGGTCACCATTAGCAAAATTTCTGTCAACGAGGATATCCGCGTCGTGATTTTTGACGAACCTACGGCGCTTTTGGAAAATGAAAAGGTCGATATTCTGTTCCGCTTCATTCGTGAATTGAAGGAAAAGGGCGTCAGCATCATCTATATTACCCATCGGTTGGAGGAAATCATCCAGATTTGTGACAGCGTGACCATTCTGAAAGACGGATGCTATGTGGACACGCTGCCCATTGAGAATGTTACCAAGGATTTCCTCATTCAGCAAATGGTTGGACGTCCTGCTACGGACATCTATAACATCCAGCATTTTGAGCAGGGCGAAGAACTGCTTCGGGTGGAGAATTTCTCCGACAGCAAGCACTTCCATAATGTTAGTTTCACTTTGCACAAGGGCGAAATTCTCGGCTTTGCCGGTCTGGTAGGCGCCGGACGCAGTGAGATTATGCGCGCTCTTACCGGCGTGGAAAAGCGTCTGAGCGGTGACGTTTACCTAAAAGGGGAACCGGTCACCATTCGTGATCACGCTGACTCCCTGCACCACGGAATCGGTTTTTTGACCGAGGACCGGCGTGCAGACGGTTGTGCACTGAAATTGGATATTAAGCACAATATCAACATGAGTTCCTATGACATGATCAGCCGATTGGGTCTGATCAATCTCCGCAAGGAGACCGAACGGGCAAAGGAACATTCAAAAAAGGTGAATGTCAAAACCCCGTCTATTTCCCAGCTTGTTGGCAATCTCTCGGGCGGTAACCAGCAGAAGGTTGTGATTGCGAAGCTTCTGTGCCGTGCCCCTGAAATTCTGATCTTTGATGAGCCGACCGTTGGCATCGACGTCGGTGCAAAGCAGGAGATTTTCAAGCTCATCGAGGGATTAACTGCTCAGGGACGTGGCGTAATTCTGATTTCTTCCTATTTGCCGGAAGTCATGGGTCTGTCTGACCGCCTGATCGTCATGGCGCAGGGCAAGATCACCGCAGAATACAGCAGAGAAGAATTAAAGACCCTGACCGAGGCTGAAGTTCTTCGTATGGCTTCCATTGAAGACTGATCTGGAATCGTCCCATCAGAAATCCCATGCGCTGAGTACATCCACACCACGCTGTGACAATATCATGCAGAGCTTGAAGCGCCAAACCGCAAACAGGCTGTTTCGTTTTTATCAAGCTCTAGTATTAGAGGAGAGATTGTTATGTCCACACTTACCACGACAAAAAAACCAAGCATCCTTTCCCGGATGGTAAAGCGTTCTGAATTTACCATCGGCCTTGTGGTGATCATCCTGTTCCTGATTGCCACCTTCGGCACCAAAACCTTCTTTGGCTCCTATAATCTGATGAACCTGACCAAACAGGGCGCCATTGTTGGCGTTCTGGCCGTAGCGCAGACCTTCGTCATCATTACCGGTGGCATCGACATTTCCGGCGGCGCCATCGCCGGTCTGGGCTGTATGTCCATGGCACTGATGCTGCGCGGCGGCACAAACCTCTGGGTCGCCATCGTCGTCAACTTCCTCGTCTGCATCGCCTGCGGCTTCGTGAACGGCGTCATCATCTTCGATTTGAAGGTGCCCGCCATGATCGCTACTTTGGGCACGCAGACCATCTACCGTGGCATTCTGAAGCTTCTGTGCGACGGCAACTCCGTCTCCTTCTTTGAGGCGGACGGCAAGACCTTCATCTCCCTGTTTGACAACATTGGTAACTACAATATCTTCGGTTTCCTGCCGGTGCTGGCTGCTATCTGGATCGTGGTCGCAATCATTGCGTTCCTTGTCCTGCGCTATACCGTTTTTGGTCGTAATCTTTTCGTTATTGGTTCCGGCATTGAAGTTGCCAGACTGTCCGGCATTAAGGTGCGCAAGATGTTCTATCTGGTCTATTCCGCCGCAGGTCTGCTTTATGGTGTTGCCGCCATCATGTTTGCCGGCCGTATTCTCCGCGCTATGCCCGGTACCGGCGAAGGCTATGACATGAACGCTATCGCGGCAGCGGTCATCGGCGGTGCGTCCCTTTCGGGTGGCCGCGGTGCCATCACCGGCACACTGGTCGGAACGCTCCTGATGGTCGTTATCTCCAATGCCGGTAAGGCGTTCCTGATCAATGACTATATTCTGGAGGTCACCACCGGTATTCTGATTATCGTGGCCGTTGCCATGGATATGATGAAGAGCCGCAAAAAAGCCTGATCGGATACAAATTTCCCGAAAAAACGTCGCCACAGCAGAACGAACTGCTGTGGCGGCGTGGTATATGGGGTATTTTTTGTTCAATGTGCAGAGCACAGACGGTTGCGCTGCTGCTTTTTTCTGCTTGCAATTCGAACATTTGTTTGATATAATAGAGGCAGAGCTTTTGGAAAGGTTGTGGGGCAGCATGAATTTACCCATTGAAATGATTTGTGTTTGCGGGGCAGACGGCGCGATGGAGCCGCTTCGCTTTCGCATGGAAAATGAAGAAAACTGCCTTCAAACCGTCTCCGTTTCGCAGGTTCTTTGCAGCCAGACCATTCAATATGCCGGGGTAGATGCGGTTCAGTATCTTTGCAAGGCGGTTTGCGGGGAAAAAGAGCACATGTTTGAGCTGCGCTACACCCTTAAAACCCACACATGGACGTTGTTCCGGGTGGTTTACTGATGGAGCGGGTGATCTTTCATGTGGACGCCAACAGCGCTTTTTTGTCCTGGTCGGCGGCATACCGGGTGAAGGTGCTGGGAGAACGGCAGGATCTTCGACAGATACCCTCCGCCGTGGCAGGGGACAAAAGCAGCCGTCAGGGTGTGATTTTGGCCAAGAGCCTCCCGGCAAAAAAGTGCGGAGTCAAAACCGGCGAGCCGATTTTCCGCGCTGTGGAAAAATGCCCGGAGCTGGTCATCATTCCACCGGATTATAGCCTGTATGTGGAGACTTCCCGGCACTTTGCAGCCCTTTTGCGGGAGTTTACGCCTCTGGTGGAGCAGTATTCCATTGACGAGGCATGGGCGGATATGACGGGCACACAGGGGCTTTATGGCAGCCCAACGGCAGCAGCGCACACCCTGCGCCAGCGAATTTTGAATGAGCTGGGTTTTACGGTCAATGTGGGAATTTCCAGCAACAAGCTTTTGGCAAAAATGGCGGGAGATTTTGAAAAGCCTAACCGCGTCCACACGCTCTATCCCGGCGAAATAGCGGAAAAGCTCTGGCCGCTGCCGGTTCGGGAGCTGTTCATGGTGGGTGCGGCAACAGAGAAAAAGCTCCACCTTTTAGGGATCCACACCATTGGAGAACTGGCACATGCTGACCCGGCTGTTTTGCTGAAAAAACTGCACCGGCCGGGACTTGCCCTGTGGCACAGCGCCAATGGACGGGCAACGGATCTCCTTGCGCCCCAGCCGGAGGAAAACAAGGGCTACGGAAATGCCACCACGCTGCCATATGACCTGCTCAGCGCAGCAAAAGCTTATCAGGTGCTTCTGTCCCTCTGCGAAACCGTTGCCATGCGCATGCGCCGGGATAAAAAATCAGCCCGCTGCATTGCCGTCAGCCTCCGCAGCAGTGGTTTTGTGGATTTTTCTCACCAGATGACCCTTTTTCAGGCAACGGACAGCACGGAAGAACTGTTCCGCTATGCCTGCCGGAT
>CAZPRA010000047.1:0-9259 GCA_964588975.1 uncultured Oscillospiraceae bacterium | reverse complement strand
CGACGTCAAGGGCGATGAGTGGTTTGCTGAGGCGGTCAATTATGCCGTTTCCAACGGCCTCATGAACGGCATGGGCAACAACAAGTTTGAGCCCAACACGGGCATGACGAGAGCCATGCTGGTCACGGTTCTGTGGCGCTACGCAGGTTCTCCCATCGAAGGCGTGAACAGCTTCACAGACCTCACGCAGGATTGGTACATCCCCGCTGTCACATGGGCAGCGCACAACGGCATTGTCGGCGGCGTTGGAAACGGCAAATTTGACCCGGACGCCAACATCACCCGTGAACAGATGGCCACAATTTTGTACCGTTACAGTAATTTCATCGGTTTGGATACCTACCTGCGGGTAGAGGTTGATCTGGACAGCTATCCCGACGCGAACAAGGTCAGCTCCTATGCAAGAGAAGCCCTCACATGGGCAGTTACCACTGGCCTCATCACCGGCACCAAGGAAGGCAGCGAGACCTATCTTGACCCGCTCGGCAACGCCACCCGTGCCCAAGTGGCCACTATTTTGATGCGTTACATTGAAGGAATGGGCGACGCACCGGAAATCCAGTTCCTTGGCGTCGCGGACGCGTATTCCGATACGAAGACCTATCAGGGCAAGCTCTGCTGCTATCACATCCCCAAGGCAGTCTTTTCCGGCATTGGAAATCTGGCCATCAACGAAAAGATATACTCCGAACTCTACGACATTCTGGAAAACGAACTGTATTCCAGCGATAGCATTCTGGTCGGCATGAACTACAATTGGGGTCAGAAGAACGACGTTGTTTCCATTTACGCCGATGCACGCGTAAGCTACACCGATTGGACAAGATACTATTTCTATAATCTTTCGGCCAAAAATGGCGCGGAACTGAGCAAGGAGCAGGTGCTCAGCGCCCTGAACATCGCACAGACGGATTACGAAAGCCTTCTGTCTTCCGCCATCAACGCCCTCTTTGCCCGCTATCAGGAGTCGTACAGCGACCAGGCGGAATGGTACACTAATCTCTGGACGAACGCGCTGAAGCGGGCAACGCTGGAATTCAGCACGCCCTTCGTGGGCGAAAACGGGCATCTTTGCGCCGTTGTAGCGTTCGAATGGGTTGCCGGACAGGGTGACTATGATTGGCTCTTTGATCTGGAAACCGGAGAACAGTTGAGCCTTACCCCTTGCAGTCAGCACGGATAATTCAATATTTTTAAAGGCACCTGTTTTCGGTTCTAGAAAACAGGTGCCTTTGTAATGGCATTATATTACGGCCTGCGGCCTTTCGCGTTCTCTCCCTAAGGCGAGTTTCCCATCTCTCATCAGAGGGAGCTTAGAGCTTGCTGTACTGCGGCTCTGCCAACGGTCAACGCCAAGCTGGGCGGGGTCATGCCGCCGTACGGAACGAAAACGGAAACGGTTACAGTAGGGCGGGCTGCCCTGAGCGCAGCCGTCAGCTACGATAGCCGTTGGCGAGGAACGAGCCTTACGGATATCTATGCAGAGCTGAGGAACGAGCGCTACGGATGCGGGGACGTTTGCGAGCGCCGCCTGTGGCAGATGAAGCGAGCAAAAAGGAGTGGCAGCGGTCGAAATTTGAAGCCGCCGCAAGCGCGGCACACAAATTTCGGGCCTCACATCTTTCGGTGAGGTCTGCCGGCGCCATTTCCTTTGGGCGCCGGCTGGTACCGCAACAGGATCTACCCCTTGCGGGTGCAGCCCGCCGCATCGCCCCGCTGGGGCGATCATGGGACGTCCCGAGGCCGTCCCCTGCGGGGCGTTGGCTGAAGGCGCCAGCGGCAGGCTTCAGAGATTTTCCAGATAGCGGTCGCAGATTTGCTGTGCGGTGCGGGCGGTGGCGGCTTCGTCGATGCGCGTCAGGTGGCCGTCAGAGACGGTGATCTCCCCATTGACGACGGTATAGTCCACCGGCGCACGAAGCCCCACGGTGCCAAAGAGATTTTTCGGGTCATAGGCCGCGCCGGTGAGCTCCAGACGGCGGCGATCGACCAGAAACAGGTCTGCACACTTTCCGACTTCCAGGCTGCCGATGTCGCTTCTGCCCAGCACAGCGGCAGAGCCACGGGTGGCCATTTTCAAAACGTCATAGCCGGAGGGCGCCTTTTCAGAGGCGTTTAGGCGGTGCAGCAGATAGCACACGCGGATCTCCTCGAGCAGATTGGAGCCGTCCTGAGACGCGGAACCATCCACGGCCAGACCCACCTTGACCCCAAGCGCCAGCATTTCGGGAATGCGGGCAACGCCGGAGGAGAGCTTCATATTGGAGACGGGACAGTGGGCGATGCCGGTGTCCGTCTGCGCCAGAAGGCGCAATTCCCCGTCGTTAAAATGGATGCCGTGAGCATACCAGACGTCCTTGCCGATCCAGCCCAGACTTGCCATATATTCCAACGGGCGCATATGGAAGCGGGAGAGCGTATAGTTTTCCTCGTCCTTCGTTTCGCACAGGTGGGTGTGCAGACGCACGCCATATTGCCGCGCCAAAATCGCGCTTTGGCGCAGCAGCTCCGGCGAGACGGAGAAGGGCGAACAGGGTGCCAGAACGATTTGGCGCATGGAGCCAAAGGAGGGGTCATGGTACGTTTCGATGAGGCGGGCACTGTCCTTCATGATCTCGTCCACGCTCTGCACCACGCTGTCCGGCGGCAGACCGCCGTCCTTGACGGACAGATCCATGCTGCCGCGCGAAGCAACCATGCGCATACCGAGCGCTTCAGCAGCCTCAAGCTGCGTGCCGATGAGGTCGCCGCAGCCGTTGGGGAACACATAATGGTGGTCAAAGCAGGTGGTGCAGCCGTTTTTCATCAGCTCACCCATGCCCGTCAGGGCAGAATAGCGCACCACGTCCGCGCCCAGATTTTTCCAAATCTCATAGAGCGCTTTCAACCAGTCGAACAGCTCCAAATTCTGCACCTGCGGCAGATTGCGGGAAAACTGCTGATACAGGTGGTGGTGCGTGTTGACCAGACCCGGATAGCACAGAAAATGCTCACCCTCAAGCACCCGATCCGCCGCAACGGGCAAATCGGTTCCGATGGCGCGAATGACGCCGTTTTCGCAATAAATGTCAATATGCTCCAAAACCTCGTCGCGGTCATTGCAGGTGACGGCGGCAGACAGATTGCGCAAAAGCAGAGAAGACATGGCGCACGTCCTTTCCGCTTAATTGGCGGAGAGCCGACGCACGTCACGCTTGCGCAGAGCCTTGCTGACGATGCAAGCCATCAGGCCAAGCGCAAAGCCGGCACCGCCACGCAGGGCGAAATAGGCCGCAAACCAGCCCAAAAAGGCGCTCAGGGCACTGCCGAGGTTCAGCGGATTGACCAGCACGCAGACCATGCACAGCGCAGCGACAAGCAGCAGCATGGAGCCAAGCACCAGGAAGGTGGCGCCCAGACGGGGGACACAACGGCAGAAATTACGCCGGTTGACGAGCAAAATCAGGGCAAAGAGAACCACGCACAGGGCAAACAAAAGCCAATAGCACACGCCGGTGAAGGCAAAGCGCACAAGCGGGAAAGCGGCGCCCAGAGTATCCTGAAGCTTGGAGGCACTCAGCGCGTCAAAATCCACCGTTTCCTCCAGCGCGATCACGATGCTTGAATACTGGCGCCCGCTCAACGAAATCTTCTCGCCGTCGCTGAAATCGCTGATGTTCTCGTCGATGAAATCGGCAAAATCGGCGGCGTCAACGGTGTGCATACGGGTTCCGCAGGTGAAATAATCCGTGTAGCCCAGAATGGTCTCCACCACGAACTTGCGCGTCTGCTTGCTTTCAAGCGCCTTGCGGATGACCTTCTTGGTGAAAATACCCTGCATATCGGGGGAAATTCCGTCATAAATCAACTCCGGCAGGGAGGCTTCCTCACCGTCGAGCGTGAGGGTGATTTCGCCTGGCTCGGTCTGCGCAAGAAGCTCTGTGAGGGTGTCCTGCTGAAGCAGAGAACGCGTCAGGCCAATGAAGCAGGTGAGCAGGAAAAACAGGCAAAAAACAACACACAAAAGGGCGGTGAGCACTTTCGTTCCGCCGGAGGCTTTTGCCGGAGCCGCACAGGTCTTGGCGGACTTTTTTGGCTTGCCTACGGGCTTGCTCTCGGCCTTTTTGGGCTGCGGATGAGGCGCCTCAGCCGGAGAGACGCGCTGCGAAAGAATAGGCGCTCCGCAGCGCTGGCAAAAGGAACTGCTGTCAGGATTGTTGCTTCCGCATTTGGTACAGAACATAAGTTTTGACTCCTTTCGGCAATTTATATGAATATTTTACCATTTAACCGGCATGATTGCAACAAAAATCTACAAATTTCGCAGAGGATTGGCCGCAATGTCGCCCTGATGCGACTGGCGGCGAAGCGCCTCGATATAGCGGGCGATTTTTTCATCGGTGCTTTCGATCTCGCGCAAAAGCTCCCGGGCGGATATGCGCAGAACGCCGCTTCGCAGCGCAGAGAGCTGGATGAGTGCGTCGGAGGTCGCCACGCGCACGGTGTAGTTCCGGCCGATCTGCTCCACCAGCGACTCAATATAAAGGTCTGCGCTTTCGTTTTCCTTCGTGTAGACCACGCGCAGAGCGTCCCGTCTGACTCTCGAGCCGGTGCCGCCCTTGACGCGATAGCTGTCAAAAACCACGACCAGCTCGCAGGGTGAAAAGCCGCAATAGTTGCTCAGAATGTCCAAAAGACGCTCCCGCGCAGCGGAAAGATCCGTCTGCGCCAGCTCCTTCAGCCCGTCCCATGCAAAAATCATGTTGTAGCCGTCGACGATGAGATATTTTGGCTTGCTCTGCGGAAGCTCCGTACGCTCGGAAATCTTCGGCTCAGCCGGACGGTACAGCCGCCGCTGCTCGGGGCCAAATTCCCGCTCCATGATCTGCCGCAGCACCTTTTCATCCATATCCAGATTTTGCCGCCGTAGGCTGGGCACCGGAGCTTCTTCCGGTGCTTTCTCCGCCCGGAGAACCGGCTCCAAGTGCATATGGGAAAACACCTGATCCCACGGGATATTCACGCCGGAGCCGTGGGAGCAGAAAACGGAATCTGCCGGATTTTCCGTGTCGCGCTCCGGCTCATAGGCCATACGCTCCAAAACCTGCGAGGCGTTGTGGCAGGGCTCATAGCCGGAAAGTGTGCACGTCAGGCGCCCCTGACCGTGGGTATAGGCCAAGACCTGCGCCATGTAATCTTGCATTTTAGAGACCGGAGCATTGCCCTCAAGCACCATCATCCCGCCGGACTCCTGCGGCGAATCCATCCGGCCGCCCATGGCGCGAATGTCGCCCATGGCGCGGCCAAGCTGCGATGGCGGCAGACTCAGCCGGAAGCGGTAAAACGGCTCCAAAAGCAGGCTTTCCGCCTGCATAAGCCCCTGACGTACCGCCCGGTAGGTTGCCTGACGGAAGTCGCCGCCTTCGGTGTGCTTCAGGTGTGCCCGGCCAGCCGCCAGCGTGATTTTCATATCGGTAATGGGTGAGCCGGTAAGCACGCCCAGATGAGTTTTTTCCTCCAGATGCGTTAAAATCAGGCGTTGCCAATTGCGATCCAGAACGTCCTCGCTGCAATTTGCGGCAAAAACCAGTCCGCTGCCTCTGGGCAGGGGCTCCAAAAGCAGATGAACCTCCGCATAATGGCGCAGGGGTTCAAAATGCCCCACGCCCTCGACGGTGTTTGCAATGGTCTCCCGGTAAGAGACGCGGCCGCCGTTGATTTGAACCGCCCAGCCAAAGCGTTCCAAAATCAGGCTTTGCAGAACTTCAATATGCACCTGCCCCATAAGCTGAACATGGATCTCCCGCAGGCGCTCCTGCCAGACAAGGTGGAGCTGCGGTTCCTCCTCCTCCAAAAGCCGCAGGCGCGCAAGCGCCGTCTGGGGGTCGACCTCGGCGGGAAGCTCAATGCGATAGGTCATGACCGGGCTGAGCGCCGGTGCCGTCCGCGCGGCGCCATCTCCAAGGCAGTCACCGGCCTGAAGCGCACTCGGCCCCAAAACGGCGCAGATATCCCCGGCGGCAACCTCCTCCGTTGGGACAAAGCCCGCGCCGGAATACAGGCGAAGCTGTGTGACCTTTTCCGTGCAAAGCGTGCCGTCAGGCGCGGTGTAGCGCAGGCTGTCGCGCACCCGGAGCCGTCCGCCCGTCACCTTCAGAAAGCTCAGTCGGCTGCCCTGTGCGTCCCGGGCGATTTTATAGACCATGGCGGAAAACGCGTCGGGATAGTCGTTTGGCCGGGTGAAGCGCTCCAACGCGTCCAAAAACGCAGAAATGCCCTCGCCTTTCAGCGCAGAGCCGAAGAAGCAGGGGAAAAACTGTCCGTTTTTTATCATATCAGCAAGAACACCGTCGGAAAGGCTGCCCGTGGCAAGATATTCTTCCAGAGCGGCCTCGTCGCACAGAGCTGCACTTTCCGTGTCCGTCAGCTCGGCACACTGCGGGCTGAAGCACTGCCGCACCTGCGCCAGAAGCCTTTCCCGCTCGGCACCCGGCAGATCCATTTTGTTGAAAAACAGAAGCGTCGGAACCCGATAGCGCCGCAGAAGCCGCCAGAGCGTTTCCGTGTGCGGCTGGACGCCGTCCGTTCCGCTGATAAGCAGCAGGGCATAGTCCAGAACCGGCATGACCCGTTCAGCCTCCGGCGCAAAATCCACGTGTCCCGGCGTGTCCAGCAGAATAAACGGGCGTTTCCCGGCGGGAAAACGTGCCTGCTTGGAGAAAATGGTAATGCCACGGCTGCGTTCCAGCTCGTAATGATCCAGAAACGCACTCCCGTGGTCAACGCGACCCTGCTTTTTGAGCTGTCCGCTTTGAAACAGCAGGGCTTCGGAAAGGGTGGTTTTGCCCGCATCCACCTGGGCAAAGACCCCTAAAACAGTTTTGAGCATAAAGTTTCTCACCTTGGCACTTGAAAAATCGGAAAAAGATAAGTATAGTAGTATAGTATAGAAAAAAGAGAGGAGCCTTGTCATGTTTCAGCTCAGAACCTACTGCCCGCCTGATTTTTCTCAGGAGATGTTCCGCACCGCGCCGGAGGCGGTGCTCGCTCCGGCGCCTTTTGACGGCGTTGCCCCGGAGCATTACCACGCCATGAGCATTTTCCCGGAGTATTTCCATCTGGATGGCCGCTGGCTTTTGGCCGAGGAGAGCCGCATGGACTGCGTGGCGGTCTATGAGGCGGGGAAAATCGTCGTCCGGGAATTCCGGCTGCTCAAAAAGGGCGATCTGGTCGTCACTGGTCGCACGGAGCAGTGCCAGGAGGGAATTTACGTTCATCCCAACGGCTTTTCAGAGCAGCAGGCGGAAAAGGACGTGTTTGCCTTCCGCCAGAACCGCTCCCGCGAAACGGCCTTCTCCAGAGACTATGACGAGCTGTATGAGCTTTTGCGCTATGAAAAAGAGCACGGAAAAATCGTCTGGGTCATGGGGCCGGCCTTTGCCTTTGACGCCGACGCCAGACGTGCCATGTCGAAACTCATCGAAAACGGCTATGTCCACGCCATTCTGGCAGGCAACGCACTTGCAACGCACGATCTGGAGGGCGCTTATCTGGGCACCGCTCTTGGGCAGGATATCTATACCCAGCAGTCCATGCCCAACGGCCACTATAACCACCTTGACCTGATCAACCGCGTGCGCTACCATGGAAGCATTTCCGAATTCATCCGCAGGGAAAATATCGACAACGGCATCATCTATAGCTGCGAAAAATGCGGCGTGCCCTATGTTCTGGGCGGTTCCATCCGGGATGACGGCCCGTTGCCGCCGGTGTTTGGGGATGTTTACGCGGCGCAAAACGCCATGCGTGACCAGATCCGCAGCGCCACCACGGTCATCTCCATGGCCACCATGCTCCACACCATCGCCACGGGCAACATGACGCCCTCTTACCGGGTGCTGCCGGACGGCACGGTGCGGCAGATCTATTTCTACTGCGTGGACGTTTCGGAATTCGTGGTAAACAAGCTGGCCGACCGGGGAAGCCTCTCGGCGCGCGGCATCGTGACCAACGTTCAGGACTTCGTGGTCAATCTGCAAAAAGGATTAAACCTTTAAAATAATTCTAAGGAACCTCTGATTAAATCAGCAAGAGCGTGCAGCGAGAGATTTTTACGCAAATCGCGCTTCGGAAAACGCAGGAATACTTTGTGTATTTCAAGTTTTCAGAAGCAAAGAGTTGCGAAAAAAGATCCGCTGGACGCCGCCGATGATTTATTCAGAGGTTCCCTAAAAACGGCGCTGCGGCTTATTTCGCAGCGCCTCTTTTTTTCTCCCGGAGCAGTGCCGCAACGGAAGACACCGCATCGGCCAGACTCACCCGCTCAGACGGCGCACCCGGAACGGGCAAAATCCGCGCACGGTTGCCCTCAACGGTCAAAAAGGCCACTGGCGTTTTGCTCACCTTGCCACCGGCACCGGCTGCGGCCGCGTCGTTTTTATGCCGGGAGGCAATGTCGCTTCCGCCGCCGGCAAAGCCGCAGGAGAGCTTGCAGACGGGAATGACCGTCACGCCGTCCATGACCGTGGGCGCCTCCGTGACGGATTGGCTCGCCGCCAGCGCCCGGGTCTTCTCCGCCGTGGCGTCCAAAAGCTTCAGCAGTTCTTTCATTGCGTTCTGCCTCCTTGCAGCGTTTTTCCTGTTTTTTCTTATTATAGCGCGTTCTTTCCGTTTTTACAAGCACGCCGGGCAAAAAAAGCCGGGCTGTGTTCCCGGAACGCTGCAATTTTTAGGAAAAACGCGGAAAAAGCGGATTTTTGCGGAATTTGCCTTGACAAAGAATGGTCGGACTGTTAGAATTGTAGCTGTAAATTTGGGTATTCACCCGCCATTATCACGCGGTGCTCCAGGAGCATCGTAGATTTTTTGTGCTTTCACGGGGACTTTCCGAATTCACCGAACCGGAAGTCCCAAGGGAACAACAGGAGGATTTTTTACTATGAGCAACGAACGCTACTACACCATCGAACAGATGGAGGAGGCAACTGCTTCCTTGCTGGAAAACGGCAAGAAAGTCGGCGCCGATAGCTGGCAGCAGCGGGCAAAGAACCAGAGCCCTCACTGCGGCTTTGGCGAAGCGGGCACCTGCTGCCGGATCTGCTCCATGGGCCCGTGCCGCATCACGCCAAAGGCTCCCCGCGGCATCTGCGGCTGCGACGTTCACGGCATTGTTGCCCGGAACTATCTGCGCTTCACCGCCGGCGGCTCCGCCACCCACTCTGACCATGGCCGCGAGATCTGCCACACCCTGCACCAGCCCCGGGAAGGCGGCAACTACACC
>CAZPRA010000046.1:0-9382 GCA_964588975.1 uncultured Oscillospiraceae bacterium | reverse complement strand
TCACAGGAGTCGCTTCTCGTTCCGCAATGAACTTGTCTGCTTTTTCATGAACTTGCTCTGCAAGCGGGGAAAAATGCAGAAAAAATGTCCTGCAAAGTGGTGGCACTTGTGAATTTTGAACGAAATTTGAACACGCAGCAGTTTGGCGCCGGAAGGAAGGAAAGCGTGAAAAAATGGAAAGCAGCCGGATTTTTTAATCATTTAGCGAAGAAAAGCGCTAAAATCTGCATGAATATTCACAAAATCGCATATTTCCCGGAAGAATACATTTTCCGTCCGTTTTGATAAAAAGATTGCGCTTTTCCCTGGAAGTCCAAAGTTTTTTTATTGACATTTTTTTTCGCGTGTGCTATAATGCCAACAACTGTACGGCAAAAACAGCGAATGATACCCTTGGAGAATGTGGATGATCCGGAAAAAATATACTCAGGACTATCAGGCGGAGACAGTGCTTGCCCCTGGCGGCCGGAAGAAGACGGTCGTCTCCTATATTGGCCAGTACTATTGCTTTGCAGAGCCGCAGCAGACGGTTCGCCGCGCAAAGTGGGTCTTTTCCGGCCTGACCCTTCTGTCCGTTGGCATATGGTTTGCCATTATTCTGCAAAATTTCCGTTTGCAGGAGCGGAGCTGGGCGCTGGTTTTTCCCTTGGTTCTGTGCACGTTTGTGACCGTTTATGAGCTTATGGCGCTTTGGCGTCTGCTCACGGCCGGCGAGCGTCTGACCCGCGAGCACGCGGATAAGGTTTATTCCCGCTATCGCGGACTTTCCGGTGCGCAAATGGCTCTAGGATTGCTGCTTCTGGCCGGTGCGGTGACGATGGCAGCGTCAAACCCTGTGTGCCTTGCCAACGTTCTGTTTTGCGTTGGAGCCGGTGTGTGGCTTTTGTGCGGGCTCGTCCGCTTCCGCCTTAGCCGGTGGATTCGGCTCGTCCCGGTCAGGGAGTCCTGACGGCATTCTCATTGTATAGTATATCCGGCGGCAATCGCTGCTGTATATAAGATCCATCATTAAAATAGGAGGAAAGAAAATGAAAAGCAAAACCATGAAGCTCGTGGCTCTCCTTCTGGCTCTTGTCATGTCGGTCACTCTGTTTGCCGGCTGCAAGAAGGAAGAAGCATACGAAGGCGCCGACACTCTTGTGTATGCCACTTCGACCTTCGGCCAGAAATTCAGCCCCTTCTTCGCAACCACAGCCTATGATATGGAAGTTGTTGACCTGACTCAGGGCGCCCTGCTCGTCAGTGACCGTGAGGGCAACATCATCCGTAACGGCATCAAGGGCGAGACCGTCAACTACAACGGCACCGACTACACCTACTATAGCATGGGTGATGTTGAGGTCATTGAGAACGATGACGGCTCCGTCGATTACAAGCTGACCATGCGCGATGATATCAAGTTCTCTGATGGCACCAAGGCCAACATTGACGACGTTATCTTCGGTTTCTATGTCATGGTCGACCCCACCTATGACGGTTCTTCCACCATCTATGCACTTCCCATCGAAGGCATGGAGGAGTACAGAGCCGGTATGCAGGCTCGCTCCGAGATCATCCTCGCTACTGGCCCCGACGGCTCCAGCGATCTGATCTCTGACGAAGACGCTGCTGCCTATTGGGAAGCCTTCCATGCGGCTGGCCTGAAGTTCTGCCAGAGCATTGCCGATTATGTCATTGCCAAATATGGCGAGCAATATGGCGTTTCCGATTTCCCCGGAGCTGTTGCTCTGTGGGGCTATGAGGCTGAAGACACTGAGACCATGTGGGCTCAGATGATCGAGAATTACGGCTATGACATCAGCGACGACGGCATCAACCTTGAAGTTGCCGACACTTCCATCGGCGATTTCATTAACGCTGAGCTGGGCGACAAGGCTGACTACTATGCTGTTGCTCTTTCTACCGGTGAGTCTGCTCCCAACGTCAGCGGCCTGGAGCGTACTGGCGACTACAGCCTGACCATCCACTGCACCGAGTTCGATGCTACCGCCATCTACAACATGGGCCTGTATGTTGCTCCTCTGCACTACTATGGCGACAAGGACGCATACGACTATGAGAACAACAACTTCGGCTTCACCAAGGGCGACCTGAGCGTTATCAAGTCCAAGACCACCCAGCCTCTCGGCTGCGGCCCCTATGCCTTCGACAGCTATGAAAACGGCGTTGTCACCCTCGTTTCCAACGAGTACTATTACGCGGGTCAGCCCAAGATCAAGTACATCCGTATGGTCGAGTCCACCGACGACGACTACATCCCCGGCATCCAGGCTGGCACCTTTGACATTGCTGTTCCTTCCATCAGTGCTGAGTCTGCCGCCACTCTGGAAAAGGGTAACTCCAACGGCGAAATGACCGGCGACGTCACCACCACCATTCTGGTTGACTACCGCGGCTATGGCTATCTGGGCATCAGCGCTGACCTGGTCAAGGTCGGTGATGACGGCACCTCTGACGCCTCCAAGAACCTGCGTAAGGCTCTGATGACTGTTCTGTCCGTGCACCGTGACACCGTTATCGCTTCTTACTATGGCGACCGCGCTACTGTGATTCAGTACCCCATGTCCAACACTTCCTGGGCAGCTCCCCGTCCCACCGATGAGGGCTATGAGAACTGCTACAGCACCGATGTTGACGGCAATGCGATCTACACCGATGGCATGACCGAGACCGAGAAGTACGACGCTGCTCTGAATGCTGCTGTTGGCTTCCTGAAGGCTGCTGGCTACACCTATGACGATGCCACCGGTACCTTCACCGCTGCTCCCGACGGAGCTTCCCTGGAATACGAGATGCTCGTTCCCGGCAGCGGCGTTGGCGATCACCCCGCTTACGGCATCGCTCTGGACGCTTCCGATGATCTGAAGAAGATCGGCTTTAACCTCATCGTCAACGACGTTGATTCCTCTGTCTGGAATGACGCTCTGGAAGGCAACACCGCTGAACTGTGGTGCGCTGCATGGCAGTCCACTGCTGACCCCGATATGTATCAGGTCTATCACAGCTCCAATGCCCATGGCGAAGGCACCAACTCCAACCACTATCAGATCACTGACGCTACCCTGGACGATCTCATCGTTAAGGCTCGCGGCAGCTCCGATACCGCTTACCGTAAGTCCACCTACAAGCAGTGCCTGGATATCATCCTGAGCTGGGGCTGCGAGCTGCCTCTGTATCAGCGCAAGGACTGCACCGTTGCTTCTACGGCTCGCGTCAATGTGGACACCCTGCCGAAGGACATGACTCCTTACTGGGGTTGGTACGCAGAGATCGAAAACCTCGAAATGAACTAATTCGGTTCTTTGAGCTTTGAGAATCAACTGATTACGGCGAAGGGGGCCGGTTTCCGGCCCCCTCAGCTCGCAAGTATGCTTGCGGCGTTGAGGGGGACGTGATTGGCTCCCTTTCCGTTTTCGCAGACTATAAAAACAGGGTGGTTGAAGCATGACAAAATTTATCGCAAAAAGATTGCTGTACAGCGTCGTGATTTTGATTGTCGTTATGTTCATTGTGTACTCCCTGATGTATGCAATGCCCAATAACTATATTGAGCAGCAGGCACGTCAGCTTGCCACGCGACCCGGCGCCAGCAAATCCTTCCAGGAATGGCTTGACGATTTAAATCAACAATATGGTATGGATCAGAACCTTTTCAGCGGTTATGTTACCTGGCTCGGAAATGCCGTTCGCGGCAATTTCGGCGATAGCTGGAAATGGACGAAGCCTGTTCTTGATGAATTTAATGAAACCGTTTGGATCAGCTTTATTTTAAGCCTGATCTCCTTTATCTTTGAACTGCTGATTGCAATTCCATTGGGCGTTTTGGCAGCAAAGAAGCAGTATCAGTTTGCAGATTACACTGCGACTGTTTTATCCATGATCTGTATTTCATTACCAACCTTTTTCCTTGCTTGCCTTTTGAAACTGCTGTTTGCAACAAAGCTTGGTTGGTTTGATTTCACGGGCATGACCAGCCGAAACTATATGAAGCTCTCCGAGTTCGGCAAAATTCTCGACATCGGAAAGCATATGGTCTTGCCTGCCATAACCTTGATTATTATCAGCATTGGCGGTCTGATGCGTTACACCAGAACCAATATGCTGGAAGTCCTGAACGCGGACTATATTCGCACGGCTCGTGCAAAGGGCGTGCCCGAAAAGAAGGTCATCAACAAGCACGCCTTCCGCAACACGCTCATTCCTCTCGTTACCACACTGGGCGGCTCTTTGCCCTCGCTGTTCGGTGGCGCTTTGATCACGGAGACTCTCTTTGATATCCGCGGCATTGGCTATGCCTCTTACTATTCAATGGTTGAAGCGGACATTCCCTTTACCATGTTCTATCTTGCGTTTATTTCTTTGCTGACGCTGCTTGGCAACCTCCTGGCAGATATTCTTTATGCCGTGGTTGACCCGCGCGTTCGCGTAAGCTGAGGAGGGGTATCATGAAACGAGATTTGAATGAGATCCTCAAGCTTAGAGAATCGCAGGAAGCAAAGCCTGAACAAAAAGAAGAACTGAAGCATCTGGACGATGCGACCCGTGTTAAGATCATCTCTCCGGGTCGGCTTGTGGCAAAGCGCTTTATGCGCAACCGTCTTGCCATTGTAGGCAGCGTTATTTTGATCTTCATGTTTGCTTTCTCCTTTATCTGCCCGCTTTTCTATGGTTGGGGCCAGACGGAGAGAGACTATAAATATGACAGCATGAACACGAACTACGCACTGGCCAAGGAAAACGGGGAATACCTTAGCTATACCATCGATGATGCCGAGATCAATAACAGCGTTCTTTTGAACATGAACTCAAACATCAACGCAATGGAGAAAGACGGTCAGAGCAGCCGCACCATTTTTGCTGAAGACGAGTATTTCCTCCTTGAGCCGCTTGCCGAACGCATTTATGTTCTGAGCCAGTTCGATGGCACGGAAGTTGCTGTTTTTGGCGACTATACCACGCAGGTTGCAACCTACTATCTCATCGGCAGCTCTGTCCGCTACGCAGATGGCGTTGAGACGCTTGACGGCGATTTTGAATCTGCCGTGAAGGAACTGTCCGGACAGGGAACCTTTGACCTCAATGGCGTTACCTATGAAATGCGCAGCGGCAGCGAGCCGAAAACCTATGACGTCTTTGCGCTTGTCTCCGGCGCGTTCTCCTATCAGGGCGAAGCACTTGGCGACGCTTTTGAAAATGCAGCAAAGAACGCTGCCGAGGACGGCATCGCAAGCTTCTCCGTTGGCGGTGTAGACTATGCGCTTTTGGTCGACGGAAGCGCTTATCGTGCTGTAGAATGCACCAATTCCCGCAACGTCGCTGTTTCCACTATGTATTACAACGTCATGCAGGAAGCTGGCGCCAGCTACTCTGACGAATTCCGTGTAAAGTCTCTGCTTTCCGTGGCAGATGGTGGCAGCTTTGAAGCCGACGGCACCACCTACACGGTGGATACCACGGGCGAAACGCCTGCTTTCTACCGCGAAGACGGCAGCCTCTATGCGGAACTGAGCACCTTCGTCATCCGCCGCTACGACGGTACCGACACCATGAACTATGACCTCAAAGTGGCCATCACGGACGCAATTGAGGCAATGGAAGCAGAAGGCAGCTCCAAGACAACCCTTCAGTATCAGCTCCCCAAGCAGTCTGAGGAAGACAGCTCCTATGAGCTTGACGAAAACGGCAACTATATCTATGAGGATGCTGAGCTGACCATCACCCGTAAGGATACGCAGGAATATCAAATCACCAGCAGTATGTCTCAGTATATGTTCAACAGCTACGCCAAGCCCTCCAGCAAGCACATCCTCGGCACCGACGGCGACGGCTATGACGTCCTTGCCCGTATGATGTATGGCGGCCGGATATCCCTGATGGTTGGTTTTGTTGTCGTTATTCTGGAGACGATTTTGGGCGTTATCATGGGCGGCCTTGCCGGTTACTTCGGCGGCGTTGTGGATAATATCATCATGCGTATGGTCGATATTTTCTATTGCCTGCCGTCTATGCCAATTATGATTATTTTGGGTGCAATGATGGACGCACAGCGCTTCAGCACCTACGCCCGTCTGCTTGTGATGATGGCGGTTCTGGGTGTTCTTGGTTGGGCTGGTATTGCGCGACTGGTTCGCGGCCAGATTTTGTCCCTGCGCGAGCAGGACTTCATGACCGCAACGGAGGCCACCGGCGTTCGTGTCAACCGCCGCATTTTCCGGCACCTTGTGCCCAATGTTATGCCGCAGCTCATCGTTACGGCTACTTCCGGTCTTGGTGGCGTTATTCTTACCGAGTCTACGCTGTCCTTCCTCGGCCTTGGCGTTAAGCCGCCGCTTGCTACCTGGGGCACGATGATCAACTCCGTATCTTCTCAGGCAGCTTTGGAAAACTACTATTATATTTGGATTCCGGTTGGTATGCTGATCTGCCTGACTGTTATCGCCTTCAACTTTGTCGGTGACGGTCTGCGTGACGCTTATGACCCGAAGTCCAAGGAATAAGGAGGATTTACCATGTCTATGAATACGAGCGGCAAGGATACCTCCTATATCTCTGCGAAGGAATCCAGAAAAATCAGCCAGAAGAACCGCAAGATCACCAGACGTCTGGAGAATAAGCGTAAGCGCCTCGGAAAAGACCCGAAAAATTACACGACTCAGATGAAAGACAAAAAGAATGTCGTGGAATTTGACAATGTTTGCACCTATTTCTTCTCGGATGTCGGCACGGTGCGTGCCGTTGACGGCGTGAGCTTCCAAATTCCGGAGTGCTCGACCGTTGGCGTTGTCGGTGAGTCCGGCTGCGGCAAGTCCGTGACCAGCCTTTCCCTTATGCAGCTTGTTCAGCGCCCCAAGGGACAGACGGTTGCCGGTGAGATCCGTTTCAGAACCAACCCCGACGGTGAGGCCATCAATATCGTCAATGCGCCGGACAGCGTGATGCAAGAGGTGCGTGGCAACCGTGTGTCAATGATTTTCCAGGAGCCCATGACATCTCTGAACCCTGTTTTCCGCATTGGCGAGCAGATCGATGAGGTCATCCGGCTGCATAATCCGCAAATGACGGATGAGCAGATCAAGCAACGTGTTCTTGAGATGATCGATCTGGTCGGAATTGCAGATGCAGAGGGCATCTATCGCCGCTATCCGCATGAGCTGTCCGGTGGTATGCGCCAGAGAATTATGATTGCAATTGCGCTTGCCTGCAATCCCGAACTGATCATCGCAGACGAACCGACAACGGCGCTGGACGTCACCATTCAGGCGCAGATTTTGGATCTGCTGCGCGAGCTGAAGGACAAAATCAATTCGTCCATCATGCTCATTACCCATGACCTTGGCGTTGTGGCAAGCATGGCAGACTATGTGGTGGTCATGTACTCCGGCCGTGTTGTGGAAACCGGAACGGCTGATGATATTTTCCATCATCCTGCCCACCCTTACACCATTGGCCTGATGCGCTCAAAGCCTGTTGTTGGCAAAAAGGTGGATGAGCTTTATAACATCCCCGGCAGCGTGCCGAACCCGGTCAATATGCCGGACTACTGCTATTTCCGCGATCGCTGCGAAAAGCGGGATGCGTGCAACGGCCTCTGCGATGGCGTCTATCCTCCGCAGATCCGCATTTCTGACACCCACTATGTGTCCTGCTATGGCTATTACAACAGCGGAGAAGTGCTCCAGTATCCGAAGGCTTTCAATGAGGAGGAACTGTTCCATGAGTAATACAGAGATTCGTGACGAGTATTTTGCTCAGGGCTTTGAAGGCGCGGAAAAGGATCCGGAAAACCTGCTGGTTGTAAAGAACCTTTACAAGTATTTTCCCATTAAGTCTTCGTTCCTGCGCAAAACCGTGGGTAACGTCAAGGCGGTTGACGGCGTTTCCTTTAAAATAAAGCGCGGCACCACAATGGGTTTGGTTGGCGAGTCCGGTTGCGGCAAGTCGACCGTTGGACGCACCATCCTTCGCTTGCAGGAAAAAACTTCCGGTGAAGTCTTCTTCAATGGCGTTGACATTTTCAAGCTTTCCAAGGAAGAACTTCGCGCAATTCGTCCACAGATCCAAATCATATTCCAGGATCCTTACTCCAGCCTGTCGCCCCGTATGCCCATTGGCGAGATCATTGCCGAGGGTGTCCGCGAGCATAATCTGGTGCCTAAGGAGGAAGTTGATGCCTATGTTGCGCGCATCATGCGCGCTTGCGGACTGCATGAATACTACCGCGACCGTTATCCGCATGAATTTTCCGGCGGTCAGCGGCAGAGAATTTGCATCGCCCGCGCTCTGGCGCTCAATCCGGACTTCATCCTTTGCGATGAGCCTGTCTCTGCTCTGGATGTTTCCATTCAGGCGCAGGTGATCAATCTGCTCAGAGACTTACAGAAGGAATTTAACCTGACATACTTGTTTATTTCCCATGACCTGTCCGTCGTTGAGCATATTTCCGATACGGTTGGCGTGATGTATCTCGGCAATTTGGTCGAATACTCCACCACGGAGAAGATCTTTGAGCATCCGCTTCATCCCTATACGGAAGCACTGTTCTCCGCCATCCCGGTGCCGGATCCGGATTATAAGATGAACCGCATCATTCTCGAGGGCAGCATTCCTTCCCCCAGCAATCCCCCTGCCGGCTGCAAGTTCCATACCCGCTGCGCCAAATGTATGGATGTCTGCTCGAAATATGCGCCTGACTTCCGCGAGGTCGAGCCGGGTCATTATTGCGCCTGTCATCTGTATAATGACCCGCAGCGTAATGCCGAGCTGGAAGCAGAAATGAGCAAATAAGTCTGCTGATTTTGACCTGTCCACCCTGTGGGTCAGAAAGGAGAACCGAATGGCGAGAACCAAACGGAAATACGATGATGATGACGGCCGGGTGATTGCTCCGATGAACGTTGAAGGTATGCCCGGATATCATCCTGAGCAGGAAAGCAGCCCAAAGCGTCCTGATGGGCAGGAGCCTGTCAAGTTGAGCTTTGGCGAAACAATGTCCATGATCGGCGGTATGCTGAAAGCGGCTTTGCTGGTCGGCTTGTGCTTTTTCGCTCTGTTTGCATTGGTTATTCTGTTCATTCAGTTTGTTTTGACTTAAAGAAACTCATATACGCAAAGGTCGCTTGCCCGAGAGGGTAAGCGACCTTTGCGTATGTCAGACTGTCAAAGAACTCCTGTTTTCACACGGATTTCAGATTGAATATTTCAATCTGAAATCAGTATCAGTGGTGCATATAACGCATTGCGTGCTTCTCTTTCGCGTCCCGACGAACGAGCAAAATCAGCCATTAAAACGCAATCGCTTTTTCTACCCCCCCGGGGAATGCGGCACAAATTTCGAAAAAGGTATAGACATTTTGTGCCGCATTTGCTAAAATAGCGCCGAGTA
>CAZPRA010000045.1:0-9423 GCA_964588975.1 uncultured Oscillospiraceae bacterium | reverse complement strand
TCCATCACCGGCCTGATTGCCAAGGAGAACATCGTGGGCACCATGGGTATTCTCTATGGCGCTTCCGGCAATGTCTATTCCACGCTGGCGGCCACCTTCTCCGGCGTGAGCGCCTATTCCTTCCTGGTGTTCAACCTCCTGTGCGCTCCCTGCTTTGCAGCCATGGGCGCCATCAAGCGCGAGATGAACAACGGCAAGTGGACGGCCTTCGCCATCACCTATCAGTGCGTTTTCGCCTACGCTGTCGCCCTGATGATCAACCAGTTCGGCAATCTGTTCTTGGGTAACGGCAATGTCATTGGCGTCATCGCTGCATTAGCGGTTCTGGCACTTCTGGTTTACATGCTGGTGCGTCCCGCCAAAGAGACGTCCAAGGTGAAAAGCCGGGTCTGAGTCTGGAGAAAGGAGCTTTCGTGATGATTGCGTGGATCGTGGATAATCTTGCCAACATCCTCCTGTGTATTGCCCTTTTGCTTCTGGTCGGCGGGATCTCGTGGAAGCTGATCCGGGACCGGAAGAAGGGAAAAACGGCCTGCGGCTGCGGCTGTCAGAACTGTGCAATGTCCGGCCAATGCCACAAACAGGACAAATAAACCCTCAGGGGGCTGCGCTTAGCAAAGCCGCAGTCCCCTGATATTTTTTCAAACCGTCAAATTCATGTCATTGCGCACCAGTGCGTACACCGGGCGGAGAGGGTGCCCGCAGCGGGCCGATGTGGGCATCGGCCCCTACGCAGCGACGGTTGCGTGCGGTGGGCGTAAATCTTTACTTGCATTTAAATCCGGGCGGCATTTTGTCGCAAGCCCCGAGGGGTGTTTTTTTGCAAAATGCCGAAAAAAGTGGTTGTATTTTCCTGATAAATCAAGTAAAATAGAGGGAGAAATGTAAAAGGAGGTTTTCTCATGGCTTTTTGTAGCAAATGTGGCACGGAATATGTCGATGGCGCGGCGTTCTGCCCCGGCTGCGGCTCTCCCACCGGCGAGTCCGCCCAGAAAACGACGTTCGACGGCTTCATGGACAGCATCCGCAACACCGCTGACAGCACTGAGCAGTTCGATTCCGTAGACATCTCGCAGAACAAGGCTCTGGCCATTTTGTCCTACATTGGCATTCTGGTTCTCGTTCCCATCTTCTGCGCCAAGCACTCCCGCTTCGCCCGTTTCCATTCCAATCAGGGCTTGGTGGTGCTCATCGCCAGTGTCGCCGTAGGTGTGTTGTCTGGCGTTTTCCAAACTCTGGCGTATATGCTCTGGCCCTTCTGGTTCTTTGCCGCTCCGCTGTACCTGCTGGAGCTGGGCGTCACCGCTCTTGCAGTGCTCGGCATCATCAATGCCGCCCGCGGCAAGGCGAAGGAGCTTCCCATCATCGGCAAAATCCGCATCCTCCGCTGATCAATCCGCTGTCAAAAAAGTTTTTTGACGCTCTGCAATATTGTCAATTTTTTCCAAAAGCAAAAACCGACCCATGCTTGCTGGCATGGGTCGGTTTTTTTGAACAGGACACGCAAATATTACGCTGAAAAGTATGCTGCAATTTGCGCCATGCGTTCCTCCTGCCGGACGGAGAAGGGGCAGCGGCTTTCGCAGTGGCCGCAGTGCAGACAGGCGTCGGCCTGCACAGAGAGCTTGGTATAGTGGTTGGCGGCGATGGCGTCTCCGGCCAGCGCCAAATCATAATATTTATTGACAAGGCCGATGTCGATTCCTGCCGGACAGGGCTGGCAGTGGTTACAATAGACGCAGGTTCCTGCAACCGTCTGCACCGTGAAACCGGCGATGACGGAATAGTCCTTTTCCTCCGGCGTGGCGCTCAGGAAGGGCAAAAGCTCCTTCAGATGCGCCATGGTCTGCACGCCGGGCAGAACGGTCAAAACGCCGGGTCTGTCAAGGGCATATTGCAGGCATTGGCTGCGCGTGAGCGCAGTGCCGAAGGGAGAATGCTCCGCCGAGAGAAGCTGACCGGCGAAGAAAGGCTTCATCACGGAAATGCCGACGCCTTCGCGGGCACAACGGCGGAACAGCTCAAAGCGCTCGCTGACGCTGCCCACACCAAGGCTGTCGCCCTTTTCAAAATCATAGGCCGGGTTGATGGAGAACACCATCATGTCCATCAGGCCGGTGTCCAGAATTCGGTTGGCAACAGCGGGCGTATGCGAGGAAAAACCGATGTGACGAACCGTTCCCTGCGCCTTCATTTTCTGGATATAGTCCAGAACGCCTGTGCGCACCAGCTCATCAAAGTCCTCCTGCTCGTCCACGCAGTGCAAAAAACCAAAATCCGCATAGTCCGTGCCCATGGTTTCCAGCTCCCAATGGAAGGTTTTGCAGATGGTTTCAAAATCGCGGCACCAGCCGTATTCGCCCTTTTCGTCATAGACCGCGCCAAAGTGCATTTGCAGGAAAACCCTGTCGCGGCAGTCGCGAATGGCGCGGCCAAGCGGCGCATAGGTGGCTCCGGCAGTGCACAGGTCAAAGAAATTGATTCCGTTTTCCACCGCCGTGCGGATGATAGCCTCGATTTCTTCCGGGCTCGTCTGGCCGATGCCGCCCAAACCGAGGCCGAGAACGCTGAATTTTTCCCGGTCGGTTCCCCGGGGAAGCTGACGGTATTCCATGGAAAAGCCCTCCTTTATCGGCACTCACGCACTAAGGGCATACTCATGCACCTGGGGCCGCCTCTGCCGCGGCTGAGTTCGGCGCTGGGAATTCGAAGCACATGAATACCCTCGGATTCAAGCAGTTCGTTTGTCACATAGTTCCGGTCGTAGGCCACAATGGTTCCCGGGCGGATGCACAGGGCATTAGAGCCGTCGTTCCACTGCTCACGCTGCGCCGCGATCTGGTCGCCGCCGCCGCAGCGCAAAAGCCGCACCTGATCTACCTTCAGGGCTTTTGCCAGAATTTCCTCCGGCGTTTCCGTGCGCAAGCGGACGGAAAGCTCCGTCTTTCCCGGGCTAAGCTCATAGATCTGCAAATGCTCCAAAATGTTGGGGTGCACCAGAAATTTGTCCGTGTCGATCTGCGTCAGGACGGTGTCCAGATGCATAAAGGCACGGGTGTTCGGAATGTCAAATGCCAAAATCTGCCGCACCTGCGTCTCCGGGTCAGCAAAAATATTTTGCGCCAGATGCTCCACCGCCTCGGGCATGGTTCTCTGGGAAATGCCGACGGCAATGGTCTCGGCGCTCAAATTCAGGATGTCGCCGCCTTCGAGAGAATAGGGTTCCTGCGGTGTATAGTAAAATTGCAATTTTCCCGCAAAATCGGGATGATAGCGGAGAATATACTCGCTATAGATTGTCTCGCGGTTGCGCGTAACGGAATACATCCGGTGCAGCGAGACGCCACGACCGATGGAGGCAAAGGGGTCACGGGTGAAATAGAGGTTTGGAATGGGGTCAAGCACGAAATGAGTGCGATCCTGACGCAACGCCGCAAGGCCGTGACCCGCCCGCTGGTGCAGCTCGTCAAAGCGCACGCCGGTCATGGTTTTGCGCACCATTTCCTCCGCCGTTGGCAAAGACAGCAGCAGCTCCTTGAGCTCCTCGCGATAGCTGTCCGCGACGCAACCGCTTCGGCGGATAAAATCCTCCGCAAACCGCTCCCGGAGGTCGCCGCTCTGCTCCAGCGTTTGGGCAGCCAGCTCCGAAAGATAGACGACCTCAACGCCCTGCGCGCGCAGAACGTCGGCAAAGGCATCGTGCTCCTGCTGAGCACCCCGGAGATAGGGGATGTCGTCAAAAAGAAGGGGCGCAAAAGAGCCGGGCACCAACTGCTCCAGCTCACTGCCCGGCCGGTGCAGGAGAACCTTCTTCAAGGTTTGAATTTCGCTCTGAACACAAATCGACATAAAAATCACTCCTTGTGATAGAATACCACAGACCGGAAATTTTTTCAAGGCGTTTCAGTGTCTATTTATCCAGCACCCTTCCACGCCGTCTTTTTTCAGGCCCGTCACCTGAACCGTGCACAGCCGGTTATGCAAATCCTCTCCGCGGGCATAGACCTTCACGCCGTTTTCGCAGTGGCCGGTGAAAAAATCGCCCTCCGTCTGCTCAAAAAGCACCTGATGAAGTGTGCCGACCATGGCGCTGCGGAAGCCGGTCTGAAGCTCTGCGGCCACCGACGCGGCCAGTGCACTGCGGCGGGCTTTTTCCCGACGGTCAAGCTGACCGTCCATTTTGTCCGCCGGCGTGCCGCTTCTGCGGGAATAGGGAAAAACGTGCATATCGGCAAAGGCGCACTGGCGGCAGAAGTCCAGAGAGCTCTGCAATTCCTCCTGCGTTTCTCCGGGAAAGCCCACGATCAAATCTGTTGTGATGGCGCACTTTGGAAAAAATTGTCGAAGCAGCCGAACGCTTTCCAGATAGCGCGCACTGTCGTATTTCCGGCGCATTCGCCGCAGGACGCTGTCTGAGCCGCTTTGCAGACTCAGGTGGAACTGCGGGCAGAGGTTTGGAAAGGCCGACAGGCGCCTGCAAAAATCCTCGTCAACGATGCGTGGCTCCAATGAGCCAAGGCGGATGCGCGTCTGCGGCACAGCCTGACACAGCGCCTCGGCCAAATCCGCAAAGCGGCTCCCGTCCTTAAAATCCCAGCCCCATGAGGCGATCTCAATGCCCGTGACCACGATCTCACAATAGCCTTCGCGGGCAAGCGCCTTTGCCTGATCCACGGCCTCCGTAAGCGGCAGAGAGCGCACAGGGCCGCGTGCATAGGGGATGATGCAGTAGGAACAGAAATTGTTGCAGCCGTCCTGCACCTTGAGCATGGCACGCGTGCGCTGAGATAGTCCTCCGGCGGGCAAGCGCTCAAATTCGCGGCGCCGCAGGGCGTCGTCCACCCGAACCTGCTGCGCCTGACGTTCCTCCGCCGCAGACAGGAGCATGGCAACAAATTCCTCCCGGCCGCCGGAGCCGCTGATCACGTCCACGCCCATGGCGCGAACCGCTTCGGTGCCCATCTGGGCATAGCAGCCGCACACGCCGATGACAGCATCCTTGTGCTCGCGGCGCAGACGGTGGATCAGGGTGCGGTTTTTCCGATCCGCCACGGCGGTCACGGTGCAGGTGTTGATGATATAAAGCTCGCAGTCGCCGTCAGAAGGCGTGTGCCCCAGCGACAGGAGCATTTGTTCCATTGCCTGTGTCTCATATTGATTGACTTTGCAGCCTAGTGTGTAACATTGAAATTTCATAATATTCTCCAAAAAAATCTCTGGATTTCTCGTAAATTTTGCACAAAAAACATATTGCGATTTTGTGCAAATAAACAGTATAATGATACCGCTTTTATTTTAGCAGATTTTGGGCAATTGTACAATCCCAATCTTTGGAGGTATCATGACAGTTCGCTTCGGTTCCATGAACGATGTGCGGGAATTCGTCTGCCTGGCCGGGCTTCAGCCCTTCGCCGTCGAGGTTTGCGACGGAGAACACAAGGTAGACGCCAAGAGCTTTATGGAAATGTTTACCATCGACTTTACCCATCCTCTGGCGGTGCACGTCCAGCCGGAGGAACAGGAGCAGACCTTTGCCGGCGTTGCAAGAAAATTTCTTCTGTAACGCTACCGCCCGGAACATATTCTCCCCTTTCCATTCATAGTCTTGCATCAGGCAGAATGGAAGGGGATTTTTTTATGCTCAAACGATTGCTGGGATTGCTTTTGGCCTGTGCGGTGCTTTTGTGCCTGTTGCCCGCGGTCAAAGCCGCCGGGCCGGAAATTGCGGCGCCGTCGGCGGTACTCATGGACGCGTCTACAGGCACGGTACTCTATGAAAAAAACGCCCGCGAAAAGCTGGCGCCGGCTTCCGTGACCAAGGTGATGACGCTGCTTCTGGTCATGGAAGCGCTCGAAAACGGTCAGATTTCGTGGGACGATACGGTAACGGCCTCGGAAGCGGCTGCGGCCAAAGGCGGCAGTCAGGTCTATCTGGAGGCCGGCGAACGGATGAGTCTGGAGGAAATGCTCAAATCCGTGGTGGTCAGCTCCGCCAACGACTGCGCAACGGCGCTGGCAGAGCACGTGGCCGGAAGCGAATCGGCCTTTGTGGAGCTGATGAACCAGAGAGCTGCGGAGCTTGGCATGGCGGACACGCACTTTGTCAACTGCACGGGCCTGGACGACGAGCCTCAGGCCGCCGAACACCTGACCACGGCATATGACATTGCGCTGATGTCGCGGGAACTTCTGAAGCATGAGGAGATTAAAAACTACACAACCATCTGGATGGACACGGTACGCGGCGGTCAGTTTGGCCTGTCCAACACCAACAAGCTTGTGCGCTTTTACGAGGGCACGACGGGGCTGAAGACTGGCTACACCTCCGCCGCCGGGCACTGTCTGTCCGCCTCGGCGCAGCGTGACGGCATGGAGCTGATCGCCGTAGTGCTCAATTGCAGCAGTTCGTCCGACCGCTTTGAGTCCGCCAAAGCGCTTTTGAACTATGGCTTTGCCAACTATGCGCTGGTCGACCCTTCGCTGACGGAAACCCTTTCGCCGGTGGAGGTCACGCTCGGAACGCAGTCTGTCATTCTCCCGGAGCTTCAGAGCGCAAGCCCGATCTTAATTCCCAAGAGCGACCAGTCACGCGTCACCAGAACGGTCGAGCTGGCCGAGCAGGTCGCCGCACCGGTCGAAGCGGGTCAGCAGTTGGGAACGCTCACGATTTCCGCCGGAGAGCGCGTGCTGGGCGAAATTCCCATCGTCGCGCCGCAAAGCGTAGAACGACTGAGCCTGTGGGAGCTGACCGTCCGCCTTCTTCGCCGCCTGTGCATGGGGCAAAATGAATAAGTGTCCGCATTTGTGCAGTCGTTCGGTCCCTGCACCGCAACAGGCAGCGCTTGCAAACGTCCCCCTGCGCGGAGTGCTGGTCGATGGTGCCCGCACAACGCGGGCCGATGTAGGCATTGACCCCTACTGCCTTGATGCAACTAACCCTCTATAATCGTAAGAAACCAGACGGCCGGGGCCGTCTGGTTTCTTGCGTTACGTTGCAGGAGGATTAGCCCTCGGTGACAACGTAGAAGGTGATGGTCTGGTTTGCGATATTCTGCTGAATTTCGCTGACGCCGTTATTGTCGGAAAGCTTGTAGGAACGGAAGTTGGGGGTGGAAACCTTGGAGGTATCGCCGCCGTTATTGTCGTACACGCCGAGGAAACGGGGGGTAAGGCTGGAGTCGACCGTTCTCAGGTAGCCGTAGGTCTCATCCAGATTCCAGATACAGCCGGTCTCGGAAGTGCCGACGACGATGCCGTTGTTGGCGGCAGTGGTATAGAGCCAGTTGCCATTATCGCCGGCGACGCAGATATTGAATCCGCCATCCACTGCAATGATGTTCCAGTACATGGTGCTGTCGGCGGTGCCTTCAAAGACGGCAGCCGGGCCCTTGGAGGAGGTGCCGCCGTTGTTCAGCAGGACATAGTCCTTGTTAGTGGCCGGAGCGTGCATGACGATGACGACCTTGTCGGTAGCCTTGATGTCTTCCCAAGCGATTGCGACCAGATTGCCGGCAACGGGATCAACCGGATCAACCGGATCAACGGGATCAACCGGATCGACGGGGTCAACCGGGTCAACAGGATCGACGGGGTCAACCGGGTCAACGGGATCGACGGTAGCTTCTGCACCCTTGACATAGAACTGGAAGCCGAAGTTGGCCTCGGTCACTCTGTCATCACTGGTGCAGTAGGCACTGAAATCACTGAAGAGCGCATAGTATTCCAGCCAGATGGAGCCATAGGTACCGGTCTGGGTAGCACTCTTGATGGTATAGCTGTGATTCTCGGCATTGATCTCAGTGACGGTCATCTTGGGATTTGCGCCGTCGAGCGTGATGCTGGTCTTGGAAGTGGAGCTGTTCCAGTTGATGGACAGGACATTCTCGCCATTGGTGAAAGTCCACGTGCCGTCGTCATTCTTAGTGGCCGTCCAGACGATGGTGGAATCGTCCGTCGTGATCTTGCCGTCGACTGCTTCGACAGAAACAACACCGAGATAGTAGTTGTTCAGGATCGTTGCCGGAACTGCCAGACCATTGGTTGCGTTGTAGATAACGACTTCGTCGCCGTCCTTCAGCTCGGTCGCCAGAGTGAAGACGTTGCCCTCAACCGGGTCAACGGGATCGACGGGATCGACGGGATCGACGGGATCGACGGGATCGACAGGATCGACGGGATCAACCGGGTCAACGGGGGTGGTGCCGTCGGTCAGCTTATACAGAGCAACGGGGGTCTGCACGGAGCTTGCCGGCTTGTAGAAGCGGAACCAGCTATAGTTGACGGAAGCGTCGTTGTAGTTTGCGCCGTTGTTGTAGCGGAGGATGGAGCCTGCGGCGGAGGTGATGATCGGGTTGCCGTTCGTCCAGACGATGGTAGCGGCAACGGGGGATTCCTCGAAGGTCATGCCGTTGGCGAGGCCGCTGGAATTGGTCTTGCCGTTCAGGTAACCGGCAGCGGCCTTGACGGAGTAGCCGCCGTCCATGGTCTCGATGGTGACAGCGTACTCGGCAGGAACGGTGACCTTGTTGTCGGAGGTAGCGACAATAACGCCGTTGCCGTCGGTATCGCCTGCGCCGGTGAACACGGCTGCGGTGCCGTCGCCGAGGTCATAGCCGATGACATAGGTGCCGTCCCAAGTGCCCAGATCACTCGTGACCTTCTCAAAGGTCGCGTTGTCGCCAGGAACCACAGGGGTGTCGGGCGTGGAGCCGCCTTCGACTTCGTAGAAGTTGAAGATATAGATGGCAGTGTCGCTGGTGGAGGTCAGGCCATAGCAGGTGAAGACGTTGGCATAGAATTCCAGATACTGGGCATAGCTGCCGTTGTAGAGGAAGTTGGCCAGACGGATGTAGTAGCCGCCGTCGACTTCGTCAAGGATGAACTCGCAGTTTTCGTTGAAGGTCTCCTCAAAGGTCAGGTTGGTGCCGTCGCAGTGGAGCCACTTGCCATCCTCGGTCTGGAAGGTGGTAATGCCGTCAACGGTTTCCATCTTGAACAGAGCAACATCGGAAGCAGTGGTGCTGAGCTTGTCACCCTTCAGGGTGGCGTCAGCGGAGCCGATCTGCGCCTTGGTCACGCCGGAGGAGCTGGTGTAGGAACTGGTGGCGGTGGTCATGACCTTACCCTTGGCGTTGTTGTAGATGGCAACATAGCCGCTGGAGGGCGTGGGGTCATCGGGTTTGCTGCTTTCGGTAAGAACCTTGATACGACCGGCACCAGTAGCGGTTTCATAGTCGATCATGAAGTTGGGGTACTTCTCGTACAGGGGGCTGTTAACGGAAGCGATGTTGCCGTAGCCGTTGCCGTCGGTGTCCTTAAAGGCAGAGACATAGGCAGCCATTGCCAGATAGTCCTCGGAGACATAGTCCAGAACCAGATTTGCGCCGTCGAACATTGCGAAGCCGTCGCCGAGGTCACGCAGCG
>CAZPRA010000044.1:0-9673 GCA_964588975.1 uncultured Oscillospiraceae bacterium | reverse complement strand
CGATGAAGATGACATCGGAAGCGGGATTATTGATGGCGTTCTTGGACTCGACAAACGTGACTTCCTTGCAGGAAGCGACGCAATTGGTGCCATCTTCGTAGTTGAGCAGTGCCCAATACTTGCCGTCTGCGTCCTTGGCAACGATGACGAAGGAGTCACCGGCATTGAGGTGATCGGTCAGCTCATAGAGGTCGGCTGCGACCGCCGCACCGCAGATATCGCAGGAGCCGTCGGCATCGGCATCGGAGTGACCCGTGGCCTCAATGACTTCGGTCTTGGTTCCATTACAGGTGGAGCAGGTGTAGGTCTTCACGCCGTTCTCGGTGCAGGTTGCGGCAGTGGTGACTTCGCCGTCATTCCATGTGTGGCCGAGAGCCGGAATGACATCGGTCTTGGAGCCGCCGCAGTTGTCGCATTCATAGGTGACGGAGCCGTCTTCGGTGCAGGTTGCATCGGCCGAACCGGTCTGCGCCCATTCGTGCTCACAGAAAGATTCCACATTGGTCTTGTAGAAGGTCAGCTCATAGCTCGAACCGTACTCGGTGGTGGAGTAGGTCGACCAGTTGGAATACTGAGCGGAATAGGAAACTGTTTTACTCGTTTCCGCACTGGTCAGATAGGTGCCATTGACCAGCTTCCAAACGGAATAGTCCTTGCCGGTTGTTGCGATGGTGGCACTGTTGGTGAAACTACCATAGCTGTTGGTCGTGAGGTAAACGCCATCGGAAGTCTTGAAGCGGTAGGTGCCGGCGTCGGCATCAACGACCTCGACCGTCCAGACCGTAGCTTCAGGGACAATTCGGAGAACTTCCGTTCCGTCAATCGGCGCCATGCCCTTGAGATAGTAGCCGGTGGCGGTAGCGGTCAGCGTCATATTATTGTTCGCATTGTAGATGAGGATGGTGTCACCCTCTGCAAGAGTGCCAGTCTTCTGGCCCTTGATGCAGGAAAGCTCGCAACGGGAGCAGGTATCACCGGCGGTGAAGTCGTGACCGAGAGCCGCAACAGGCTCGGTGTAGGAGTTGCCGCAGGAGCAGGTGAAAGTCTTCACACCGGCAGTGGTGCAGGTCGGCTCGGTAGTGACGACGCCGTTATTATAAGAGCAGGTGTGTTCTGGCGTGTAGGTATAGAACTGGAGAGCGAAGAGATTCTCGCTGCCGGAAGCGATGGTGTAGTAGGCAGACCAGTTACTCTTGGTGCTATACCATTCCATGTATGCGCTGCGTCCGACATTCTTGACATAGTAGCAGCCGTCAATCGATGCTGCTTCGACCGTCCAAGTGTCGTTGACGCCGCCGAGAGGCATGGAAGTGGCAGAGGCCGCCATACCGAGCTTCTGTCCATTATAGGTGAAGGAGTAGGTGCCGTCATCGTTGACGATGACCGTCCAAATGATATTCTCGGCAGGATCGGTCAGTACTCCATCAGCAGGAGTGACATCCACGCCTTTGTTGTAATAGCTGTTATAGGAAGCAGACAGAGCCTTGTTGTATTCCTTGTTGACGATAACGACCTTATCGCCGTTCTTCAGGGTGTCGGAGAGGGTGTATGCAACGGTAGTTGCGCCGCAGACGGTGCAGGTACCGTTGACATAATTATGTCCGGCGGCAATCGTCTCGGTCTTGGTTTCTTCGCAACGGGTGCAGGTGTAGGTCTTCACGCCGTCGGTGGTGCAGGTGGCGGCAGTGGTGACTTCGCCGTCGTTCCAGCTATGGCCGAGAGCGTCGATCTTCTCGCAACCGGAGATGACCGCACCGCAATCGGAGCACTTCACACCGGCAGTGGTGCCTTCGGTGGTGCAGGTGGCGGCGACTTCGGCGACATCAACAGTGTTGGTGTGCTGGCACTCGGTTTCGGTCGACTCTTCCTTGTAGGCGTAGAATGCAGTCGTTTGACCTGTCACTTTGGCAGAAGCCATACCGCCGCTCTTGTAGCAACGCCAATCGGTAGAGTTATAAACGCAAAGGAAACGATCATTGCTGCCGTCGGAGGCAGTCAGATAGCCTTTCGTCGCTTCGGCATCCGAAACGCTGAACACGGCGGAAGTCGTGCCGACTTTAACGCCCTTGTTGGAATTCGTTAAATAGAGGTATTGCCCATCAGCGCCGAACGGAGAGATGGTCTTGTTGGAATTAACCGTCCACTGGATGTTGGTTGCATCGGTTGCGAGGGTGTCTCCCTCGGGCGTCACAACGACAACAGCAGGGTTGCCGGAGGTGCCGTCGACGGGCAGCGCCCAAACGGTAGTGCCGTCGGTAATGGTGATGATGACTTCGTGAGCAGTGGTGATGTCCGCAAAATCGATCTTGGTATAGGTCTTGGTGTCGGGCTGAGCCGCACCGCAGATGGTGCAGGAGCCGTTTTCGTAGGTGTGGCCGATAGCATCGACCTTGGAGGTCTTCGTCTCGGTGCAACGGGAGCAGGTGAAGGTCTTCACGCCGGCTTCGGTGCAGGTGGGTTCGGTGGTAACGGTGCCTTCGTCCCAGTCATGGCCGAGAGCGGCGATCGTCTTCGTGCCGGTCTCACCGCAGTCCGGGCAAGTCCACGTCTCGACACCGGCGGTGGTGCAGGTGGCGGCAGTGGTCACTTCGCTGGTAGCGTTCTCGTGAGCGCAGCCGTCAGCAGAATAGACATAGAGCTGAATGGCGTAGTAGGTATCGCCCACACTCTTGCCGGAATAGCAAGCAAAACGAGGGCTGGAAACATTCCACATAATCCGACGGTTCGAATCAGCAGCGTTGAGAATGGTTGCATTGCCGTCCTCATCGAATCCGACATTCCAAGAGGTATTGTCGCTCAGGGTAGCATCGACGGTCAGAGTGTTGCCACTCTTCCAGTAGAGGTAGTTATCGCCGTTTTTGAAGGCATAAGTACCGTCAGAAGAACCGGCGACGACCTCAAAGGTCATAGTTCCGGCAGGAGTACTGGAATATTCCGAACCAATGCCGTAAACCGAACTAGTGGTAGAAAACGATGAGAGTTCTTTCGAAACTCCTTCACAGACAAAAACGACCGTGTCGCCAACGGCAATGGAAGTCGCCTTGCTGTAGCCAGCGGCGCTGACTGTGAAGGTGATGCCAGCGAGTATGGAAAGAACCATGACGATGGCGAGGATCATGCTGAGTACTCTTTTGGTCATGTGCATTTCACTTCTCCTTGTAATTTATTTTTTAGGAAAGCACTTTGCCGGGGAAATGCGGGGGATGGGTTTTGCTGCGCGGGGGTTATCAAAAGGCCCGACTCTGGCAGGCCATTTCGACAAAAGAACATCAGCACTCCCCAAATGCGGCCAAACCGCCGCAGGGGAAAACCGTCTGATGCGGCTGCTCTATGGAACAGCAGACAATTTTTATCGAATCCTTTGCGACTGACGGCTTATAAAAAGCAGACATCCGCGAATGTCCACTTTTTCAAAAAACCGATACAAGTATCAATTCAAGAAGATTGTAGCACCGGAAAAACAAGCTTTCAAGCAGAATTTTGTATTTTCTATTTTTAAGGGGCTATTTCCGTTGGTTTTGGATAATTCAGCGTTGGTTTTGGATATATCAGAATTGAAAAAATGTGCTGGAATTGCCTTATGTTAACCGGTTTTCAGCATTTTTGGCCGTGTTTTGGAACATTTTGGCCGGAAAACCGAAAGCCGCCGTTTGCAGGCGTTTTTTAGGGCGATTTTCGGCAGAAAACGCAGGATTTTCAAGGCTTCGCAGGGGCAGACATCGCGGCAGTTCGGAACAGCATTTGAGGGTGCATGACCGAAACACTGGTCGGTGGTACCAGCAGCGGGCCGATGTGGGCATCGGCCCCTACGGGGCACGAGTGGAATTCGCGGCGGGCTGAGGGCACCCCGCCCTACCGTGCGGTGGTTGGGGGTACCAACGCTGCACTGCACCAAAGCCTCCCTCTGATGAGGGAGCCAAGAAACGCAGTGCGTATCGGGCATGACGTCCGGAGGCCGTCCCCTACGGGCCGCCGGTGGCGGCGTGTGGCGGTCAGCGGCTTGAAAGAAGACGGAGGGTGTCGGCGGCGGCGCGGAGCTGGATGAGACGGAGGTCATTTGGCAGGTGCTTCAGCTCGCCAATCGGCTCCATATTCATCGTGCCCCGGAAGCCGATCTGCCGAAGCGCCTCAAAAATTGGCGCCCACTCGATGCGGCCATAGCCGGGAAACAGGTGCAAATCCTCATAAACCGGGCGAATGGGGCCATAGTTATCGTTCAGGTGCACCGTGGCAAGCTCGCTGCGAAAAGCACGGATCATGGCAGGGATATCCTGCTTTTCAATGTTGGCGTGGCCGGTGTCCAGACACAGGCGCACACGGTTGCTGCCGATATCCCGGGCAAGGCGCAGCATATCCTCCGCTGTGGTGTAAGGATACGGCGGGTCGCCGGGCTTTTGCGTATGGTGCGAATCGAAGGTATTTTCCAGATTGATCACCACATCGAAGCGCTCGGCAGCAGGAAGCAGCTCATAAAACCAGCGGACGTTATAATCGTGGATCCTCTGCGCCATGGCAGGGCTGTCCATACGGTCGCTCTGGCGAAGCGGGTGAAAAATCAGGTGGCGGCAACCAAGCATATGGCAAGCCTCGATCGCGCGGTAAATAATTTCGCGGGGCGCTTCATAGCGGAAGCCCTCTCCGATGGCCTGATCCCACGGGGCGTGTGCCTGCGTTACGGGAAGCGAAAGGCTCTGGCACAGGGCGCTCACATTGCGCACCCATTGCCGCCAATTCTCCTGCAAAAGAGGCGCCTGAAAGCCGCCGGAATAGGCGCTCAGGGGGAAATCTACGCTGTCGAAGCCTGCCGCTTTGACCAGACGCAGACTTTCTTCCACCGTCTGCAAGCGGCAAAAACTGGCCATTGCGGTGCTGATTTTCTGTTCCATTGTATAAAATTCCTTTACAAAGGCATAAGATGTTTTTATAATGAGTGTGTCAAAGAATTCCGATTTGTCATTGTTAGGGAATCTCTGAATAAATTGTCGGCGGCGGTCAGCGGATCTTTTTTAAGCAACTCTTTGCTTCTGAAAACTTGAAATACACAAAGTATTCCTGCGTTTTCCGAAGCTCGGTTTGCGAAAAAATCTCTCGCTGAACGCTCTTGCCAATTTAATCAGAGCTTCCTTAGAAATCTGCACCGTCGCTCATGCACGTTGTAGTGGACGGCCTCTGGACGTCCCGGTGTAGGCACTGTATTTCTGCTTCGCAGACGGGTCGATACGGGCATCTACCCCTACAAATGCCGCTCTACAGTATGCGCACCGGTTCAGAATGACTCAAACGAGACTCTTTTGGCACTCTAATCCTATTCATGATTATAACATTCTTTTATTTCTTTGTCAATTTTTTGCAGGAGGTGCGCCATGAAACGGGCTTACAGGTATCTGAAAAAGCAATTTCACTTTTTCCAGCGCTTTGACGTGCCGCTTTACGCTGCAAATGCTGCCTTTTATATCATCCTCTCGGTTTTCCCCGGCGTCATGCTCGTTGTTGGGCTGCTGCCCTATTTTGGCTATTCGCAGGAAGATCTGCTCAGTTTGCTTAGCGGTATCGTGCCGACGGTGCTTGAGCCGCTTTTGACCCGCGTGATCGGTGACATCAGCGAAAACAGCACCCATGCGCTCATCTCCCTGACGGCCATCACAGCCGTCTGGTCCAGCTCACGTGGCGTTTACTGCATCCAAAAGGGTCTGAATTCCATTCATCAGGTGCGGGAAAGCCGGAGCTACCTCTACCGCCGCGCCATGAGCATGGTGCACACGCTCGTTTTTCTGCTGGCACTGATGCTGACGCTGGTCATTCAGGGCTTTGGCCGGGAGATCGCCGCTTTTTTCGCGCGGCAGAATGTGCCAGTTCTCCGCTGGATCGCAGGTATTCTGGATTTCCGCGAACTGATCGTGCTGCTTTTGCTGACCATCCTCTTTGCCGTGCTGTTCTGCGCTCTGCCCAATCGGCGGCAAAAGCTCTCCGCCGTTGCGCCCGGTGCGGCTCTGGCCGCTCTTGGCTGGATGGTCTTCACGTGGGGATTTTCCATCTATACCCGCTATTTTAGCTCCTATTCCCTGCTCTATGGCAGCCTTTCCATCATCGCCGTTTGTATGCTCTGGCTGTATATCTGCATCTGCATTCTGTTTTACGGCTGCGTGTTTAACCTCTGGCTGGCAGAGAAAAAACGCAGTTGAGCAAAATGCACAGGCAAGCCCCCAGCACCGTTGGGAGCAAGGCGGCAAGCGCCGTCCATTTTCTGCTTCCCGTCTCCTTTCTGATGGTCAGAAGCGTCGTAACACACGGCCAGTGAAAGAGGAAAAAAATCAGCGTGCACAAAGACATCTGCCAGCTCCAGCCAATGCTTTGCAGCGCCTCGGCTAAGGTGCTGCCCGGAACGCCTCCAGCAGTGAGCACGGAGAAAAGCACCGGCAAAACCAGCTCATTGGCCGGACTTCCCAGAAAAAAGGCTAAAAGCACGCCGCCGCTCATGCCCAAAAGTCTTCCTGCCGGTTCGAGCAGCTCTGCCAGAAAGGTCAGAAGCGGCACACCACCGACAGAGCAATTTCCCAAGAGCCAGAGCACAAGCCCGGCCGGTGCCGCCACCGCAAGCGCTCTGGCCAGCGTGAAGAGCGTGCGATCCAGCATAGAACGCAGAAGCAGCCGACCGACCCGGGGTCTGCGGTAGGGCGGCATTTCCAGAAGAAAGGCCGATGGCTTTCCCCGCAGCACCGTGGCACTGAGCACCCGTGAGGCCAGAAGCGTCATGACCACGCACAGAAACAGACAGGCTGTCAGCGCCAGTGCGCCCAGAAGGGTGTTTCCGCCGGAAAAGCTGAGAGAAATGAGAAACAGCAGCGCCGGAAAGCGCCCGTTACAGGGCATGAGCGAATTGGTCAGAAGCGCCACAAGCCGCTCCCGCGGCGAACGGATGATCCGGCAGCCCATAACGCCCACGACGTTGCAGCCCAGACCCATGCACGCGGTGAGCGCCTGTTTTCCGCAGGCACCGGCGCCCTGAAAGGCAAAATCGAGCAAAAAGGCCACTCGCGGCAGATAGCCCAAGTCCTCCAAAAGTGAAAACAGCGGAAAGAAAATCGCCATTGGCGGCAGCATGACCGCCACGACCTGAGCCGCCGTTGAGTAGACGCCGTCCACCAGTGCCGAGCACACGCTCGCCGGAAGCCTTAGCGCCCTGCACAGTCGCAGAAGCCCTTCTCCCAGCCGGTCAAAGCACCATTGCAATGCCGCTGAAGGGTAGTTTGCGCCCTGAAGCGTCAGCCAGAAGACGCCAAACAGCAGCACCAAAAGCGCCGCGTAACCCCAAAATCGGTGCAGAAAAATGCCGTCCAGCCGTGCCGTCAGGCCGGCCTTTTTTTGTCCCTCCGTGCGCAAAACGCAACTTTGCACGATCTCTTGTGCCCGGCGCACATGGCCCATGATGCTTTTTTCCGCACTTTGCCGGGGCAAATGGGGCAAAAAGCCGTCAAAGCTCTGGCGCACCGTCTCCTGAAGCCGCTCAAGCCCCTCTGCCCGCGTTGCGCTGATGGCCACCACCGGAACGCCCAGAAGCGCTTCGAGCTTTCGGATGTCGATTTGAAGCCCTTCCCGCTGCGCCTCATCCATCAGATTAACGCACACGACCGTCTGCTCCCGGCAGGAAAGCACCTGAAGCGCCAAAATCAGGCTGCGCTCCAGACACGTCGCGTCGCACACAACGACCGCGCAGCTCTCCTTTTCTCGGCGCAGATATTCCTCCGCGACCGCCTCCTCCGGAGAATGGCTGTTGAGGGAATAGGTGCCCGGAAGGTCTGTTACGTGATATTCCGTTCCCCGGTAGCGGTAGTGCCCGTGCGCCAGTTCCACCGTCTTGCCCGGCCAGTTTCCCGTGTGCTGCCGCAGACCCGTCAGGGCATTGAACAGCGTGCTTTTCCCCACGTTCGGATTTCCCACCAGTGCGATCTGCCTCATAACGCCGCCTCCACGAAGATCCCGGCGCTGTCGCGCTTTCGGAGCGCCAGCATACTTCCCCGGACGCTATAAAGAACCGGATCTCCGGCAGGACTTTCCCGAATGCAGCGGATTTCCGTTCCAACGATGAGCCCCAGCTCCTGCAAACGCGCTGCCAGAGCCTTTTCCGCGCAGATTTTTGTAACACTCCCCTGCTGCCCCGGTTTCAGGCAGCTCAGGCTGATTTCCGCCATTGCGCTCACTTCCTAACCGTTCCAGTCTATCCGTCCGGTCAGGTTTTCGTGCATACACATTTGCCTGCCCTGCTGCATACATCATTGGAAAGGAGGTTTTTATGAGTTCGGTTTTCTTTCTCGGAGCCTGCTGTGCAAAAGGCTTCGTTTCACACTATGAGTCGCTGCTAAATGAGGCAAAAAGCCTGAACGTTATCAAAGGCGGCCCCGGCTGCGGCAAATCCACCTTCATGCGCGCCGTCGGCAAGGCGGCAGAAGAACGCGGTCTGGAGGTGAGCTACATCCTGTGCTCGTCCGACCCGGACTCGCTCGACGGCGTGTTCCTGCCGGAACTGTCGCTGGCCTATGTGGACGGAACGGCTCCGCACGTGCTTGAGCCCAAACTCTGCGGTGGCAGCATGAACTACCTGAATTTCGGAGAATTTTACGACCGGGAAGCCATGCGCCCAAACGAGGCAGAAATTCTGGAAGCGCAAAAGCAAAACCGTGCCCAATATCCCTATATCACCGCCTGCCTTGGCGCGGCGGCAAAGCTGACCGAGGCCATTAGCCACGCTACGGCGCAAAAGAACTATCAGGAGGAGATATCCGCCATTGGAGAATGTCTGGCGCTGTCCACCCTGAAGCCCGTAGGCGATCAGGGCAAAGTTTCCAAACGTTTTCTCTCCGCCGTCACTCCGAAGGGGCTGCATTTTTGCGCAAAAACACCCGCCAGCCTTTGCCAGCGGGTCTACGTTCTGCGGGATCACTATTTTCTGGCGCCACGGCTTCTGGAAAACCTGCTGCAGCGCGCAACGGAGCTGGGGCATTCCTGCATTGCCTGCTACTGTCCCCTTTTGCCCGATGGCGCGCCAAGTCACCTGCTTTTGCCGGAGCAGGGCGTTGCCTTTGTCAGTGAAAGTCGGCTTTTCCCCTATGACGAGAGCAGTTTTTGCCGCATTGATCTGGACTCCACTCTGCCGCCCAGCGCCCGCAAAGAGCTGGATTTTTACACGAAAACGATCTCTGCACTGCTCTTTCAGGCCGTCTCGCATCTGCGCCAGGCCAAGCGCCTGCATGACCGCATGGAGCTTTTGTGCCGCCCCTTTGTGGATTTTGACGCACTGAGCGCCATGACCGAGCGCACCGTGCAGGAGCTTTTCGGCAAAGCCTGAGAAAAAGCGCCCGTGGTCAAAACCACGGGCGCTTCAGACTGTCAAAAAACGTAATATTTGCCGTCTCGGAGGGAAGAAAAGTGTGAAAGGAAACCGTCAGGGTGTCCTTTCACGTTCCATCACCCGCCCGCAGACGACAAAATTGCAAAATATAACATGACTAATTCTATTTTGCAATTTTGAAAGCAGCTTGTCAAAAAGACTTTTTTGACAAGCTGAAGCGCCCGTGGTCAAAACCACGGGCGCTTAGACTGTCAAAAAACGTAATATTTGCAGTTTCGGAGGGAAGAAAAGTGTGAAAGGAAACCGTCAGGGTGTCCTTTCACGTTC
>CAZPRA010000043.1:0-10023 GCA_964588975.1 uncultured Oscillospiraceae bacterium | reverse complement strand
GCATCAGATCCGCCAGCTCGTCGATCACCACGACCACGCGAGGCATTTTCTGCTGATCCGGGTCGCTCGCGATGGACTTGTTATAAGAGTCAATATCCCGCACGCCTTCCTCAGACATCAGACGATAGCGGCGCATCATCTCCGTGACCGCCCATTGCAGGGCACCGGCAGCCTTCTTCGGATCCGTCACCACCGGAATGAGCAGATGCGGAATTCCGTTATAAACGCCCAGCTCGACCATCTTCGGATCGACCATGATCAGCTTGACCTCGTCCGGCCTTGCCTTATACAGAAGGGAGATGATCAGCGTGTTCATGCACACAGACTTGCCGGAACCGGTGGTGCCGGCAATGAGCATATGGGGCAGCTTGGAGATATCGCCCACAATGCAGTTGCCGCTGATATCCTTGCCCACGGCGAAGGAAATACGGGATGAGCTGTTGCGGAAGGCCATGGAGTCGATCACCTCGCGGGCATAGACCACGTTGACGGCCTTGTTGGGCACCTCAATGCCCACCACGGAGATTTTGTCCGGGATGGCCGAGATGCGCACACCGGCCGCACCGAGCGCAAGGGCAATGTCGTCGGCCAAATTCGTGATTTTGGAAAGCTTGACGCCTTGCTCCAAAAGCAGTTCATACCGCGTGACAGAGGGGCCGCGAATGACATCAACGATATGCGGCTCAATGCCGAAGCTTTTCAGTGTGTCGGCCAGTCGGCGGGAATTTTCCCGCATCTCCGCCGTGGCATCCACGGTTCCGTGGCGGCGCAAATTCAAAAGCGACAGCTCCGGGAACACATATTCCGGCGGCGTATTCTGGCTGGCAAGCTCAATTTCCGCGGAGATTTCCTGCGCGGAGGCTTCGCTCTCCTGCCGGTTCATCTTTCCGGGCTTGGCGGAAGCGGCCGGGACGGGTTCGGAAACGGCAGCTTGCGGCTCGGCAGGCGTTGGGTCGGAAAGCTCGATCTCGTCGATCGTGACCTGCTTTTCCTCTGCATTCACCAGCGGCATGGGCTTTTCAAATGCTTCCGGCTTCTCAGGTTTTTCTGCCTTTTCTAAGTTTTCCGCTTTTTCTGCCTGTTCCTGCGTTTCCAGCTCTGTCTGTTTCTTCAAAAGGTATTCGTCCGGGGACATCGCACGGCCTGTGCTTCTTGTGCGCCGTTCCTGTCTGCCTTGCTGTACAGACTCAGGCGGGTCATCCACCGGCAAGTCAAAATCCTTCATGGGATGGCGCTTTTCATAGCGCTCGATCTGCTTATTGGCCACGCGGTTTACCAAACGCTGGGCAGGATCCTCCGTCTCCTCCTCCGAAACGGTCTTGTGCGGATTGCGGGGACGGTTTTTGATGGCGGTGATGAGGCTGTTGACGGTAATTCTCATGCAGGTGAGCACTTGTATGGCAAAGAGGATCAGCAGCGCCAGAATTGCGCCGACTTTGGTCAGGAAACGCTCAAAAGCCTCTGCGATCAGGCCGGAGACCGCACCGCCGGTGCGCCAGCTCTGGCCGCCTTCGTAAAGCTCCTTCATGTTCAGCTCGACCTCCGAGCCGGAAATCAGCTCACCGAAAATATGTATCAGTGCGCCGAAGGAGATCAGCAGGGTCATGCCGCAAAAGGCACGCCAAAAAACGGGTCTGCCCTTGCTGCGGAGCAGAAGCAGCCCGGTATAGATCAGGGCAAAGGGCAGAAGATAGCGCCCGATCTGCCCAAAAAGGCCGCCGATCACGCCGGAGACCAGCTTGATGAGCACGGCGTCCGTATTGACCCAGCAGACAATGGAAAACAGCGCAGCAATCAAAAAGCCGAGCCCGATCAGCTCCCGACGGTTTTCCTTTTCCTTTTTAGGGTTGGCCGCCCGCTGACTCGCGGCAGCGGCCAGACTTTGCTTCTTCTTTTTCGTCTTTTTTGCCATGTTAAACCTCCGTTAAGCGTTGATCAGGGAGAGAAAGAGCATGATTCCAGTCATCGACCAGCAGTAAAAAGAAAGGCTTCCCAGCTTTTCCCGGCGCATAAGATAGCGCAGATATTGAATGGCGAAATAGCCCGCCACTGCCGAGGCAAGAGCGCCAAAAAGCATAGGCAGCAGCAATGACGCAGAGAATCCTGCGCTGGAAAAGCCGCGGACAAGGTAGTAAACGAATGCGACGGCTTCAAAAAACAATGTGAGCAGATAGGTCAGCCGGGAATTATACTGCGCCGAAAAGCCGAACGCATTTCCAATGCACAGAGCGCTTCCCACGCTGGAAAGCCCGGGAAATGCGGACAGTCCTCTTGCAATTCCCACCGCGAAGGTCTGCGGAACCGTGGCCTCGCGCTCAGACTTTTTGCCACTGACGCGGCGGAAGCAGAGGCAAAGGAGCAGACCGTTGAGCGCAAAAAAGCCCGCCGTATACAAAAGGCTTGTGATTTTTTCGGCAAAGCCCAGGTAAAACAGCGCACAGAGCATGGGAAGAAGCGCAAAAACGGCCAGAAGAATGCTCCTGCGGAGCACGGCGTTGGTCTTTTCCTTGCGGCGCTGTTTTTTCAGGCCGGTCATTTTCAGAAGTTCGCCGGTCATCGCGGTGAATTCAGCGGGAAGCGACAGCAGCACCGCAAAGGCGCAGCCGAGGCACAGCGCCGCGCGGACAAAATAGCCCTCACCGGTCAGCGCAGGCAGGCGGAAGGCGCCTTGCAGAAAAACCGCATGACCCTGAAAGGACAGGGGCAAAAGCTCCGTCAGTCCGCAGAATATTCCATAGATGATCGCGACCCAAATCTTCAAGCTTCCCTCTCCTATCTTTTTCTTTCGCAGAAACTTGATATTTATTATAGCACAGGTTTTTCAGAATTTCTATCCTTTTTCCGTAATTCTCCGCCGCAGGGCTGATTTTTGTCCCGGATCATGGCGTGAAGGGTGTCCAGCGCGTCGTGCAGGCTGCCCAGACGGTCAATGAGGCCGCTTTCCACGGCCTCCCGGCCATAGACGATGGTACCCACGTCCGTTGCGATCTGCCCGGTCGCCATCATATATTGGGAGAACATTTCCCGGGAAATTCCGGAATTAGCCGTGACAAAATCCGTGATCTGCTCCTGAATTCGCTGGAAATAATGGTAAGTTGCCGGTGCGCCAACCACAACGCCGCTCATGCGCACGGGATGGATCATCATGCTGGCCGTCGGTGCGATCATGCTGATTTTTGCCGACACCGCCAGCGGGATGCCGATAGAATGCCCACCGCCCAGCACCAGCGACACCGTTGGCTTTTTCATACCCGCGATCAGCTCGGAAATGGCAAGCCCGGCCTCGATATCGCCGCCGACGGTGTTGAGCAGCAGCAAAAGGCCGTCGATCTCGTCGCTCTCCTCAATGGTCGCCAAAAGCGGCAGAACGTGCTCATATTTGGTGGTTTTCACCGTCTCAGGCGCCACCTGATGCCCCTCGATCTGTCCGATGATGGTCAGGGTATAAATATTTCCGTTTTCCGTTTTGGTCACGCCGGAGCCAAGCTCCTCTATTCGTTCCAAGCTCTCATTTTTCGTTTCATCCAAAGCGCATTCCTCCAAAAAGTGATAACAATAGTATCCCACAGAACAAAATATCTATTGCCACGACTTGAAAAAAAGGAGATATTCTGGTATGCTATAGGCAGAAACGAAAGGAGCTTTGAACCATGCAATATGAATTTAAGACCAGCGGCGTTTGTGCCGCCAAAATCGTGTTTGAAGTTGAGAACGATACCGTCCGCAACGTCCGCTTTATTGGCGGCTGCTCGGGCAACACGCAGGGCGTGTCCAAATTGGCCGAGGGCATGAAAATCGACGAGGTCATCTCCCGTCTTCAGGGCATCCGCTGCGGCATGAAGCCCACCTCCTGCCCGGATCAGCTTGCTCAGGCGCTCAAGGCCGTAAAAGCCTGATTTTTAATCGCAAAAGTGCCGGAACGCTCCAAAGCGCTCCGGCACTCTATATTTTGCTTACATCAGTCCGCAGACCAGATCGGTATAGGCCGTGGGGTCTTCCAGAGGCAGGTTCGCCATGAGAAGTCCCTGGCAATAGAGCAGCTCGGCATATGCCTTTGCCTTTTCTTCATTCTGGCCGATACTGTCCCTGAGCGCAAGCACCGCCTTATGGTCGGCATTGAGCTCCAGAATTCTGCCAACCTGATAGTCCGCCTCCGGCTCCACCGAACGGAAATACTTTTCCATTTCAAAGCTCATTCCCCCATCGGGCACCATCGTCACGGCGTGCTCGCCCAGATCCGACGAAATCCGAACCTCCTTGACCTTTTCGCCCAGCGTCGTCTTCAGGAAGTCCAGAGTTTCCTTCCAATCGGCCGCCTTTTCCTCGGCCTGTTTTTTCTCCTCCTCAGTTGCAAGCTCCAGATCGTCCGTGAGAATGTTGCGGAATTCCGCCTCGCTGTAGCTGCGGAGGGTCTGCGGAATGAACTCATCGACCTGCTCGGTCATCATCAGAACGTCAAAGCCGCGTGCGCGCAAAAGCCCGGTCTGCGGCAGCTTGGAAAGCTGCTCTGCGTTTCCGCCGGATACATAGTAAATATACTTCTGTGCATCCGGCTTAGCCTCGCAATATTCCTTCAGGGAGATCAGCTTGCCCTCTTTATCCGAAGCAAAGAGCACCAGATCCTGCAAAACCTCCTTGTGCATTCCGTAATCCGAAACCAGACCGTATTTCAGTTGGCGGCCAAAGGAGGCATAGAACTTTTCGTAAGTCTCCCGTTCGTTTTCCAGAATTCGAAGCAGCTCGGCCTTGATCTTCTTTTCCAGATTGGCAGCGATGGTCTTGAGCTCACGGGTGTGCTGAAGCAGCTCGCGGCTGATGTTCAGGCTCAGATCCTGCGTGTCCACCACGCCGCGGACAAAGCGGAAATGCTCCGGCAGAAGGTCTTCGCAGTGCTCCATGATCATCACGCCGGAGGAATAGAGCTGAAGGCCGGATTTGTAATCCTTCGTGTAAAATCCGAAGGGCGCCTTTGCCGGGATATATAAAAGTGCCTTATAGGTCACAGCGCCCTCGACGCTCAGGTGAATGACCCCGGCAGGTGCCTCAAAATCGAAGAATTTGTCCCGGTAGAAGCTCTCATATTCTTCCTTCGTCACGTCCTTCTTGTTTTTCTGCCAAAGCGGAACCATGGAATTGAGCGTCTCGTCTTCGAGTACCTTCACCGGTTCCTTCTTTTCATCATCCTCGGAAGGTTCTTCCCGTTCCACCGTCATACAAATGGGATAGCGGATATAGTCCGAGTATTTTTTCACCAGATTGCGCAGGCGGTATTCCGACAGATAGTCCGAATAGCGCTCGGCTTCCGTGTCAGCCTTCAGGGTCATAACGATCTGCGTGCCGGCAGTCTCCTTTTCGCAGGGCGTGATGCTATAGCCGTCCGCGCCGGAGGACTCCCATTTCCATGCTTCGTCGGAGCCGAATTTTTTGGAGATCACCGTGACCTGATCCGCCACCATAAAAGCGGAATAAAAGCCCACGCCAAACTGACCGATGATGTCGATATCCTCGGTCTTTTCCATTTCGTTTTTAAATTTCAAGGAGCCGCTGTGCGCGATGGTGCCCAGATTTTCCTCCAGCTCCTCTTTGCTCATGCCGATGCCGTTGTCGGATACCGTCAGCGTCCGATTTTCTGCATCCGTCTCCAGCCGGATGGCAAAATCGCTGCGGGAAAGCCCCACGGAATCATCCGTCAGCGCCAGATACGCCAGCTTGTCAATGGCGTCCGAGGCGTTGGAAATCAGTTCCCGCAAAAAAATCTCCTTGTGGGTATAGATGGAATTGATCATCATGTCCAGCAAACGTCTGGACTCCGCCTTAAACTGTTTCTTCGCCATAGTGTATCATCTTCCTTTGTCATTTTAGCACTCTATACTTCCGAGTGCTAATGCTATTATAGCGCCATATTTCAAAAATGCAAGCCCAAATTTGAAAAAAATAGCCGCTGGGCACCCCAGCGGCTATAGAATTATGAAAGCTCGATCATGTTGGTATAGAGCTGATAGTATTTTCCCTTCTGGGCAAGCAGATCGTCGTGGTCGCCCCGCTCAATGACCTTGCCCTGCTCCAGAACAAGAATGGCGTCAGCGTTGCGCACGGTGGACAGGCGGTGCGCAATCACAAACACCGTTCTGCCCTTCATCAGGCCGTCAAGTCCCTTCTCGATGAGCTTTTCCGTGCGGGTATCCACCGAGGAAGTCGCCTCGTCCAAAATCAGCACCGGTGCCTCCGAAACGGCAGCACGGGCAATGGCAAGGAGCTGCCGCTGACCCTGAGAGAGGTTGGCGCCGTCGGAATAGAGCACCGTGTCATAGCCCTGCGGCAGATGGGAGATGAAATAGTGCGCATTTGCGATCTTCGCCGCGCGGATGCAATCCTCATCCGTCGCGTCCAGCTTACCGTAGCGGATATTTTCCATCACGGTGCCGGTAAACAGATGGGTATCCTGCAAAACGATGCCCAGCGAACGCCGCAGATCATCCTTGCAAATGCTGCGCACGTCGATCCCGTCATAGGTGATGCGTCCCGCCTGGATGTCATAAAAGCGGTTGATGAGGTTGGTGATGGTGGTTTTTCCGGCACCGGTGGAACCAACAAAGGCAATCTTCTCGCCGGGTCTGGCATAGAGCGACAGCTCCTTTAAAACAGGCTTACCCTCCACATAGGAGAAATCCACGTCGAAAAAGCGCACATCGCCCCGGAGCGGAACCGTGCTGCCGTCGGGCTGTCTCCAGAAATAATCCTTTCCCTTCTGCTCCAGCGTCACCTGACCCTCGTCCAGCTCGTCCTCAGTGTCCAGAACGGAGAACACGCGTTCGGCACCGGCCAGCGCCAGCATGATGGAGTTGAATTGCTCAGAGATCTGGCTGACCCGGTTGGCAAAATTGCGGATATACTGCAAAAACGCGATCAGAACGCCGCCGGCGCCTTCGCCCGTGAGCCAGAGCACGCCCACCGCACAGGTCAGGGCATAGAAAATATGCGACAGGTTATTCAAAATCGGCCCGACAACGGAGGTTACCGTGGTCGCAGTGGTAGACGCCACGCACAGTTCGCCGTTGATAACGTCAAAATCCTCCATGATTTTTTTCTCATGGGTGAAGACCTTGATATCCCGCTGACCGGAGATCATCTCCTCCATATAACCATTGACCTTTGCGGCGTTGGTCTGCTGCGCGCGGTAGCTTTTGCTGCTGATTTTGGTGGTCAGGTTGACCACATAAACCACGATTCCGGCCAGCAGCACCATGATGGCAAAGAGCTTCATGGACAGAACCAGCATCATCACGATCACGCCCACCAAACTGGTAACGGAGATCAAAAGCTGGGTGATACTGTGCTGAAGCAGCTCGTTGGTGGCCTCAATGTCGTTGGTGAAATAGCTCATCAGGCTGCCGTTTGTGTTGCGGTCAAAATAGCTCACCGGCAAACGCTGCATTTTGGAAAACAGCTCTGTGCGCAAGCTGCACATGATCACCGTGCTGCATTTGAGCATCAGGAAATTCAAAAGATAGTTGGTCACGGCGCCAAGGACATATAAAATTGCAAGTCCGACAATCAGCGCGATATATTTTCCGTAGGCGGCGTCCACCGCAAGGGAGCTTTCCTCCAGCAGATTGACCAAAGGCCGCATCAGATAGGACGCGCCGATGGTCGTTGCGGAATAGAGCAAAATAGTCACGACCGCCGCGATCATAACGGGTCTGCAGTGCTGGAAATAGCGGAACAGCCGGGTCAGCGTCGCCACCGGGCTTTGCGCCTTGCCATAGTTCCGCAGCTCGACCTTAGCCATGTGCGCTCACCTCCCTGCTCATCTGGCTGTCATAAACATCCCTGTAGATCTGGCTTCTGGCCATCAGCTCCTCATGGGTTCCGATGTCCGAAAGCCGTCCTTCCTCCAGCACAATGATCCGATCGCAATGGAGAATAGAGGCGATCCGCTGGGCAATGATGAGCTTTGTGGTTCCGGGCAAAGAGGCCGCAAGCTCCCGGCGGATATGCTCATCCGTTGCCATATCCACCGCGCTGGTGGAGTCATCCAGAATGAGAATTGCAGGTTCCTTGATCACTGCGCGGGCGATACGAAGGCGCTGCTTCTGCCCACCGGAAAGATTGGCCGCATTCTGCTCCAGCAGCGTTTCATAGCCCTCCGGGAAGCGGTCAATGTATTCATCGGCACAGGCAACGGCACAGGCTTTTTTCATGTCCTCCAGCGTGGCGTCGGCCTTGCCCCAGCGGAGATTGTCCGCAATGGTACCGGAAAACAGGGTCCCGTTTTGCAGCACCATGGCAACGCCGTTGCGCAGCGCTTCCAGACTGTATTCCCGCACGTCTCTGCCGCCAACGCGAACCGTGCCGGAGAGCGTATCGTAAAACCGGGGGATCATGCTCACCAGCGTGGACTTGCCCTCGCCGGTGCCGCCGATAATTCCAACCGTCTCGCCGCTTTGGATATGGAAGCTGATGTGCTTAAGCGCCAGCTTGTCCTCTGCGCCGGAATAGCTGAAACAGACATCCTCAAAATCAATGCTGCCGTCCTTCACCGGCGTTGTAACCGCGCCGTCGGCAATATCCGGCACCTCGTCAAGCACCTCGTTGATACGATTCAAAGATGCCTGCGCCCGGGACATGGACATGATCAGCCACGAGAGCATGGCAAGCGAATTGACCGCCTGCGTCGCATAGGAGACCATGCTCACCAGCTCGCCGGTGAGCAGTCCCGTGGTTTGAAACAGGATTTCACGGCCGCCCACCAGCAGCAGAATGATGGTGCACGCCCACATGATGAGCATTTGAATGGGGCCGGAGAGCGTGAAAATTCTGGACGAGCCCATCGTTGCCGCGCGAAGTTCCTCCGCTGTCCCCTCAAAGCGCTTGGACTCATATTTGCCGCGCACGAAGGCTTTGACCACCCGCGTGCTGACCAGATTTTCCTGCACCGCGCGGTTCATGGCATCCGTTTTTTCCAGCATGACCTTGAAACGTGGCTGACCGATATGGATGAGCAGGAGCATGACGCCAAACAGAAGCGGAATTGCCAGGATAAAAATCAGGGACAGATGCGGCGAAATGACAAAGGCCATCACGCTGGCCATGATCAGCATGATGGGTGAACGGGTCAGGGTTCGCAAAAGTTGGTACATGGCCATGCGCACCGTGTTGACGTCTGTCGTGCCTCTGGTGATCAGGCTGGGCGTTGAAAAGCGGTCGGCATTGGCAAAGGAAAAGCTCTGGATTTTGTCAAGGAGTTGATAACGCAAATTCTTGGCAAAGCCCTGACTGGCAATGGCAGAAAAGCGGGCGCTCAGAAGGCCGCAGGCCATGGAACAGCACGCCGTCACGACCATGATCACGCCAACGGTGAGCACAAAGCGGTTTCTGTCCGCGATCAGTTCCGAGGAAAAGAAGCTTTTCAGCATGAAATCTTCTTCCCGGTAAAGGCCGCCATCGACGATCACCGCCATGAGCATGGGAATGAAAACCTCCAGAATGACCTCCGTCCAGCCGAAAAACGCCGCGCAGAGCGTCCAGAGCTTGTAATGGTTCAGGCACTTCCCCAAATGCCGGAACAGCTTCGGTTTCTTCTCCACGGGGAAATTCTCCTTTCATCACACTATATCTGGGATATTATATCAAATTCCCCCACAAAATGCAAACAGGAAAATGGAGAAAGGTAAGCCTCCTGCCGTGCATTTTCCATTTTCCTGCGCTCAACTGAAAAAAAGGCTTGCATTTCCATCTCGCTTCCGCTATAATAATTGCCACGGGCAGTTATTTGCCCAAAAGCACCTGCCGGTGTGATGGAATTGGTAGACGTAGTGGACTCAAAATCCACCGGTGCGAGCCCGAGCGCCGCCTGTGGCGGGAAAAGCGAGGGCGCGGCAGGTGCAGCGGTCGGTGAGCGACGTAGGCGTTTGCGCCAAGGAGAGCACCGGGCACCGCAAACGTTGGCGACATTTGCCGCCGAAGGCGGCCACCTTGAAGATCCAGCGGTGGCTGCGGAGAAATAAATAGTTGGCACACCTG
>CAZPRA010000042.1:0-10023 GCA_964588975.1 uncultured Oscillospiraceae bacterium | reverse complement strand
TTTTCTAATGTCGGTCACAGGTTTGGGGGCTATAATATGGGGCAGAAAGGAGGAATACGGTTTGCAATTCAGACATGAAGTGAAACACGAGGTCAGCCATTCGGATCTGCTGGTTTTGCGTCAAAGGCTGCGTGCGGTCATGCGTCCTGACCCTTATGCGATCGACGGACGATATGAGATCCGCAGCCTGTATTTTGACAGCTTAGATGATAAAGCACTTTGCGAAAAGCTGGACGGCGTGGACATTCGGGAAAAATACCGCATTCGCTTTTACAATCACGACCCGTCAGTGCTCCATTTGGAGCGAAAGTTCAAGCGCGGTGGCTTGGGCTATAAAGACGCCACCACGCTGACCGAAGCACAGGCACGCGCCATTGCAGGCGGAAACATCGCATGGATGGCAGAGAGCTCTGATGAAGTAATTCTTGGCTTTTATTCCCGCATCCGCAATGAGGGGTTGGTGCCCAAGGTGATCGTGGACTATACGCGAGAGCCTTTTGTGTTTGCCCCCGGAAATGTCCGCGTGACATTGGACTATTACATCAGGACGGCGCTGCGCTCTACGGATTTCTTAAATCCAGCCTGCGCTACCGTTCCCGTTCCGGACGCTCCCTGTATTTTAGAGGTCAAATGGGATAATTTTCTGCCGGATGTGATACGCCATGCGGTGCAGTTGGGAGACAGGCACGCCACCGCCTATTCCAAATATGCCGCCTGCCGAATGTATGATTAAATGGTGAAGGAGAACAAAACTTATGACTTTCAGCGATATTTTCAAATCCGACTTCCTGGGAAATGTTACATCCGTTGGCATTTTTGACATGATCCTGACCATTGTTCTGTCCTTTGGCATTGGTCTGTTCATCTTCCTTGTGTATAAGAAAACCTACCGTGGCGTTATGTACAGCGCAGGTTTTGGCACAACGCTGATTGCTTTGACCATGATCACCTCCGCTGTGATCCTTGCCGTGACCAGCAATGTGGTGCTTTCTCTCGGCATGGTGGGTGCGCTTTCCATTGTCCGCTTCCGGACAGCCATCAAAGACCCGCTGGATATTGCCTTCCTGTTCTGGGCGATTGCCGCCGGCATTATTCTGGCGGCTGGCATGATCCCGCTTGCCATCATCGGAAGCGTTTGCATCGGCATCATACTTCTGGTGTTTGTCAACAGGAAATCCAACACCCATCCCTATATGGTGGTGCTGAGCTGCACGAACCATGACACAGAAAAAAGGGCAAAAGAGTTCCTTGCAAAGAATGTCACGAAGTCCACAATTAAGAGCAAGTCCGCCGTAAAGGGTGCGATCGAACTGAATATTGAAGTTCGTCTGAAAGAGGATAACACCGATTTTATCAACATTCTTTCCGAAATGCCCGGCGTCAACAGCGCGGTGATCGTCTCTTACAACGGAGACTACATGGGGTAAGCCGATGTCGGGAAGCAAATATTTTGACCGCATCGCAGTGATCGTGACGGCGATAACGCTGGTGCTCACCGTTTTGTTTATGAACGGTGCCGCTCTTGGCATTGAGGCCACGGCAACAACGTTGGGATATGAAAATAGGCTTTTTGATCACACGAAAGTCCACACCATCGACATCGTGATGAACGATTGGGATGATATGATCGACAATGCCGCCAGCGAAGAATACTACGTTGCCAATGTGGTCATCGACGGCGAGTCCTATAAAAATGTGGGTATCCGCACAAAAGGCAACACATCCCTTTCCACGGTTGCAACGCTGGGCAGCGAACGCTACAGCTTCAAGATCGAATTTGACCACTATGACGACAGCAAATCCTATTACGGGCTGGACAAGCTGAGCCTGAACAATCTGATTCAGGATTCCACCATGATGAAGGACTACCTGACCTACACCATGATGAACGAGTTCGGGGTCAATTCTTCTCTGTGCAGCTTCGTCTATATCACGGTCAACGGCGAGGATTGGGGGCTGTATTTGGCCGTAGAGGGCGTGGAGGAAGCCTTTTTGCAGCGCAATTACGGCTCTGATTACGGGACGCTTTATAAGCCGGACAGCATGAGCATGGGCGGTGGCCGTGGCAACGGCGGCGACTTTGATATGAGCGATTTCGATTTTGGCGGTACCGATGGCAATACGGCAGCCGGGAATCCATTTGACCCTTCTGCGATGTTTGGCGGCGGAATAGCCAATATGCCATCTGCCGACGGCGCTGAAATGCCGGATCGCATAGACCCCTCGGACAACTCCGGGGCGTTTGACCCGTCTGCCGTGTTTAATGGCAAAACCGGCGGGATCGGCGGCACGGGAATGGGTTCGAGCGATGTCAAGCTGCAATATATCGACGATGACCTCAGCAGCTACTCCAACATCTGGGACAACGCAAAAACGGACATCACAAACGCCGACCAGACAAGGCTGATCGACTCTTTGAAAAAGTTATCCGCCTGTGAGGATATTGAATCCGTCGTGGATGTGGAGCAGGTCATTCGCTATTTTGTCGTGCACAATTATGTCTGCAACTCAGACAGCTACACCGGCTCCATGGTGCATAACTACTACCTCTACGAAAAAGACGGTAAGCTTGCCATGATTCCCTGGGACTATAACCTCGCTTTCGGTACATTCCAAGGCAGCAATGCAACAAGCACCGTCAATACAGCGATTGATTCCCCCGTTGATAATGGTTCTGATGAAGACCGCCCCATGTGGAACTGGATTTTGCAAAGCGAAGAATACACGAAGACGTATCATCAGTATTTTTCCGAGTTTTTAAGCCGCGTGGACATTGACGAGATCATAGAGAACGCTTACGATTTGATCAAGGACTATGTGGCAAAAGACCCAACTGCGTTTTACAGCTATGAGGAATTTGAGCTGGGTGTGGAAACGCTCCGCCAGTTCTGTGCGCTTCGCAGCGAGAGCATTTCCATGCAGCTTGAAAACAACGAAACCGTCAACGATATGAGCTATGTGGATGCAAGCGCCATCACGCTGTCCGATATGGGCTCTATGGGTGGCACTATGGGCGGCGGAGATATGCCCGGTATGCCGGAGAATAACGGCAATGGAGAGATACCCGCCATGCCGGAGAATAATGGCAATGGAGATATGCCGGAAGGATTTGATCCATCCAGTCTGCCCGGCGGCTTTGACGGTAAGTTCCCCGGCCAATCCTCCGGCGACGGAGCTGCCGATGTCCCATCGGTCGACGCAGAAGGCAACGGAGAAACTGCCGAAAGCCGTCCGGACGGTGGGAGTCTGCAAATGCCCGGCGGCGATGGCTCTTTCGACAGGACCGGAAACAGTGCTCCGGCATCCGATATGGCCGCGTGGCTTTGGCTTGCCGTTTCTGTCGCCATTCTTGGCATAGGATTGATTGTAGCCAAAAAATATAAAGGTTAAGGAAGGCCGCAGCCGATCCATGGTTATGGTATCGGCTGCGGCTCATACTAGTTCTTGATAAAAAGCTTTAAAAGCTTTTTATAGCACCAAAGGTGCGTCAAGAACTTATGAGACGGCGCAGCGCGCAAAGCGCGCTGCGAGTGTGCGAAGCACACGGATTTCAAATTAAATTTTTTAATTTGAAATGAGTATCCGTTGCACATCTGTGCATAAATCACCGGTGGCGCTTTTGACGGTAAAGCAAAATTGCGGTGAAGATCTGCGCAGCGTAGAGAAAGGCGAACAGGATGTGGCAGAAGGTAGCGTTTGTCCGGGCACGGTTCAAATGTGCCTGCGTATAGACGGTAATGGGCAGCACCGTTCCGTCTCCGGGCGTGTAGCTGAGTTCCACCGCGCTCTCGTTGCGCCTTGTAAAGCGGCAGACTTCCTCGCCGTTCCTGTCCCGCAGGACGATTTCCTCCGCGTTGCCATCCTGCAAAGGCTCAATGGCAAAACCGGCGGAATCATCCGCTCCGATGTCCTGCTCCATAAAGGCAACAAAGCTCTCATACTCCTCAAAAACCGTGCCCTTTATGCCCGCGTAATTCAGCGCGCAGGAGACGGCAAAAAGGTGCGCCAGAACGGTCAGCGCCAGCGAAAGCGCCAGAAACGCGCCAAAACGCCGCTTGAGTCGGTGGTTGTGCCAATAAGCCGCGGCCTCTTTTTCCGGCAGGGTATAGACCGAGCGCTTGAGCAGCGCCGCGTTGAGAAAATACACGCCGATGCAGCCTGCTGCGCCGACTGCGGCAGCGCACAGAAGACCGCTGAGCAGAAGGCTGCCGCCGCTTAAGCCGGTATACGGCTCAGAAAGAAGCATGGGCAGCGTGAAGGCGAGCACGCCAAGGCTCAGACCAAAGGACACTTCGGCACGGAAGATGACTTTTTTCCGGACGCAGGCAGTCTCCGGCTCGGAGCCGTCCACCTGCCGGAGCGTGCTTCTCAGGAAAATGCTCTGGCAGACGACGCTCGCAAGGAAGAATACAGCGCCGCAGAGAAAGCCCAGTCTGCCCTGAAAGAAGACCAGATCGCAAATCAGCGCGGCGATGAGCCCCAGCAGGCTGAGTCCCATGGCAATACAGCTTCGGTTTTCAAAGCCGGTCAGGGCAAGCTTTGCCAGATGTTTGCGCTGCTTTTCGCCCTTCGGACTGGAAGTCTCCGGCTGGTTGCGTGCGTCTGCCGCATTTCGTTCACCGCGCAGCAGCTCGTCGCAGCTCACACCAAAAATCTCCGCGAGAACCGGTATGACGGAAAGATCCGGCATACTTTCATTTCGCTCCCAGCGGCTTACGGTTTTGTCCGATACGTTCAACTTCTGGGCGAGCTCCAACTGGGTCATGCCGTTTGCCCGCCGCAGAGCGGCGATGAAGCCGCCAATTGTTTTCTTTTCCATAAAAACGCCTCCTTCTGCCCATATTGTAAGCTTTTGAGAGAGAAAAAGCCAGCCCGCGCAGAAGGATTTTCTCTCAAAAAGCGGGAGTTTGCCCGGAGAAATGCAGGCAGGGGCTTGCGCCGGGCAAACTTTAGCGCTATAATTTAGGAAACTCTGAATCAATCGACGGCGGCCAGCGGTGCTTTTTAAGCAACTCTTTGCTTCTGAAAAGAAATACACAAAGTGAGACTGTAAAAAACGTAATATTTACCGTTTCGGAGGGAAGAAAAGTGTGAAAGGAAACCGTCATGGTGTCCTTTCACGTTCAATAGCCCGCCCGCAGGCGATAAAATTGCAAAATATAACACTACAAAATCTATTTTGCAATTTTGAAGTCAGCTTGGCAAAAAGACTTTTTTGCCAAGCTGACAAAAAGTATTCCTGCGTTTTCCGAAGCTCGATTTGCGAAAAAATCTCTCGCCGCCCGCTCTTGCCGATTGAATCAGAGCTTTCTTAGGAAAAGGCAGGAGGGAGAGACTATGAAATACATCATCATTCTGGCCGACGGCATGGCCGACGAGCCGCTTGCGGCGCTTGACGGCAGGACGCCCATGGAGGCGGCCAACAAGCCGAATATGGACCTTCTGGCGCGTCAGGGCGTTATGGGAATGGCGCGGACGGTGCCGGAGGGTATGCCGCCCGGCTCGGACACAGCCAATATGTCCGTTATGGGCTTTGACCCGCAGGTCTACTATTCCGGTCGGTCGCCGCTCGAGGCGGTGTCCATGGGCATTGCCCTGGAGCCGGAGGATGTGACCTTCCGCACCAATCTGGTCTGCCTTTCCGAAGAAGAAGCCTATGTGGACAAGACGATGCTGGATTTTTCCGCCGGAGAGATCACGACGGCAGAGGCAGCGATTTTGGTCAGGGATGTGCAGAAGCTTCTGCCGCAGCAAATGCGGCTCTATCCCGGCATCAGCTATCGCCACTGCCTGGTATGGCCAAATGCGCAGACGGGCACGCAGCTTACGCCGCCGCACGATATCACGGGAAAAGGCATTTCGTCATTTCTTCCGCAGGGGCGTTATGGGGCTGAGCTTTTGGCGCTGCAAAAGGCGTCCTTTGCGCTGCTTGCGCACCATCCGGTCAATGAAAAGCGCCGTCAGACGGGCAAACGCCCGGCCAATTCCCTGTGGTTCTGGGGCGAGGGCAGAAAGCCGCGGCTGAACACAATGGAAGCGCTTTACGGGCTTCGCGGAGGTGTGGTCTGCGCAGTCGACCTGATCAAGGGGCTGGGTCTGTGCGCCGGGATGCTGGCGCCGGAGGTCGAAGGTGCGACCGGCGGCATGACCACCAACTATCGCGGAAAGGCTGAGGCAGCGCTGAAGCTCCTGAAGGAGAGCTGCGATTTGGTATATGTGCACATCGAAGCGCCGGATGAATGTTCGCATCACGGCGATTTGGCGGGCAAAATCGCCGCAATTGAGGCCATCGACCGGGAAATCCTAGGGCGCATACAGGCAGAGCTTGGGCAAACGCCCTATCGGATCTTGCTCATGCCCGACCATCCAACGCCGATTGCCCGCATGACGCACACCGCCACGCCCGTGCCCTTCGTGCTGTTTGACAGCCGCAAAAGGGCAAATCACACCCGGCGCTACAGCGAAAAAGAGGCCGCACAGACGGGGTTTTTCCTGCCGTACGGTCACGAGCTGATGCGCTTGCTGATCTCCGGCAACCTTCCGGAATAATCGAAAAAAACGGAAGAATAAGAAGAATTAAAGGATAAGCAAAACTGCCACGGCCTTCGTGACACGCCTTGCCTGCCTCTCCCTCTGGGAGAGATAAGCAGCGCGCGTACTGGGCGGAGAGGGTGCCAACAGCGGGCCGATGTGGGCATCGACCCCTACAGGAGGTTGGTTGAGTGTGCTTGCACCGAGGCGTCGAGGGCGCCGTTCACTACAAGGGTGTTATTCCAGCTCTCTAAGAGCCGCAATGACATATAGAGGCTTCTTTGACGCGCTCGCAGAAAGCTGTTGCAATTTCCCGAATTTCATGCTATCATAAGTAAAAATGCGCAAGTGCGCTTTGCGGGAAGTGAACGCTTTTGAATCGTGTAGAAGTCACATTACAAGACATCCTATGGTCGCTGAAGAAATATCTTCTTTGGATCGTTCTGGCCTGCGTTATCGGCGCCGTCGGTGCCTACACCTACACGGAAATTTTTCAGGCGCCGGTCTATGCCGCGCGAATTTCTATGGTAGTCTTCGCCTCTGACCGGCAAAGCAGCGAATTCAGCAGCGCCGATTTGACCGCAGGCTCAAGCCTCGCAACGACCTATGTTGCGCTGATGAACAGCCAACCGGTGTGCGACGCGGTCAGCGAAGCGCTTGGCGGCAAGGTGCCCTCCGGCGCGGTCAGCGGCATGGTCTCCGCCGCGCGCAGCGGCTCGTCGCTGGTTATTAACGTGACCGTCCACAGCGGCGATGCAAAGCTGGCCGTTGAGGTCGCCAACGCGCTGCTCGACGTTGCGCCGGACGTGCTCACGGACATGGTCGGCGGCAAAGTCTCCAAGGTCAACCGGGCAAATTCCGCCGGGCAGGTCTCCCCTGATTTGTCCGCTAACGTTGTCTATGGTCTGCTGGGCGGTCTGCTGCTGTCCTGCGCAGTGGTCATTCTGATCGCCATTCTGGACACCACCGTCTGGCGTGAGGACGATTTGGAACGTGCCTTTGACATCCCCGTTCTGGGCGGAATTCCCAGCATGGGCAACCTCGGCAGCGGCAAAAGCAGAAAGGGGGTCTAAGGGCACATGGATCTGTTTTCCTCTCGCCGCAGCCGGAAGCACCGCAGCCCAAGAGCGCACAGCGAACACCCGCGCCTGACCTCCGGCAGCCCCTTTGCCATCAAGGAAGCCTATAACTCCATCCGCACCAAACTGATCTTCACCGGCAAGGGCGAAAAATGCCCCACCTTCGCCGTGACCAGCTCTCTGGCCGGCGACGGCAAGAGCACTAACGCCGTCTCTCTGGCCGTTTCCATCGCTATGGCGGATCAGAAGGTGCTGCTCATCGACGCCGATATGCGCAAACCATCGTTGCACCGCTATTTCAAAATGGAATGCGCCAACGGTTTGAGCGAAATTCTGGCCGGTATAACCACCGAAATCAAGCTCCGCGCCACGGACAGCCCTAACCTCAGTGTTCTCACCGCCGGTCAGATCCCGCCCAATCCCGCCGAGCTTCTCGGTTCGCGGCATATGGACGCTCTGCTGGAGCACGTCCGGCAGTATTTTGACTATATCATCATCGACACGCCGCCCGTGAACATCGTCACCGACGCGGCCGTCCTCGCCGGGAAAATCACCGGCTATGTCATGGTTGTGCAGAGCGGCAAAAACCACATCCGCGATATCTCCGATGCCATTCACGCCATCGAGGAAATGAAGGGCACCGTGGTCGGCCTCGTCCTCAACGACCCCTTTAACCGCGCCGAGTCCCACTATAGCTATGCCTATAAGAAGTATTACCGCTACGGCAAGTATAAGTATTACGGCGAGCAGGGTTCTGAGCGGTCGAAATGAGGTGCCAGGCGTGCTGATTGATTTCCACAGCCACATTCTTCCCGGCGCTGACCACGGCAGCGACAGTTTGGAGACTTCTCTGAAACAGTTGGAGCTGGCTCGTCAGGCCGGCGTCCAGACCATCGTCGCCACGCCGCATTTTTACCCCCGCCATGAGGAGCTTTCCCGCTTTCTCCAGACCCGGAAAGAAACCGCACAGCGCCTTCGCGACGCCATGCCGGAAAACGCGCCACGGCTGCTCGTCGGCGGCGAGATCCAGCTCTGCCGGTATCTCGAGCGTATGGAGGGTCTGGAAAGGCTCTGCGTGGAGGGTACGCGTGTGTTGCTTCTGGAGCTGCCGCCCAGCTTCACCTTTTCGCACTATGAGCAGACGCTTGACGCCCTGCTTTACGAAAAAAAGTTTACCGTCGTGCTGGCGCACATCGACCGCTACAGCAGCTCGGTGATCGACCTGCTTCTGGATCTCGGCTTTTACGGCCAGCTCAATCTGGACGCATTCCGCCATCGCCATATCCGCCGCAACGCCCTTTACTGGGCAAAAAGCGACTCCGTGGTGGCGCTGGGCAGCGATATCCACGGCACGCAAACCGGCTATCAGGAGCTTCCCAACGCGAAAAAGCACCTCGGCGCAGATTTCGAGCGCATCATGACCCGCACCAAAGCACTCCTTGACTTGTAACACGGAGTTCTGATGAGATACGGAGAGATCATATGGCACAAATGACGAACAAAGGCAATTGCTATCTGTGCGGCCGACTGATCGGCAAGAGCGCATTTAAAAACCACGTCCTCACCGCTCACCCACACATAGGCGATGGGCAGGACTGTGTCATTCTGAAAGTAGAAAGCACCGGCTCAAAAATGTACTGGCTCTATCTGGACATCTCCGCAACCGCTTCTCTGAAAACGCTGGATACCTTCCTGCGCAAGATCTGGCTGGAATGCTGCGGCCACATGAGCGCGTTTTATGAGCCGCGCTACGGCGAACTGGGTATGGGCCGAAAAATTGTGGAATTCCCGGTTGGGTATTCCCTGCTGTATGACTATGATTTTGGGGATACCACGCAGTTAAAAATCACCGTTGTCGGCTATGGAAGACGCCCCAGACAAAAAACTGCCGTTCGCCTGCTGGGTCGCAATGAGGCGCCTCATTTTGCCTGCCAGAAGTGCGGAAAGCGTGCAGACTATATTTGTCTGGATTGCGCTTGGGCGGATCACAGTCCCTTCCTCTGCGAAGCGTGTTTACAGGAGCACGAGCACAGAAATGACACACTGCTTCCGGTGGTCAATTCTCCCCGGATGGGCGTGTGCGGCTATTGCGGCGAGCTGGACGTATTCGAGTTTGACCCGGCTAAGTTCGCGAAATGACATAAATGAGATTTCTTTGACAAGCTTCCATGCAAGGCTGTCCACTTTTCATAGAATAGCGGTAAGCGGAACGCCTCGCACCGGATCCCTCCCCGGGAGAACGTCCGAGGCACAAAAGAATATGCGGGCATGGTGGAATTGGTAGACTCGGTGGATTTAGGTTCCACTGCCAACGGCGTGCAGGTTCGAGTCCTGTTGCCCGCACCATGGCGAGTGTTTTTACAGCATTTGAAAGGCTGTTAAGAACACTCGCTTTTTTCATACAGCGAGTTGG
>CAZPRA010000041.1:0-10069 GCA_964588975.1 uncultured Oscillospiraceae bacterium | reverse complement strand
AAGTTCACCCTTTTCCAGACGGAAAAGGATATGGACGACTCCAAGAACTTCGGCTTCTGCGTGCTGGAAGGCGGCAAGGTTCGCGTCCGTCTGTATGAAGAAAAGATCTGCGAAGCTGACCTTGGCGGTATCCCTGAGGACATTGCCCTGTTCATCCGCACCGTCCGCGACGAATACAGCTACCTGTTCTGAGTTCTTCCTGACATTGCAAGACTCACAACCATGTAAATAACTTCAGCCCCCATCCGTTTCAAATCGGGTGGGGGTTTTCCTTGCTTTTTGACCGTGTTCCCGTTATAATATAGAGGACTCAACGGAGGTAATTACCATGGACGCCAATAGACAATATTATGTAAACCCGTATCAGAAAGAGCTGACCACTCTCGTCACCGCCTGTGAGGAAGCAAAAAACGGCTGGCGGGTCGAATTGGAGCAGACGATTTTCTATCCCACGGGCGGCGGACAGCCCTGCGATCTGGGAACGCTCGGCGGCGCCATTGTTTTGGACGTTTTTGAGGAAGGCGACCGCGTCATTCACCTCTGCGACCATCCTGTGGCGGTTGGCTCTGAGGTTCATTGCTGCATCGACTGGGACAGACGCTTCATGCTCATGCAGCAGCACTCCGGCGAACATATGCTCTCGGGCATTGTTTTTTCCCGCTTTGGATATCATAATGTGGGCTTCCATATGGGAAGTGATGTGATCACCATTGATTTCAGCGGCGAGATCAACGAACAGGAGCTTCACGAGCTGGAGACGGACGTCAATCATGTCATCTATCAGGATATTCCTTCGCACATTTTCTATCCCGACCCCGAGACGCTTGCCACGCTTTCCTATCGCAGCAAGAAAGCCCTCACGGGAACCGTCCGCCTTGTGCAGTTTCAGGACATCGACCTGTGCGCCTGTTGCGGCCTGCACGTCAGGCGAAGCGGCGAGGTCGGCCTTGTCAAACTGCTGTCGACCACGAAATTCCGCGAAGGTTCCCGCATTGAGCTGCTCTGCGGCAAGCGTGCGCTGGAATATCTCAACCTCGTTTTCGAGCAGAACCGCAAAATTTCCGCCCTTCTTTCGGCAAAACCCCTGTCTACGGCGGCGGCTGTGGAGCGTGTCAGTGAAGAACTGAAAAACGCCCAATACCGCTGCACGGGCTTGGAAAATGCAAGCTTTGCCTCTCTTGCCGAGCGGTATTCCGGCGCAGGCGACGTGCTTTTGTTTGAAGAAGACCTCTCTCCGGACGCCCTGCGGCGGCTTTGTGACGCCGTTCTGCGCACCTGCGGCGGACGCTGCGCCGTCTTTTCCGGCAGCGACGGGCAATATAAATATGCGCTCGGTAGCCTGACGGAGGATCTGCGCAATTTCACGAAGGCCATGAACGCGGCGCTTAACGGACGCGGCGGCGGAAAGCCGCAGTTTGTTCAGGGAAGCGTCAGCGCAGAAAGAGAGGCCATCTGCACCTATTTCGCGGGCGAAAAGCGGTAGTAGGCTACACCGCCCTGAAGCTCGGTGCCGCTCAGTGCTGCCAGCTCGGAAACCGTAACGAATTCCCAGCCCTGAGCGCCCAGCTCGTCAATGATTGCCAGAGCCGCCTGCACGCTGGAGTCGGACATATCGTGCAGCAAGATCACATCACCGCTGCGGACATTTCCCGTCACGTCCCGGACGATCCCTGCCGCGTCAGAGCGGCACCAGTCCGACGGGTCCACAGACCACAAAATCAGCGGCAGATCGGCACAATCCGTTTTTGCGATCACGGCGGCGTCATAGATCCCGCCGGGCGGCCGCAAAAGCGTCGGCTCCTGACCGGTAGCGGAGAGAATTTTTTCCCGCGCAGCGTGCAGGTCGGCGCAGACCTCTGCCGGGCTGAGCGCGGAAAAGAAGCTGTGCCGGTCGCTGTGGGAGCCGATCTCGTGCCCTTCCTGCGCGATGCGGGCGGCTAAATTTGGAAACTGCTCCACGCGATAGCCGCACAGGAAAAAGGTCGCGCGGATTTCACGCTCCGCCAGACCGTCCAGCAGATCCCGGGTGAAGTGCCCCGAAGGGCCGTCGTCAAAGGTCAGCGCCACATATTTTTCTGGTTTTTCTTTCTCCGCACTGACCCCGGCCACAGGCAGACACAAAATGGCCAGCAACACCGTCAAAATCAAACACCGCCGCATAACAATCTCCTCCTCTTTTTTCGTTATTTTGCGCACGTTTCTCCGTTTTTTCCATGGAAAAGAAAGGCAGAGTTCCAAAAAAAGCCTCATTCGCGACATTGCGAGACTGCCGTAGGCAGTCGTAGCAATCTGTACCAAAAAGTTTGGATTTCTAACGAAAAACAGAGAAAACTCTGATTTTGCAGATTGCTGCACCAGTGTGCGCACTGGTTCGCAATGACAATTATGAGACTTTTTTGGCAAGCTGAGAAAGGATGTTACCATGATCAAGATTCTTTGCCCCGTCTGCCAAAATCCTCTGACGCAGTTGGGCGCCCAGTGGCGATGCGAAAACGGCCACAGCTTTGATGTGGCACGCCAAGGTTATGTAAACCTGCTTACCGTGCAGCAGAAGCACTCTCTGAACCCGGGAGACACCCGGGACATGGTTTCCGCGCGGCGGCGATTTCTGGAGCAGGGGCACTATGAGCCCATCGTGGAAAAGCTGCGCGAACTGACAGGGCGTTATGCGCCCCGGATGGAGCGTGCTCTGGATGTAGGCTGCGGCGAGGGCTACTATCTGTCCCGGCTGAGCGCAGCAGAGCGTTGGGGCGTGGACATCTCCAAGGAGGCGGCACGCTATGCCGCAGGACGGGACAAATCGGCGCACTTTCTGACAGCCACGGCTGCGCATCTGCCTTTTGCTGATGGCAGCTTTGACTGTTTGCTTTCCATGTTTGCCCTGACGGTAGAAGGGGAATTTGCCCGGGTGCTGAAACCCGATGGGATTTTTGTTCAGGTTTTGGCGGGCGAGAACCATCTGCCCGAGCTCAAGCGCCTGATCTACCCCACGGTTTTGCACAAATCCAAGGAATTGCACCCGCATTTGGAGGGTTTTTCCCTGCTGCACGAGGAAACGCTGCGCTTTTCCTTCCGGCTTTCGGACGCCGAAACGGTGCAGTATCTTCTTTCTATGACGCCGCACGTCTGGCGCATTACCAAAGCCGCCGCCGAAGCACTTGCGCAGACCGACTGCCTTTCCGACAGCGCTGAGGTCGTTTTTAATGTCTACGGTAGACAATCGCCGGGAAATCTGCTAAAATAGGGACAATATTCCTGACGCCCACGGCAGAATGTTGATTGGAAGTGCCTGCACCGGGACGTCCAGAGGCCGCTCCCTACGCCGCCGGTTGCGTAGGGCGGGGTCATGACCCCGCCGAATTGCCTCTGAGGGGCGATCATGGGGCGTCCAGAGGCCGTCCCCTATAGAGCGTTGCTTGACGGTGCCAGCAGCGGGGCATCGGATCAAATCATATTTGGAGAATACTATGCTCGACAAGCTGAAACTGGTGGAAGAAAAATATATGGAGCTGTGCGCGCGCGCGGAACAGCCGGATTTTTATGCCGACCCAAAAAAGGCCGCCGCGTATCTGAAGGAACAGCGTGAGCTGGAGCCGGTGGTCGCGGCCTACCGGGGCTATCTTCGGGCGCGTGCGGACATGGCAGACGCTTTGGAACTGATGAGTGCCGAGCCGGAGATGAAGGACTTCTGTCAGGAGGAATTCTCTGCCGCGAAAAAGCGCAGCGAGGCGCTTGAGCAGGAGTTGAAGCTGCTTCTGCTTCCCAAAGACCCCAACGACGGAAAAAACGTGATCATGGAGATCCGCGGCGGCGTTGGGGGAGAGGAAAGCGCCCTGTTTGCCCACACGCTATTCCGAATGTACCAGCTTTATGCCGCCTCCAAGGGCTGGACGGTGGAGCTTTTGAACTATTCCGAAACGGAGCTGGGCGGCGTCAAGGAGGCTGATTTCCTCATTCAGGGAGACGGCGCCTTTTCCCGCCTGAAATTTGAGTCTGGCGTCCACCGGGTGCAGCGGGTGCCGGAGACGGAGTCCGGCGGACGCGTGCACACCTCCACGGCAACCGTTGCGGTGCTACCGGAGATGGAGGAAGCGGACGTTGACCTGCGTCCGGAGGACATTGAAATGCAGGTCTACCGTTCCTCCGGCGCAGGCGGACAGCACATTAACAAAACTTCCTCCGCCGTGCGCCTGATCCATAAGCCAACGGGCATTGTGGTGGCCTGTCAGGAGGAGCGCAGCCAGTTCCAGAACCGCGAACGCTGCATGACCATGCTCTCGAGCAAGCTCTATCAGCTTGCGCAGGAGCGCATTGAATCGGAATATTCCGGCCAGCGGAAAAGTCAGGTGGGAAGCGGTATGCGCAACGAAAAAATCCGCACCTATAATTTCCCACAAAGCCGCGTTACGGATCACCGCATTGGCCTGACCCTTTACAAAATCGACGCCATTATCAACGGTGCGCTGGACGAAATCATTGACCCTCTGATCGCTGCGCAGCAGGCGCAAAAGCTTCAGGAAAGCGGGGATAGCAGATGAATACACAACGGCTCAACGCGGCAAAGCCGCAGGATATTGCCCGCGCCGCAGAGCTGATCTCCCGGGGCGAGCTGGTCGCCATCCCGACCGAAACCGTCTACGGCCTCGGCGCCGATGGCCTGAACGAAGCGGCAGTGGCCAAAATATTTGAGGCTAAGGGTCGCCCGCAGGATAATCCCCTGATTTTGCACATCTCTCAGCCCGGGGAGCTGAATCAGCTCTGCCACGACATTCCCCAAAACGCATGGAAGTTGGCAGAAGCCTTCTGGCCTGGGCCTTTGACCATGGTTTTACCCGTGCGGGACATCGTGCCCAAGCGCACCACGGCGAACCTCGACACCGTGGCCGTCCGCTGCCCCAAGACCGAGTCGACCAGGAAGCTCATTGAGCTTTGCGGCACGCCCATCGCAGCGCCTTCGGCCAACCGCTCCGGCAAACCTTCCACGACGACCGCCGCTCATGTGCTTCACGATATGGACGGCCGCATTGCCGCCGTTTTGGACGGCGGAGCCTGCGAAGTCGGCGTGGAGTCGACCATTGTCGATTTGACGGGCGACGTGCCCCGTCTGCTTCGTCCCGGTGGCATTACTCCGGAGCAGCTTCGGCAGGTTTTGGGCGCGCTGGAGATTGACCGCGCCGTCCTTGGCTCCATTGCAAACGACGCCGTTGTGCGTGCGCCGGGCATGAAATATAAGCACTATGCGCCGAGCGCCGAGGTTATCATCGTCTCCGGCTCTCGCGAGGCCGCCGCAAACTATATCCGCTGCCGCCTTCAGGCGCACGACGCCATTTTGTGCTTTGAAGAAGAAATGCCCCTTTATGCCGGGCTGAACGCCTTTTCCTATGGCCGTCAGGCCGATGCCATGAGCCTTTGCGCCGGGCTGTTTGCGGCGCTGCGGGATTTGGACAGGCCGGAAATCCGGACGATTTATGCCCGCTGTCCCGAAGGCGGCGGAGCGGCCTATGCCGTGCAAAACCGCCTGAAAAAGGCCGCCGGTTTCCACATCGTGGACGCGGAGGAAAAAGAATGAAGGTTCTTGGCATAACCGGCGGAAGCGGCTGCGGAAAAACCACCCTGCTGCGGGAAATTCAGGCCATAGGCGGCCTGTGCATCGACTGCGACGCGCTCTATCACGAGCTGCTGGAGCAGGACGCAGAACTGCAAAGGGCGCTGTTCGCCCGCTTTCCCGGCGCCTTTGCGCAGGGGAAACTGAATCGCAAGGCGCTGGGGCGTCTGGTTTTTGACGACTCCCGGGCACTGGCTGACCTGAATGGGATCACCCACCCGGCTGTTTGCCGGGAAGTGGAGCGCCTGCTCCGGGAGAGCAGCGCACCCTTTGCCGCCATTGACGCCATAGCCCTTTTTGAAAGCGGCCTTGATAAGCTCTGTGACCGCACCGTGGCGGTCACGGCGCCCCAATCTCAGCGGGTTCTGCGCCTGATGACCCGCGAGGGCATTTCTGAAGCCTACGCCAAAAAGCGCATTGCCGCCCAGCGGCCTGCGGCGGAGTTTTCCCGTCTGGCGGACGTGACTCTGGAAAATCATTCCTCCAAAGAGGAATTCATTTTGATCTGTCAACAATTTCTGAAAGGAGTTTTTCCCATGGAAGAAACAAAATACGAAGCAAGGCGCAAGGAACTGCTCAACGCGCCGAAGAACGGCTATGACCGCATTTCCGACGCCGATCTTGCGGCCATGGAGCCCTATTGCAAGGAGTATATGGACTTTATCTCCACCTGCAAAATCGAGCGGGAGGCCGTCGACTGGACGGTTTCAGTCGCGGAAAGCAACGGCTTTGTGCCGCTCGTTCCCGGCATGACGCTCCAGCCCGGTCAGCGGGTCTACCGCAGCGTCCACGGCAAGGCCGCTTTCTTTGCCGTCATCGGCTCGGAGAGCCTGAACCGCGGCGCGCACATCTGCGCCGCGCACATTGACTCTCCGCGTCTTGACCTCAAGCCCAACCCCCTCTATGAAGATGCGGAGATGGCCTATTTCAAGACCCATTACTATGGCGGAATCAAAAAATACCAGTGGACGACCACCCCGCTGGCGCTCCACGGCGTCGTTTATAAGAAGGATGGCTCCGTGGTCAAGGTCACGGTAGGCGAGGACGCAGGCGACCCCATTTTCTGCGTCACCGACCTTCTCATCCACCTGTCCGGCGACCAGATGAAAAAGACGCTGGCCGAGGGCGTGACGGGCGAAAACCTCAATATCCTGCTTGGCTCGAAGCCTCTGAAGGATGACGAGGGTAGCGACCGGATCAAGTTTGCCGTCATGTGCCTCTTGAACGAAAAATACGGCCTTGTGGAGGAGGATTTCCTCTCGGCAGAGCTCACCATGGTGCCGGTAGGCCCCGCCCGTGAGGTCGGCTTTGACCGTAGTCTCATCGCCGCCTATGGCCACGACGACCGCGTGTGCGCCTTTGCTGCGTTCAAACCCCTGCTCGAGCTGAGCACGCCGCAAAAGACCGCCGTCTGCGTTCTGGCCGATAAGGAAGAAGTCGGCTCCAACGGCATTTCCGGTATGCAGAGCGACGCCTTCGAGACGTTCATGCACGACCTGTGCAAGGCAACGGGTGCCTGTATGCGCCGCTGCTTTGAAAGTTCCTTCTGCCTGTCGGCAGACGTCAGCAACGCCTATGACCCCATCTACCCCGAAACCTGCGACCGCCGCAATAATACAAAAATCAACTACGGCACCGGCATTTTCAAGTATACCGGCGCCCGTGGCAAGTCCGGTTCCTCCGACGCTGCCGCAGAGGTCATGGGCTATGTGCGCACGCTCTTTGCCGAGCACGACGTCATCTGGCAGACGGGCGAGCTGGGCAAAGTCGACCAGGGCGGTGGCGGAACCGTTGCCTGCTACATGGCAAACCGAAACATCGAAACGGTCGACGCCGGTGTTCCCGTTTTGTCCATGCACGCGCCCATGGAGCTTGTGAGCAAGCTTGACACCTACATGACCTATAAGGGCATGAAGGTCTTCTACGAAAATCCCTAAAAACAGCATAAATTCTCCAATTCCCGCTTGTAATGCAGGGATAAAGGGAGTATAATATTGGGCAAAGTCACGCAGAAGGAGGTTCTCCCATGGGTCAGTGCCAAATTCCGGCCGGTTATCAAAACCCTCTGACGGTCTATGAAACGCAGTGTGCCATTGAGTATATCAAGCACAATTTTCAGAAAAATCTGTGCCGGGCGCTGAATTTGCTGCGGGTATCGGCTCCCCTGTTCGTGGAGGGCGCTTCCGGCCTGAACGATAACCTCAGCGGCACAGAGCGCCCTGTCTCCTTCGACATTCCAAGTGTTGGCGGCGAGGGCCAGGTGGTTCATTCTCTGGCCAAGTGGAAGCGCTTCGCCCTTGCACGTTACGGTTTCCAGCCCGGTAAGGGTCTGGTGACGGATATGAACGCCATCCGCCGGGATGAGCAGGTGGACAACCTCCATTCCGTCTACGTCGACCAGTGGGACTGGGAAAAGGTCATCACGCCCCAGACCCGGACGCTTTCCTATTTAAAAGACACCGTGCAGCGCATCGTCAACGCTATCTATGTCACCGGCGAAACGCTGAAAATCGAATACCCTCAGCTCCGGACGCAAATTCCCCGGCAGGTGCTTTTCCTCACCACGCAGGAGCTGGAAGACCGTTATCCGGAACTGGAGCCTGGTTCTGCCCGCGAGAACGCCCTTTTGCGGGAAAACCGCGACAAGGCCGTCTTCCTCATGCAAATTGGCGCTTCCTTGCGCTCGGGCAAGCCGCATGACAGCCGTGCGCCGGACTATGACGACTGGTCACTCAACGGCGACATCCTGTTCTGGAACGAGACACTTGATCGTGCCTTTGAGATTTCCTCCATGGGCATTCGCGTCAGCCCGGAGTCTCTGGATCGCCAGCTCAGCATTTCGGGCTGCAATGACCGGCGGGAGCTTCCTTTCCATCGGGCGCTTCTGGCCGGGAAATTGCCTCTGACCATGGGCGGCGGCATTGGCCAGTCCCGCCTGTGTATGCTTTTGATGGGCTGCTGCCACATCGGAGAGGTTCAGTCCAGCATTTGGGATGGCGAGACCCTTCGCCTTTGCCGGGAGCATGGCGTCATGCTTCTGTGATATCAAAAGAGAGGATTACTGTTATGGAACTCATCACCCTTCGGGAACTGTTTAAAAACACTTCCGCCTATCTGGGCAAGACCGTTCAGGTGGGCGGCTGGGTGCGCTCCGTCCGGGCGTCAAAGTCCTTTGGCTTTATCGTCCTGTCCGATGGCACCTATTTCACACCCCTTCAGGTCGTCTATCATGACACCATGGAGAATTTTGCCGAAATTTCCAAGACCAATGTGGGCGCAGCCCTCATCGTCAAGGGTACGCTCATCGAAACCCCTGAGGCCAAGCAGCCCTTTGAATTGCAGGCCGATGAGGTCACGGTGGAAGGAGCCTCCACGCCGGACTACCCCATGCAGAAAAAGCGCCACACGCTGGAATTTCTGCGCACCATGACCCATCTGCGCCCCAGAACCAACACCTTCCAGGCCGTTTTCCGCGTCCGCAGCCTTGCCGCCTTTGCCATCCATCAGTTTTTCCAGGAGCGTGGCTTCGTCTATGTCCACACCCCGCTGATCACCGGCTCTGACTGCGAAGGCGCCGGCGAGATGTTCCAGGTCACCACGCTGGACATGAACAATCCCCCACGGAACGAGGACGGCACCATTGATTATTCCAAGGACTTTTTCAATAAGCCCACCAATCTCACCGTCTCCGGCCAGCTCAATGGCGAAACCTACGCCATGGCCTTCCGCAACATCTATACCTTCGGCCCCACCTTCCGCGCCGAGAACTCCAACACCACCCGCCACGCGGCTGAGTTCTGGATGATCGAGCCGGAGATCGCCTTTGCCGATCTGTCCGACGATATGCGTCTGGCCGAGGACATGATCAAGTATATCATCGCCTATGTGCTGGAAAACGCGCCGGAGGAGATGAATTTCTTCAACCAGTTTGTGGACAAGGGACTTCTGGAGCGTCTGCACCACGTCATGACCTCCGATTTCGGCCACGTCACCTATACCGAGGCCATCGAACTGCTGGAGCCCCACAATGCGGAGTTTGAGTATCCCGTCCACTGGGGCAGCGACCTGCAAACCGAGCACGAGCGTTATCTGACCGAAACGGTTTTCAAGCGTCCCGTCTTCGTCACCGACTACCCCAAGGAGATCAAGGCGTTCTACATGAAGCTGAATCCCGATGGAAAGACCGTGGCGGCCATGGACTGCCTTGTCCCCGGCATTGGCGAGATCATCGGCGGCAGCCAGCGTGAGGACGATTACGACACCCTCCTTGCCCGCATGAAGGAGCTGGGGCTCAAGCCTGAGGATTACGATTTCTATCTGGATCTGCGCAAGTACGGCTCTGCCCGTCATGCCGGCTTTGGTCTGGGCTTTGAGCGTTGCGTGATGTACCTGACCGGCATGTGCAACATCCGCGACGTCCTGCCCTTCCCCCGCACGGTCAACAACTGCGAACTGTGATCCATT
>CAZPRA010000040.1:0-10259 GCA_964588975.1 uncultured Oscillospiraceae bacterium | reverse complement strand
CCGGCGGCGGCAAGCCCGACTCTGCCATGGGCGGCGGCAAGGATCTGCTCAAGCTTGATAATGCGCTTGCAATCGTGGACGATTATGTCCTGAACAACGTTAAGTAAGGAGATTTTACCATGGATAACTGCATTTTTTGCAAGATCATCAAAGGGGAGATCCCCTCGAACAAGGTCTACGAGGATGAACTTTGTCTGGCATTTTACGACATTGCACCCATGGCGCCGCAGCATTTTCTCGTCATTCCGAAGGAGCATATCTCCGGTGCAAACAAGATTTATGAAGAGCAGGAGGCTCTTGTCGGCCATATTTTCGGCGTTATTCGCAAGCTGACGAGCGTTCTGGGCTTCTCCGACGGCTTCCGCGTGGTCACAAACTGCGGCAAGGACGCCGGCCAAACCGTCAACCATCTGCACTTCCATGTCCTTGGCGGCAAGGAGCTGGGAAGCTTCAACTGATCCTATTATTCAGTGAAAAGCAGATAGCTTTCAATGGAATCCTTTTGTGCCATGCGGCACAAAAAGCGGCTCATGCGAGTTTCTGCGCCCAATTGGGCTATCAAAAGTAGCCATTTGAAAATGTCTACTTTTGAAAGAAACTCAGCATGAATTTGACAATCAATTTTTTCAACATAAAGGGGCGGAACGGTCTGCCCCTTTTTTCAAAAAATGGGGGATGACAAGTGCGGAAGCTGATGATTTTTGCGCTGGGCTTCACGGTGGCAGTGATCGCTTATATCTGGCTTCTGCCGGGCGAAACAGCGCTGCTTCTGCTACCCTGCTGTCTTCTCGCCGCGCTCGTTTCCTGCTTCTTTTCCTCCAAACGCTCCGATCATCCCAGACGTGTGCGCCTTGCCGCACTGGGCGCTGCGCTGGGTCTTTTGTGGACATGGGGCTATGAACAGTGGAAAATACTGCCCCTTCGTGCGCTGGCTGGGGAAGCTGTTGCCGTTCAGGGGCAGGTGATCGACGTCCCGACCGAAACGGACTATGGTTGCAGCGTTGTGTGCCGGATGGAAAAAGGCCGGATCCTGCTCTATCTGGACTGCCCGGCGGAAGAAATTCAGCTCGGTGACCGGGTGAGCCTGACGGCGGACGTGATGGACGTTTCGCAGGATATGGCGGACGAACAGAGCCTTTATTATCAGTCCATGGACATATTCCTTCTGGGCCTGCAAAACGGTACTGTTTCGGTTGAGCGACCGGAAAAGCTGCCGTTTTCGCTCTATCCGGCCGCATTTGCGCACAGGCTCTGCGCGACCATTTCCAACGCCTTTCCGCAGGATGTGGAGGGCTTCATCCGGGCGCTTCTGACGGGCGACAAAAGCGGCCTGAGCTATTCTGTGCGCAGCGATCTCTCCGCCTCTGGCATATCCCACGTCGTGGCGGTGTCGGGAATGCACGTCAGTCTGCTCACGGGCATGATCCTCTCCCTGTTCGGCAAACGCAGAACGCTGACCGTCTGCTTTTGCACGGGGGTCATTCTTTTCTTTGCGGCCATGCTGGGCTTCACGCCCTCGGTCAGCCGTGCGGTGCTGATGAATTGCGTGCTGCTCTATGCGCCGCTGTTTCGGCGGGAAAATGACCTGCTGACCTCTCTGAGCATGGCGCTTCTGGCCATTTTGCTGTGCAATCCGTGGTCGCTCGCCAATGTCAGCTTCCAGCTTTCCTTTGCGGCCATGGCGGGTATCGTCCTGCTGACGCCAACGTTTTATGGCGTGTTTGCCCGGCATTTCCGCCTGAAAAGGCTGGAAGAAAGCGGAAGCCCGCTTTTTAAACCGCTATTTTATATTGCAACGGTCATGGGAACCTCCATCGGCTCGGCAATCGCAACCACGCCAATTCTGGTGCATTTTTTTGATAGTGTTTCCGTCATCGCTCCGGTGACCAACCTTCTGACCATGGCGGTCATCAGCTCGACCTTTCCGGCGGCCTTCCTTGCGGCGCTTGCCGGAATGCTGTGGCTTCCGCTGGGTGAGGCAATGGGCTGGCTGGTGGCGTGGCCAATCCGCTATGTTCTTTGGATGGCGAAGCTTCTCGGCGGAATTCCCAACGCCGTGGTCTATACGGACAGCACCTATATTCTGGCGTGGATCGTGACGGCCTACGCTCTGCTGGGCGTCTATCTGCATTGGCGGCGGAGCTGCCGGGAAAGGGTTCTTTCGGCCTGCCTTGTCGTCACGCTGGTCGGCGCCGTCCTCTTTTCCGGGCTCGATATGGGCACAGGAACGCTGACGGCCATGGATGTCGGTCAGGGGCAGTGCATCGTGCTGCGAAGCGGCGGCCAGACGGCGCTGATTGACTGCGGCGGAGATGCGGGCGACGAAAACGGTGACAGCGTGGCCAAAAAACTTCTGTCGCAGGGCGAAACAAAGGTGGACGCCGTGATTTTGACGCATTTCGATCAGGATCACGTTTGCGGACTGGAGCAGCTCATGAAGCGGCTGGACGTGGTGCGTCTGTATGTGCCGGACATCCAGCAGGGCGAGGAAAGCCGCGAAACGGTTTTGTATTTGGCGCAGAAGGAAGGCGCCGAAGTTGTTTTTATCACGGTGCACACGGAGCTGACGCTGGGAAACTACTGCATAAACCTCTATCCGCCGTCAGACCGGGAGGTAAAAAATGCCTCTCTTGCGGCATTGCTCTCCTTGGAAGAATATGATATACTGGTCACGGGGGACATGACCTCCGATCAGGAGCGCAAGCTTCTGGCAAAATACGATTTTCCGGATATCGAGGTGCTCTTTGCCGGGCATCACGGTTCCAAATATTCCACCTGCGCGGAGCTTCTGGAGACGACTGCTCCGGAGACGGTCATCATCTGCGTGGGAGAAAACACCTACGGCCATCCCACCGCAGAGGTGCTTGCGCGGATCGAAGCCATCGGCGCCGAGGTCTACCGCACCGACCTGTGCGGGGATATTACGATCACGAGGTGAGAAAACAGCATGGCGAAAAAAGCCGAAACCGGGGGGCAGGGCGTCCTGCAATTGAAAAAAGACCTGAAGGAAAAGAACCCCGGGCGGTTTTATATCCTCTGGGGCGAGGAAGACTATCTGCGCAGGTACTATTTCGAGCAGCTTCGCAAGCTCCTTCTGGACGAGCTGACGGGAGATTTTAATTTCCACGGGCTCAATTCGGAAAATTTCACGCTTCAGGCATTGGCCGATGCGCTCGAAACGCTGCCCATGATGGCCTCCCGGAGCCTGATCTGGCTTGACGGGGTCGACCTTTTTGCGGGCGATGCGGACAGCCTGACGCAGCTTCTTTCCGACCTGCCGGAGCACTGCTGCCTGGTGTGCACCTATGAAGAATTCAAGCCCGACAAGCGCAAAAAGAAGCTCTGGGAGGCTGTGGAGACCAACGCGGTTCTGGCAGAGTTCCGTTATCAGAGCGAAAGCGACCTGCGGGCATGGATCGTGCGGCATTTCCGGGCGGTCGGCAAGCAGATTACTTCTGAGCTTTGCGGCTATCTTCTGAGCCTGTGCGGGCTTTCCATGACCCGGCTGCACGGCGAGATCGGCAAGATCTGCGCCTTTTCCGGCGCGGAGAATATTGTCCGGGCGGATATTGACGCCGTGGTGGAGCCAACGCTCGACGCCGTGGTCTTCCAGCTTACGGACGCTCTGGCGCAGAGAGACTATGACCGCGCCATGGAGCGACTTCAGACCCTTTTGAAAATGCAAACGGAGCCCATCCCTATTGTGGCGGCGGTCGGCGCCCAGATGCGCCGACTCTATACCGCCCAAATTTTGCAGGAATCGGGCGGCAATGCGCAGGAGCTTGCTTCTCTGTGCGGCATTGCGCCTTACGCCGCCGGAAAACTGATGACCCAGTCCCGCCGCTTTTCAAAGGATTTTTGCAGCAGGGCAGTGCGCCTGTGCTGCCGGACGGATTATGAGCTGAAAACCTCATGGGACACGCCGGAGCGATTGGCAGAGCTGCTGATTTTGCGTCTGGCGCAGGAGGAACGCAATGCTTAGGTTGCAGCAGGCCGTGGTGGTGGAGGGACGTTACGACAAAAACGCCCTGTCTCAGCTCATCGACGCGCCGATTTTCGAAACGCGCGGCTTCGGTGTGATGAAGGACGCGGAGCTGCTTGCCTTTCTGCGCCGCGTGGCGGAAAAACGCGGGCTGATCATCCTGACGGACTCCGACGGCGCCGGATTTGTCATCCGCAACTATCTCAAGGGCGCTCTGCCGCGTGAGCGGGTGCTCCATGCTTATATCCCCGATGTCTACGGCAAGGAAAGGCGCAAGGCGCACGCCGGCAAGGAGGGCAAGCTGGGCGTGGAGGGTATGCCGCCCGAGGTTTTGCTTGCGGCGCTGAAAAACGCCGGGGCAGAGCCCTGCGCGGACGCTGCGCCTCAGGCACCCATTACAAAAACAGACCTGTTTCTCGCCGGACTTTCCGGCGGCCGGTACAGCGGCGAAAAGCGAAAGGCGCTGCAAGCCGCACTCGGCCTGCCGGAGCATTTGGGCAGCAACGCCTTTCTGGACGCGCTGAATTTGCTCATGACCCGGGAGGAATTTTTGCAGCAATACGGAGAAAATCATGGTTGATATTTCGGTAAAAAATTTGGTAAAGTCCTTTTCCGTGGGCGAAACGCTACTCGACGGTCTGGACTTTGATATCCACGAGGGCGAATGTGTTGGCATCATGGGGCGAAACGGCTGCGGAAAAACGACACTCTTTCGGCTTCTGACGGGTGAGCTTCTTCCGGACGAAGGGCAGATTTTCCTTGCCCCCGGGAAAAAGCTGGGGCTGATCTCCCAAATCCCGCACTATCCTGCGGGCTACACGGTGGAAGATGTGCTCAAAACCGCCTTTGCGCCATTGGAGACCATTCGCCGGAAAATGGAAGCCCTTGCGGAAAAACTGACGGCCAACGCGCCTAAGCATCTGCTGGATGAATATGACCGCCTGAGCAATGCCTATCAAATGGGCGGCGGCTATGAGCAGGACATCCAGACGGAGAAGATCTGCAACGGTCTGGACATCCCGCCAGCCATGCGCAGGCAGGAATTTGACCGGCTTTCCGGCGGCGAAAAGACCCGGGTCAATCTGGGCAGACTTCTCTTGGAAAAAACGGACATTCTCCTGCTCGACGAGCCGACCAACCATCTCGACCTCAGGAGCGTGGAATGGCTGGAGGACTATATTCTGAAATTCAAGGGAACTGTCCTGACGATTTCCCACGACCGCTATTTTCTTGACCGCGTGGTGCAGCGTATTATTGAAATTTCCGGCGGCAAGGCGGAGTTCTACAGCGGAAACTACAGTTTCTATCTGGAGGAAAAGCAGGCGCGTTTTGACCGGCAACTCAAGCAGTATGAACAGGAACAGGCCAAGCTCAGGCAGCTTGGATACACCGTCGAGCGTATGAAGGGCTGGGGCATCAACAACCGCGTGCTCTATCGCCGCGCCATGTCCATTCAGCACCGCATGGAGCGCATGGAAAAAACCGAACGCCCAACGCAGGAAAAAACACTGCGTGCGCGGTTCGGAGAAAAGGAGTTCCACGGCGACGAAGTTCTCTCCGTCAAGGGGCTTGGCCGCTCCTTCGGAGAACGAAAACTGTTCACTAACGTGGAATTTTCTGTGCGCGGTGGCGAACGAATTGCCCTCTTGGGCGACAACGGCACGGGAAAAACCACCTTTTTGCGGGTGCTTCTGGGCGAATTGCCCGGTGAGGGAAAAATCAAATTCGGTCCCTCGGTGAAGTGGGGCTATCTGCCGCAGGTCATCCATTTTGACCACCCAGAGCGCAGCTTGTATGACACCATGCTCTATGAAAAAAACTGCACGCCGCAGAGCGCACGCGACCGGCTGGGCGCCTTCCTCTTTTCCGGGGAGGACGTATTCAAAACGGTCGGCACGCTTTCCGGCGGCGAGCAGTCGCGTCTGCGCCTGTGTATGCTCATGGATGAGAAAATCAACCTGCTGATTTTGGACGAGCCGACGAACCATCTGGACGTAGCCTCCCGGGAATGGGTGGAGTGCGCCATCGACGAATTTGAGGGAACCCTGCTCTTTGTCTCCCACGACCGCTATTTTGTCGACAAATTCGCCACGCGAATCTGGGAGCTGAAGGACGGCACTGTGCGGGATTTCCCCTGCGGCTATGCCAAATACCGCTCCATTTTGGAGCACGAGGTGCAGCGCCAGCGGCAGGAGCCTCAGAAAAAAGAGAAACCGCCCAAGCCCTCCGGCAGCAAGGAGCTGGAAAAGCAGGTGCGTCGGCTGGAACGTGAGATCGCCGCTCTGGAGGACAAAATCTCCGAGCTTGACGTTCTCTTGGAAGCGGCAGCCTCGGACTATCAGGAATTGCTTCGCCTGACCGGGGAAAAGGAAACACAAGAAACAGCTCTGGAGGCGCTGATGACCCAATGGGAAGAAGCCGCCGCCGAGCTGGGAATTTAGACAGGATAAGGAGAAATTCAATATGAGCGAAAATTGCAGCGGAAATTGCTCCTCGTGCTCAGAAAGCTGTTCAGAGCGCAAGCCGGAAAGCCTTCTGGCGCAGCTCAATGAACGATCGAAGGTCGGGAAGGTCATCGCGGTGATCTCCGGCAAGGGCGGTGTCGGCAAGAGTACCGTAACGTGTATGCTGGCCGCAGCCGTCCAGAAAATGGGAAAAAGAGCCGCCATTCTGGACGCGGATATCACAGGGCCGTCCATTCCGAAGGCCTTCGGCGTGGACGAATGTGCCGGAGTTCTGGACAGCGGGATTCTGCCGGCCGTGAGCGCCGGCGGTATCCAGATTATGTCCATCAATCTGCTTCTGGACAATGAGTCCGACCCGGTTTTGTGGCGTGGCCCCATCATCGCCGGTGCGGTCAAGCAGTTCTGGACGGACGTCATCTGGCAGGACGTGGACTATATGTTCGTGGATATGCCTCCCGGCACCGGCGACGTGCCCCTGACGGTGTTCCAGTCTTTGCCCATCGACGGCGTGATCATTGTCACCTCGCCGCAGGAGCTTGTCTCCATGATCGTCTCCAAGGCGGTGAAAATGGCCAACATGATGCACATTCCCGTTCTGGGCATTGTGGAGAACTACAGCTATTTTGCCTGTCCCGACTGCGGAAAGCACCATGCCATCTTTGGCGACAGCCATCTTGAACAGGTCGCGCAGGAATATCACCTGCCGGTTTTGGCTCGTCTGCCCATCGCCCCCTCCGTGGCGGCAAAATGCGACAGCGGCAAGGCGGAAGAACTGCCCGCGCAGGAGCTTGCCCCTGCACTGGCTGCCATCATGCAGGAATAAAAAACGAATATAAAAAATGCAGCTTGCCGCAATGGTGTGGCAAGCTGCATTTTTGACGATTTGTTTATAAAACTTTGGTGCCCCGAACGTATTTTGCGGCGATTTGCCGTTCGTCGGAGAGATAGAGTAGCCGTTCCAGCCTTGCCCGCAGGCTCAGCTCCTGCGGGTGAACCAGTGCGCTGTCGTCCAGAACCACCGCGTCAAGCTCATAGTCCTCGGCAAAGGTGCCGACCTTGCCAAAGAAGCGGCCGCCGCCAAGCGTGGCGGTGTAGAAGGCTTCGTCCACAGACAGCGGCTTGACCTCCTGATCCAGCAGGCGCCAGCGGAGCTTGGAGGCGCGGATGGCACCGGCCATGGAGCGCATGAGATTGTCCGTTTCGCCACCGGCGACGTCGGAGGCCAGCGCAACGTTCAAGCCCTCGCGCAGATAACGGCTGACCGGCGCAACGCCAGAGGCCAGATTGGAATTGGACAACGGAGAGTGTGCCACAAACACGCCGTTTTTCCGGATCAGCTCCATTTCTTCTTCTCCGGAATGGACGCAGTGCGCCATAATGCAGGGGTGATCCCCGCCGAACAGCCCGAAACGGTCATAGGCGTCCCCATAAAAGCGGGACTCCGGGCACAGCTCCTGCACCCATGCGATCTCTCCGAAATTCTCGGACAGATGGCTCTGCACCGGCAGATGATATTTTTCCACCAGCGTGCGCAGTCCGCGCATGAGCGTGTCCGTGCAGGAGGGAATAAAGCGAGGCGTCAGGATGGGCCGGGTGCGGTGATAGCGCGTCTGGCACACAGAGATCCATTCCTCTGTTGCCGCCAGAGATTGCTCCGCACTGGCTTCGCACAGATAGTCCGGTGCGTTGCGGTCCATGTTCACCTTGCCAACATAGCTGACAAGGCCGCTTTCTTCCAGCATATCCATGAGCAGCAGCGTCGCCGGAACATGGACGGTGGAAAACACTGCCGCACGGGTCGTGGCGCCCTGCTTCAGGCTGTCCGTGAACTGGCGGTAAGCACGCCGGGCATAGTCCAGGTCGGAATATTTCGATTCCTCCGGGAAGGTATAGGTGTTCAGCCAGTCCAAAAGCTCCATATCCATGCCCAGACCCCGGAAGGCAAACTGCGGGGCGTGCACGTGCAGATCCGTCAGACCGGGAATGATAATTTTGTCGCCATAGTCCGTCAGCGGCAGAGCGGAAAAACGCTCCGGCAGCTCGTTAAACACGCCGGCGCATCTTCCGTCCAGACAGACTAGATAGGCATTCGGCCGAAGCGTGATGCGCTCAAAGCTTTCGCTGTAGCAAATATTTCCCTTTAAAACAAAGCCATTCATCCAAACAGCCTCCTCAAAAAAACGATTGGTGAGACTATATTATAACCTGTACCCGTGTATTTTGTCAATCATTTTCGCTGTTTTGAATTAAGATTTGTGCATATCGCACAAGTTCGGAGGGCTCGTTTTGGACACGTTCCTCTATGACTGCCGCGAGAAGCGCCTGAAGAAGCTGCCCGATCTGCTCTCCCTGCGGCACGCCCAACTCCATCAGATCCCTGCCGTTCAGCCGAAGCTGCCGCAGCGAAAAGCAAAGCTGCTTTTCTAAAATTTCCTCCAGCGTGCATTTCAGCTCTGTCATTTCTGCCTCAATGCGCTCCGGCGCCTCGGTGCCCTTGGCAAGCCGATCTGCACGCCGCAGCGCCAGAAGCCGCCGGGCCTGCTCCTCGCCCAGACGCCCCAGCAGCCGCCGCAGCGAGCGGCTGTTTTCCGGCGCAAGGGGAACAGAGTGCAGGGCGACCAGCTCCGTCACCTGTTGCACGCTTGCACTGTCATAACGCAGACGGCGCAGGATCCTTTCGCACAGCGCTGCGCCTGAGACGGCGTGGCCGTAAAAATGCCCCACAAGCTGTTTGTCAAAGAAAAAACTGTCCGGCTTGCCCACGTCGTGGAGCAGTGCTGCCAGACGACTGACCGGCGTGGCAGGGCTATTCGCCAGCGCTTGCAGCGAATGTTCCCAGACCGAAAAGGCGTGGTGCGGATTGTGCTGCTCAAAGCCGATGCAGGGCGCCAGTTCCGGCGCCAAAGCGCACAAAACATCCGGAAACTCCCGCAGCACCCGACCGGCAGCCTTGCCGCAAAGAAGGCCGTTCAGCTCAGAGTGCAGTCGTTCCGGCGCAACAAGGGCAAGTGCATTCTTCTGCCGGTGAATGGCCTGAGCCGTCTGCGCCTGAATTTGAAAATCCAGACGGGAGGCAAAGCGAAGCGCCCGAAGGATGCGCAGAGCATCCTCGGCAAAGCGCTCCGCGGGCTCGCCCACGCAGCGGATCTTCCCTTGCGACAGGTCAGTCAGACCGCCAAAGCAGTCCACCACGACCCCGTTTCGGTCAGCAGCCATGGCATTGATCGTGAAATCCCGCCGCGCCAGATCTTCCCGGAGCGAACACACAAAGCGTACGCCGTCCGGGTGACGGCTGTCGGAATAGCCAGTTTCCGCGCGAAAGGTGGTGATTTCGAAGCGCTCTCCCTGAAACAGCACGCTGACGGTGCCGTATTTTTCGCCCGTCAGAATGCATCGCTCAGACGGGAAACAGGATTTGATCTCATCCGGCGTCGCAGCGGTGCAGAAATCCCAGTCCTGCGGCTCCTGACCCAGCAGCCGGTCACGAACGCAGCCGCCCACGGCATAAGCTTCAAAGCCGTGCTCGTTCAGCCGCCGGAGAATGTGCCCGGCGGACGGCGAAAGCGGGATGTTCAATTCTGCCACCTCCCAGTGCGCGCGATTTTGTAAAGATTATAGCGCAAAACCCGTCTGCTTGCAATCTGTAGCGCTCAGAAAAAAAGAAAAAACGAAAAAAAGAGAAAAAACGGAAAAAAGAGCTTGACAAAGTGGGGGAGGCGTGGTATTATGTCCAAGCTGTCCGCGAGAGCGCTTGCGCGCGGCGGTGTACCTTGTAAATTAAACAACGAGAAACATGAACAAACACCATGGAC
>CAZPRA010000039.1:0-10261 GCA_964588975.1 uncultured Oscillospiraceae bacterium | reverse complement strand
ATTTTATTTTGCAATTTTGAAAGCAGCTTGTCAAAAAGACTTTTTTGACAAGCTGGGGCGGGCTGCCCCCAGCCCGCCGCACGCCGCCACCGGCGGCGTCATATAGGATAAAAACCGCTTCTTTGCGCAAACTACGAAAAAGCGCAAAGGAGCGGTTTTTGTGACGAATTTGACGATGGAAAATTTTGCGGCGGAGACGGAGCAGACGTCGTCGCCGGTGTTGGTGGGCTTTTGCGGCGGCGAGGGCGACCGAAGCTTACTACCCATGCTGGCGCTGGAGCGCGAGCACCCGGGGAAGCTGAAATTCTGCCGCGTGGACACCGACCGGGAGCGTGCTCTGGCCAGTGCCTTTCACATTCTCAGCGTGCCAACACTGGTGCTCATGCAGCAGGGGCAGGTGCTCCAGCGGATTCGGGGTCTGGGCAGTAAGGAGTCGCTTGCACGAATTTTAGATCTCAACTAGCTCGTAGTGCTCCGTGCCGAGGCCGATCTTTTCCCCGTGGGAGAGCTGTGCCTGCCAATCGGTGCCCGGATGTGTCGAGGCAAACAGCTCACCGGTCTGTGTGCCCCGATAGGCATCGCGGTTGCGGGGCATTTTGTTGCACGCGTCCACGCAGGCGCGGTCAAGCGCCACGGGGTCAAAGGAGGCGAACATTCCAACGTCCGGAATGATGGGCACATCGTTCACGCCGTAGCAGTCGCACACCGGCGAGACGTCCACCACGAGAGAGATGTGGAAATGGGGTTTGTCCTGCAAAATTGCCTTGGTATACTCTGCCATTTTGCAATTTAAAATGGTATTGCTCTCGTCGTTGGCCGCTTCAATGGCGTCCATGGGGCAAACGCCAATGCAGCGTCCGCAGCCGACGCAGCGGGCAAGGTCGATGCACATTTTCCGATCCGCCTCACGCGTGGGCGCACCGTGGGCGCAGGCTTTTTGACAGGCACCGCAGCCGATACAGCGTTCGGCTTGAATGACGGGCTTTCCGGCGGAGTGCATTTCCATTTTGCCCGCACGCGAGCCGCCACCCATGCCGAGGTTCTTGATGGCGCCGCCGAAGCCGGCGGCCTCATGACCCTTGAAATGGCTCAGGGAGATGACGACATCTGCATCCATGAGCGCTCTGCCGATTTTGGCCGAGCGGACATATTCGCCCTGCACCGGCACTTCCACATCGTCTGTGCCCTTCAGGCCGTCCGCAATGAGCACGTGACAGCCCAGATTATAGGGGTTGAAGCCGTTCTGATAGGCCGATTCCAGATGATCCAGCGCGTTTTTCCGGCCGCCGGGATAGAGGGTGTTGCAGTCCGTGAGGAAGGGCTTGCCGCCGAGCTGCCTGACCAAGTCCGCCACGGTGCGGGCATAGTTCGGGCGTAGATAGGCCAGATTTCCCGGCTCACCGAAGTGCATTTTAATGGCCACATATTTGTTTTCAAAGTCGATCTGATCCATTCTGGCAGTCAAAAGCAGCCGGGAGAGCTTTTGTTGCAGGTTTTCCTGCAAGGTGGTGTGGAAGCTGGTGAAATAGACCTTGGATGCTGTCATGTGTGATGTCTCCTTTTTTCATATTCTCATGGTGTTGCAAATCGTTTCCGCAAAGGCGGCAAGCTGCTGTTCGATGTTGGGAAGCTTTTGCACAGCGGAAAGGTCGTTGGCGGTCTGCAAATGGCAGAAATAAGGCGGAAGCATGGCTGTTTTGTTCAGGCACATGGTGCCAAGAAGCTGCCGCGCGACGATGTCGCCGCCGGAATAGCCGGAGACGATCAGCCCAAAGAGGTATTTGTCGTAAAGGTCGCTGTGCAGAAGCAGACTCGTCAGGCGGTTGAACAGGGCGGTAATGTTGGCGCCGACCGCGTCGTTATAGTTGGGGCACAGAAAGAGCATGGCGTTGCAGTCGCGAATGGCGGGAAGCACCTGCTCGGAGATGGCACCGCCATAAAAGCAGGTGCCGTTTTTTGCAAAATGAAGGCAGACCGAATAGGAGCAGCCGCGGCAGTCGTGGATGGTGCCGTTTTGCAGCGAAAGCTCCTGAATCTCGCAGAAGGGCGCCAGAAAGCCTTTCAGCCTTTCCCAGAGCCAGAGCGTGCTGGAGCGGCCGTATTCCGAGGCGTGCAGCACCAGAAGCCGGGGCCTTTGGAATTTGGGCGGCGTGAAGTTCTCCAGACGCCCGGCAAGCTCGCGCAGGCGGACGAAATAAGTCTCCTGCCAGCTTAACGAGCGCCGTTCGGCCAGAATATGCTGGTTATAAAGGCTCCCCGTCGCTTCCACCAGCGGCCTGCCGGGAAACAGACAACCGGCCAGATTTGCGGCAAAGACCGCCTCCTGCGCAAGCGCCTTGGTGTAAAGTTCGCCGGTGCCGTCGACCGCGATAGAGCCGATTGCGCCTTGCAGGGCGTCCGGTTCACGGCGCAGACGCCGCAAAAGGCGCAGCGTTGCTTCGTCCATGCCGGCCTCGTCGGTACGCAGCGCGAAAAGCACCCGTCGCCCACAAAGATCATCCTCCGGCCTGACAAAGCGGTATGGAAGCCCCTCGAGCGCAAAGCAGAGCGCTTTTTCCAGCCGCGCTGCCGCACGGGGCATAAGAACGTCAATCATGGAAAAAGCCCTCCAGGACCCGGTGCGTCTGCTGAATTTGCGCAAAGAGCGCCGGGTGAAGCGGTTCCTGCCGCAGAAGGCTCCCCTGCGCACTCATGCGGCCAAGGCAGCCAAAATAGGCGCCGCCCATCGGCACCGCACTGAAATGCTCCTGACCGCGCAGCAGCCGCAGAATGCTCGCGGCGCCGGAGGACAGCGCAGGCGCGATATAGGGCTTGAAGCCCAGCTCACGCACGCGCAAATTGGCGTTGACGGTCAGTTCCGTCAGGCGGCTTGACAGCGCGGGGTCATATTCTTTTGGGTGATTGGCCACGATAAGCCCCGCACCGTGCGGGCCGTAGACGCGGCCGGAGGAAAAGTCAATGCCCTCCTTTTGCGCCCAATAGTGTGCCCGGGCAGCCATCACGCCCAGACCGAATCCGCGAATTTGTTCCGGCAGCAGTCCGCCGCCGTCGAAAGAACCGCTTTCGTCCCGGTTACTTTCAAGAAAAACCGCCCGGCAGAGCAGGTCAACGGGGTCGGAAATTTGGCAAAACAGCCCGGAAAAGCCCGTTTTGCGGGCTTTTCTGGCATAGGGCAAAAGCATTTCTCGGTTTTGCGCAAGCTGCGCCATGCGCACATCCGAAACGCCGCTACCCACGGGCGGAACGCCCCGCGAGGCCGTGAAAAGGAACACGTCGCAGTCAAAGAGGTCTTCAAAGGAGCACAGGCGAACGTGCGGCAGCGCCGTGCCGTCCGGGGAAAGCACCTGGTTGAGCTCCATTTCATAGCGGCGGCAGAGCGCCTCATTGGGGTCATAAATGCCGATTTCGGTGATTTCCGTGCCCAGAAGCTTCAGTGCGGTCAGAAGCGTGCCGCCTACGTCACCCAAACCGGCCAAATTCAGGCGCAGTTTTGTCCGGGGCTTTTCGTGCCGCAGAAAATCATAGGCGTTTAAAAAGGCGGTGTTGAGCACGGTTGCACCATGTAAGCGGACAAATTCGTCCAGCTCCGGCGACTCTGTCTCCAAATCCTCCGGCGGAAGCAACGCGGAGCAGTCCTCCGACCGACGGAGCTCACTAATGCGGCCAATGGCGAACCAGCCGCGGCTTTTTTCAGGGTCTCGCCAAACAGGGAAAACCAGCGGCGCAAAGGGCGCAGAAACCGGCACGGCGTCCGGCGGGCAGAGAGCGTTTTCCGTTGGGCACAGGCAAAAGCCCTGCCAGCGCTTAAATTCCATTTCAAATCTCTCCTCTCGGGCGAATTCGATCCAGATGGAGCAGATCGTCCTCCAGATAGGCCGAAGCCGGAACGGAGAGGTCATAGCCCAGCCGTTCGCCGCGATCCGGCAAACGTGGCTGATCCATAGCCTCCTGCAGCCGCCGCAAGGTCAGGGCGGTGCTGAACAGGCGCTGGTGCTCGTTTTCCAGCGCACGAAGAATTTCCAGAGCGTTTTCCAGTGCGGTGCGGCACAGCTCGCGAATGGCCCGGTCGCTTGTCCCGGCGAAATGCCGGGGGTAGAAATAGGGCAAAATCAGGTTCAAAGAGGCCAGCATCCGGCCTTCGGCCTGTCTGGAGCCGACGGAATCACCGCCGAGGAAGGGATACAGCAGGCTCTCCGTCGCCCAATAGTGCAAATTGGGGATGAAATATTCGCAGTCGACCTGCCGGTGCTGCTTGCGCATCTGATCCCGGCCTCTGCCGGACAGAACGCCCACGATCACACGGCTCACGTCGATCTCCTCGCGGGTCAGAAGCGGGTCAAGCTTGTTCAGGCGATAGGCGTTGTGCAGCAGGTCATCGACCAGAATGACGGGTCGTCGGAAGGCGCGAATGGTCTTGACCTGATTTTCCAGCGGGCTGTAGCCCGGGTATTCTACTACGGAAAAGCCGCTTCCGTCGGGGAAAAAGCACTTTTCGGTGCGCAGCGCCTTGGTCACGGTGCCGGGCACGATCTCGTCGGAGAGCACCTTGCCATAGGGCACACACATACACGGCCCCAAAGCGCCCGCTTCGGTTCCACCGAGCGCACGGTTGTGCCGCTGCACGCGGAACATCATGGCCTGATTGAGCAGTTCTTCGTCAAAGCACAAAAGGAGCTTGCCGGGGTAAAGGGCGCAAAGCGCCCGGCGAAGCCTTGGCCGAGCCGTTTCGATTGCGGCGCGGACGAGCGGTGCGGTGCGGTGCGGTTCCTTGATGCGCAGAAGTACATCCTGCAAAAGCACCATCGGTGCGCGCATATCCACATAGTAGAGCGCTTCGCAGCCCGCAACGGGCACAAAACCGAGCTGCTCCAGACATTCCAAAAGCGCCTTGTCCCGGCAGCGGCACAGGGCATAGGTGTGATCCTCGGAAAGGGAGCGCACCAAAAGCTCATTGAGCAGGGGCAGCCAATGTGCCCTGTCTCCCTGAACGCCGCAAATCAGCAGGAGCTTGCCCGAGGTGCAGCGCCGCACGCAGGAGCACGCCTCCACATCGCCCAGCTCGTCATAAAGCGTCGTGCTGTTCACGCTGCGCCCGTAGGCGTAGCCGATGGCTTTGCCGCCCTGACGGGGATAGAGCACGGCAGTGCTGGGCTGAGGCGTTTTGCGGAGGAATTCGAACAGCTCCGGCGGCGCCGTTTCGCTGTCCGCCGTGCCGAAGCGATAGTCCAAAGGGGTCAGGGTATGCTTGAGCATGGGCGAACGGAGGTAGAGCCCGTGCTCATAGATGTAAGCCTGAACGATGGGGTCGACCAGTGCCGAAACGTCCAGATTTTTGTCGATGTATTCTCGAATGGTGGTCGAGCTGATGCCCTCAAGCTGCTCCGGCAGAGAAAATTCCGTAACGTGGCCGCGCAGAAGGTCTTTGACCGGCGGCAGACCGGCCTCCATAGGCGCCGGACGGCGGATGATGATGTGGTCAAAGGAGGCGGCAGCATCCGTCGCGTCCGAGCGGTAGGCCGAGGCGTTGCGAATCACGTCGCTACCGGCCACCAGAGTGACATTTCTGCCGGGGAAGCATTCGCGCAGACGCCGAAGATCCTCCGGCATGGCGATGTTGATGGGAATGCTGTCCGGGAACAGGTAGGTATCCCACTGATCCGCCACGGACATCTGGACGATTTTCCGCCGCAGAAGTCTGGGCAGGGTATGCTTGCTCCAGGAGAACTCGTCCACCGCCAGATAGACCTCGTAGCCCCGGCTGCGAATTTCCTCAACAATGGCCTTGTGCCCGGCGGAGAAGGGGTCAAAGGTACCGGGGAAGAATGCTACCGGCTTTTCCGCCGGGAAACGGAAGGCGCCCTGTTCCACCTCGTAACGCGTCATGAAACGGTAAAGGCGGTTGAGCATGGCGGCGCGGTTGAAAAAGACCATGCGATCCCGGCTCGGCTCGCACAAAAGGGTCAAAAGCTTCTTGCTCACGCGGATGAAGCAGTGGCTTCGAAGCGCAAGCGGCAGCTCGGCAGAGCCGATCAGGTCGTGGCACAGCACGTTCAGCGCCGTTCGCTGGATGGTGGGCTGATAGTGGGCAACGCCGGTCAGCAGCAGACCAAGGCAGCGGTCTACCGTTTCCGCCGTGCTGTCCGACCGTTCCAAATCCGTTAAGCGCTCCAATTCCTCCGGCGGCAGAGCGGCCAGAATGCTGCCCAGCGTCCGCAGCGCGGGCGAAGCCGGCCGGACGGTGCCGGAGCGCAGAAGTTCCTCCAGAAAATCAATGGCCTCGCGGCGTTCCTTTTCCGGCAGGGTGCAAATCAGCCGTCCGAGATAGCTTGGGATGAAGCGGGCGATCTGCTCCTGACCGTTTTCCAGCTCGCGCAGCAGGTCAACGCAGATCTCGTTGCGCTGATCCACGCTCAGATGGCCGCACACGGCCAAAAGCCCTGAACCTGCGTGCACGCGCACGGGCAAATGCTCGCTGACGGACAAGAGGTTCGACAGGTGCGTGGCAGTGTGGTAGGCGTTTTCGCCGTGCTGCGCAACATCCTCGACGAGCATATCGATCTGAACATTCTTCACCGTCCAGTGCACCGCATTTTTCAGATTGCTCAGGTAGATGGCGGCAATTTCGCCGCCACTGAGCGCCCGGTGGCGTTCGCCCTTCAGACTTTGGCGCAGATAGCGCACCACCGGCTCATCTTCAGGCACAATTTCGGCAGCCTCGGCCAGAAGCGCCGCAGACGCCCGGCTTTGCAGATGGTCAAGACAGCGCAGCGCAACGAGCTGCCAGCGGGCAACGCCGCTGTGGAGCATTTTTTTCAGAGGTTCCTCCGCCGTGGCGAACAGCTCCCTGCTCACCGCCTGCACCGGCACATGGCAAAGCGCGTCAAGCAGCACAAACAGCTCCCGTTCCGGCAGACCCGCCAGATGGGAAAACAGTGGTTGCGCCAGCTCGGGCGCCAAATCCTTCTCACAGGCGGCAAACAGCGACCGGCAGATGGTCTTGAGCGAATTGGAAATGCGGAAGGCGTGCTTTTGTGCAATTTTGTGGTCGGGATGCAGACACAGGCCGATATAGCTGTCCCAGAGGGAGACCGTTTCGTCCAAAAGCGACAGCATCGTCGGCGCCATGGCGCTCTTTGGCGCGTGCGCGGGAAGTTCCTTGCGGTATTTCGGGCCGCTGTTGGCCAGAATTTCGCCCATCATGGTGCCCGCCGTCCGGCGAACGTCGCCCTCGTGGTGCATCAAAAGCTCATAAAGGAAGCTCAGAAGCTTCTGCTTGCTACTTCGGGTCATATAGGTGTTATATTCGTCAAACAGCCGCAGATAGCCCCGGATATTCTGCGTGTTGCGTTCGCCGCGAGCCTGCTCGAGAAGCAGGTCAAAGGAGCTGTCGGTGCTGATGGTGTGCATCAGGCGGATGTTGTTGTCAAAAATCAGGTCACGCAGAGCGCCAAGCGCATCGCCCGCCGGCAAAAGCGCGATCTCGGCAGAAGGTCTGAAACTCGGCTCCTCCTGCCCAAGCTCCGTGCAAACCCCACGGTCGCGCAAAAAGCCTTCAAAATCCCGCAGCTTGCTATAGACCAGCCGATAGCGCTTCTGCTTTTCCGGCGTCACGTTACAGAGCTTGGACATGATCATTTCATAAGCCTGTGCCAGAGAATAGATGCGCACCGTTTCGCGGCCGTTTTCCCTTGTGCCGCGTACCCGGAAATCCGCGTAGATGAGCAGCAGCGACTCAATGGGCAAGTTTTCAAATTCCAGATCCCATGTAGAGTGGTTTGCGGAGATGTGGGCAATGTGCTCCATGTGCTGCTCCGTCAACCATTGCCATGTATAGTAATAGTGCAAAAAGGGCACTCGCTTTGCGTCGTCACCGCGGCAGCCGAATTTGCCAATGTCGTGGCACAAAGCAGCCGAGGCTACCAGCGGAACGTCCACCGGCAGACCGGCCTTTTCCTTCGCCAGAAGCGCCGTGCGCACGGCCACATTCCGCACGCCGATGGTGTGAGAAGCCGGGTCAAAGGGCATGACCTCCCGACCAAGGCGCAACGCAAGCAGGAACCTTGACTCCTGAACTGCCCGCTCAAATCGGAAGTATTCTTCCTGCACGCGGCTGTTTTCCAGTAATGACCGGTCAAAAGGCAGCAGATCCGTCAGGGGGTCTCCCCCGTCCGTTTCGCACTGCAATGCGGCCTCGAGCGCCTCCAAAAGGACACAAAGACCCTGCTCCGCAGCGCCGTCCGGCGCACGGTAGTCAGGGTCGGGGAACAGCCCGTGGCACAGCCGCGTATAGGCGCAGGAAAGCCAGCCCTCCTCCGGCTCGGGGGAAAGGCCGTCCAACACAGGCCGAAGCGCCTGAAGCACGGCAGCGCACAGGCCGTTGCGCTCAAATTCCATGCCGCCGAGCAGCTCCCGGAGCGAAAAATCGCCCTCCGTCGCAGTCACCGCCCGCAGCTTTTCCTGAGAAAGCCTCATCCTTCTGCCTCCTTTGCGCAAGAGCATCCATTTTTCCTTCGTATATTATACCGAAAAACCGCTTGCAGCACAAGGGGCAATTTTTTCACCCGCTGGGAGACCCCGGCGGGTGAAAAATCCAGCTTGTCAAAAAAGTCTTTTTGACAAGCTGCTTTCAAAATTGCAAAATAAATTTTGTAGTGTTATATTTTGCAATTTTGTCGCCTACGGGCGGGTTATGGAACGTGAAAGGACACCCTGACGGTTTCCTTTCACACTTTTCTTCCCTCCGTAACGGCAAATATCACGTTTTTTTGACAGTCTGCATTTTCACCCGCCGGGAGACCCCGGCGGGTGAAAAATCAATCCGCAAAATATGCCGATGCTGCGTAGAGCAGCTTTGCGGCCTGAAGACGCGTCAAAGGTGTGCTTCCGGCGCTTTCCAGCCCGATCCCGCCGTCCGCCAGCGCGGTCACGGCGTCCTGCGCCCAATCTGCGCAGCTTCCGTCAAACCCGGCGGCAGGTACCGGCAGACGGAGTACATTTTGCAGCATTACGGCAGCTTCCTCCGCCGTGACCGGGTCATCCGGACGGAAAATCAGCCCCGTTTCGCCGCTCTCACCGGTGACGATGCCGTTGCGCAGAGCGGCGGTAAGATAGTCGCCCAGCCAGCTCTGTTCGCAGTCGGAGAAGCAGCAAACGGCTTGCGTCACGTCCTTTTCGCAACCGCTGAGTTCCATGAGCATGACCAGCATTTCACCGCGCGAGACGTTCTCCTCCGGGCAGAAGCAAAGCGCCTGACCCACCTGACGTCCGCCGCCAAGTCCCTGCTCTGCCAGCCACATGGCCTCGAACTGGTCAGGGCTGTCCTGAAGGTCTGTGTAGCCGGTGGTCTGCGTGGGCTTGCGGATGGTAATGCGCACGGTAGCGGGCTGAGAGGTGTTTCCGGCGTCATCGGTTACGGTAAAAGTGAAGCTGTCCTGACCCACCTTGTTTTTGTTGGGCGTATAGACGAAGCTGCCGTCGGGCTGAAGCGTCACCGTGCCGCGGCGTGGCTCCTGCACAAGTGCAAAGGTCAATTCGCCGCCCTCCGGATCCGTGGCGCAGAGATGACCGTCATTGGGGATGTTTTTGTAAGTCTCCCATTCGGCGTCAAGCGCCGTGGGCGCCTCATTTTTTCCGGAGCGAATGCGCACGGTGAACTGTGCCGGAGAGCCAAGCGTGCTGCCGTAGATGGGCTGATAGCACAAAACGGCGTCACGGCTGTCGGTGCACGTGGGACACAGCCTGAGCTGTTGCAGAGACTCAGCCGGCAGGATGTCCCCGGCGCGAACGGTTCTGCTGCCCAGCTTCACCAGCGCCAGCGAGTCCTCCGGCACGGCGGTGACGAAGATTCCTGCAAGCGGTTGCGGGACGTCCTGTGCGAAGTCCGCCTCCCGGAAGCAATAGTCCGCGTCATAGGGCGTTTCGCCGTCGGCCGCGGCAACGCCAAGGCACAGCAGCATGGCCAAAAGAGCGCTCAGGGAAAGAATACGGCTCAATAATTTCATACGGTTCCTCCTATCATTCTGTCGGGCAGTTTTCCGCAAAACTGCCGCACAGCTAGGATGTACCGAAAAATGTAAACTATGCGAAAAGGTGGAAGGATAATGCAGAGAAATATGCGCAAGAAAACAAAAAAGCGTGGCCATAACCACGCAACACGTCACTCCCCCATCGTCTCACTGCCGGCACCTTCGTCCAACGCCCGTAGGAGACGGCGTCCTCGACGTCCCGCAAGCAGGCACCCCGTCCAACGTTCTGTAGGGGA
>CAZPRA010000038.1:0-10273 GCA_964588975.1 uncultured Oscillospiraceae bacterium | reverse complement strand
TGCCCTTTTACCGCTTCTGCCGAAACGCATAGCGCAGGGATGAAATGTATAAAAAACGGCCGCGGTTTGCAAACAAGCCGCGGCAGTTTTTATGCAGGTGTTGTTAGCCGTGGTAGAGGCGGTTGGTCTGGTAGACCGGTTCGCAGGTGATGTTCAGGCCAAGGCGCTGGAAGACCGACTCGTCCACCCGGGACAAAATTACCGATGCGTGGAGCTGACAGCCCTTTAGCCGTCCTAACTGCTCCAGCGCCAGCGCTGCGTTGGGATCCGTAACGGCGCAGACGGTCAGAGCAATGAGCGTTTCGTCGGTATGCAGCCTTGGGTTTCGATTGCCCATGTGTCTTAGCTTCAAATCCTGAATGGGCGCAATGACGTCACGGCTCATGAGATGAATTTCCTTGTCAATGTCCGCAAGGGCTTTCAAAGCGTTGATGAGGCACGCAGAGGAGGCGCCCAACAGATCGGAGGTGCCACCGGTGATCAGGGTGCCGTCCGGCAGCTCAATGGCAACGGCGGGGAGCTGTGACTCCTCCGCGCGAGCCACCGCCGCCGCGATGACCGGCCGTTCCAGAACGGAAATATCGCTGCGGGTCATGAGCATTTTGATTTTTTCCGCGTCTTTTCCATCGCTCATGCCCTGACGTTTGGCACAAAGTGCTGCATAGTAGCGCCGGAGGATCTCCTGCCGGGCGGCTTTACAGCAGACCACGTCATCGCTGATACACCGGCCGATGAGATTGACCCCCATATCCGTGGGAGAGGCGTAGGGACTTTTGCCCCAAATGCGCTCCAGCATGGCATTGAGCACCGGGAAAATTTCCACGTCACGGTTATAATTTACCGCTTTGACCCCGTAAGCCTCCAAATGGAAGGGGTCCAGCATATTCACATCGCTGAGGTCGGCGGTTGCGGCCTCGTAAGCCAAATTGACCGGATGCCGCAGGGGAAGATCCCAGATGGGGAAGGTCTCGAATTTGGCGTAGCCGGCCTGAACGCCGCGCTGATTTTCGTGCCAGATCTGGCTCAGGCAGGTGGCCATTTTTCCGCTGCCGGGACCGGGTGCCGTAACCACGACCAGAGAGCGCTGTGTGGGCACAAAATCGTTTTTTCCGAAGCCATCCGGCGACAGAATTCCCTCCAGATCCGCGGGATAGCCGGGGATCTCATAGTGCAGATAGACCCGCAGGCCAAGCCGCTCCAGCTTGTTCCGGAACTGGTCTGCGGCTTTTTGGCCGCGATAGCGGGTGATGACCACGCTGGGCACGTAAAGCCCCCATTCGCGGAAGGCGTCGATGAGGCGCAGGGTGTCTAAATCGTAGGTAATGCCCAAATCCCCCCGGCGTTTGTTGCGCTCGATGTCCCCGGCGTTGATGACGACCAGAACTTCCGCGTCCTCTTTCAGCTCCATGAGCATACGGATTTTGGAGTCCGGCTCAAAGCCGGGCAGCACCCGGCTGGCATGGAAATCGTCAAAGAGCTTGCCGCCAAATTCCAGATAGAGCTTGCCGCCAAAGCGGTCAATGCGGGCACGGATATTTTCCGACTGTTCTTTCAGATATTTTTCGTGGTCAAAGCCTTTCATCTCATCGCCTCCCAAACTCATTATACCCGAAGTGCGTGAAGAAAGCCATACGCACTTTCAACAAAAAAACCCCCACGGCAGGCTTTATGCCTCCGTGGGATAGAAAAAATCAGGCTGTTGGCAATTCTATGAACACGATCCGGTAGCGCACAAGCTGTTCACCCGGCTCCTCCAGAGCTTCCAGCTCGGCAATGAAGGCGCTCATTTCGTTCCATTTCGGATGCCGAAGTACTCCGCTCGTCGCGCTGAGGAACAGGCTTGCCAGCGCACTGAAGCTCTGATGCGCGTCGGAGCCGTAAAAAACGCCTTCGCACTCGATTTTCCGGGCTAGCCGTGAGCCCGGACTGGCTGACCAGCCGCCGCCAGACAGCGCCTTGACCGTGTAATCTCTCTGGAAGGTCATGCGGTAGCTCTCCGGGTTATTGGGAAACGTAAAGCTGGCAAATTGCAGCAAATTCATTCTAGCACCTCTTTTCCCTCAGACGACCGCCGTCCGCTTGCAGGAAGCAGCGCTCACTTGCAATTCTTCCACCACATTCTGCCCCAACTGATAAGATTCCCGGAGCAGACTGATGCGGCAGCCGGAAAAAGTCAGGCGCCGGGTCTGAAGGCGCAGCTCCAAGGTGAATTCCTTCAAATCAAAGGCCGAAAGCTCCGCCGGAAGCTCCTGCCTGTCCAGCAGAAGCCGCTTCAAAACCACCGTGTAGCTGGTTTTGCCGGAATAAACCGTCCCCGGCAGCTCATCTCCAAAGCCCCAAACGGGCAGACATTCCGCATTGCGGCTCACCGTGAATTCCTGAATCAGGCCGACCCGCTCTCCGTTCCAGAAAACTTCCACAGAAGGCTCTGCGGAAAATATCAAAGGATAATCCATTTGTTTCACCTCACGAAGTGGACTCTACCCGGGCAGTCAGCACCCGAAGTTTTGCGATAACCTTGCAACAGAAGCAGTCGTAGTCCGGCTCATAGCGCACCTGCTGCATCTGAATTCCGTCCCGGATGCTCACCTGCGGGATCTGGGTACAAAGGGACGCCGTCTGCTGGGCAATTTCCGTGCAGGACTGCACCCCGTGACGGTAGTCGTCATAGACCTCAAGGAGCATCGTGCCCTCGGCCAGAAAGCCGACGGCGCGTTTGCCTGCGCGCTGACACAGCAGATTTCCGGCGCAAATAGGCTGGTAGCTCACATTTTCCATGCGCACTGCAACCATGGGCGCGTCCAGCACAGGAAAGTCTCTGCCGTCGAAGCCGTGAATGGCATGAATTCCGGCGCTGGTGAGCATTTCCAGCGCTGCGCTTACGATTTGTTCCACGGATCCTCCGGACCTCCTTCCACGCAAAGTCCCCAGAGAAACAGAGGCTTGTCTGCAAACAGGATTTCATCTGCCCGGCGCACGCGGAATGTTCTTCCGGCGCACTGCAAATAAAGTGCGTCCTTCACCGGCACATCCGCAGGGCCAATGTAGAGGAACTGCCCGCGTTTGATCTGACCTCCGGCGGGAATCATCCGCTCCATATTCTGCCAGCTTTTGGAGGTAACGAGCTGCAAAAAGGCTTTGACCGTCTGCGTTCCGTCTTCCCGGACTACGGTCACGGTGGAGCCGTAGCTTGCGATGATGCGCTCAATGATCTCCTTCATCCTCTCACCCCGAGAAAGACGGTCGGCGCACCGAACCACGGCGCCATCAGGCGGTCGGCCATCCGGGTCAGGGAATCGGCGTCCTGCACAAAGGAGACGGAGAGTGTTCCGGCGGTGAAGGCGGAGAGCTTTTCGGCGTTCAGGCTCCGCAAAAGGGAAACGGCATAAAGTGCCGCGGCCAGAACATAGGCGCCTGCGCAGTCGAATTTTGAAACATCCTGGCGGAGGCGGCTGTCCAGATATGCACAGGCACCGTCCGAAAGCTGCTCAAGCAGAGATGACTGCTCATCGCTGATTTGCCCGGCAATGGCGCGGGCGGTCTGGCACACATCGCTGCGGTAGTCCGTCATGCTCAGAACTTCAGGATACCGGCAGCCTGTCCGTCCAGAATGCCGAAGCCGCAGGTGGAGGTGATGGCGGCACGCTCAAGCTGGCAGTCGATGAGCTTGTCATATTCCACGCTGACCTCACCGGCCTGAACCATTTCCAGCGCATAGCGGCGATCGAGCGCCAGAATGGAGGCGTCGTCCATGCTGTCCGTGCGCAGAAGTTCAGCGCCCAGCGGCGAGGTAAATTTGCCGGTGCCCGTGAAATTCAGGCCGGTCAAGGGGTTCTGGAATTCCTCCATTTTCAGGAGCTTGACCATGGTCGGAGAGCTCAGGAGCATGGTGTTCATCTCATAGGGATGGAACTGCGCCCAGAATTCCACAAGCTGATTATAGCTCAGTGTGCCCTTGGTGCCGGAGATGGGGCTGGTACCCACCGTATAGACCGTTGCGGCGTTGCTGTTGCCGTCGCCGTCGGTGAGGACTTTTACCGCGTCATCCAGATGCATTTTCTGAATGTGGGTACCGATCTGGCGGAGCATAACGGAGAAAAGATCGATCTTCTGGAACCGCAGAGCTTCGTAGGAGGCCACGAGCATACGGCCTCTTTTGTGCAGCGTGATGAGGTTTTCACGGCTGCGAATGGTGGTCGCGGGGATGGTAGCACCCTCGGCGACGTGGGCAAGGCGCTTGTCCGTTTCTTCTGCCGTGGAATAGATGCTGCGATAGTCCAGCGCGTCAATGTTGGTCACGGTGGCGACCAGAGAGGGCAGAATATTGGCCTCCTCCATGCCCTGACGGACAACGCGGGAGACGAATTCCGGGAACAGCACCGCAGATTCCATGGTGGCGAAGAACTTCTCCACGGGGTCAGAATTCTGACCCTTTACGCGGATGCCAAAGCGCTTGAGCTGCCGCTGAAAGGCGTCGGTACCTTCCAAAGACGTGCCCTTATAGCCCTCTGAGGGATCCAGAGCCTCAAGCACCTGCGCAAAGGACTTGCCGCTTTCGCGGTACATTCCCTTTTCCAAACGGATGTGATCAAAAGCCATGTGTAAAACTCCTTTCATAATCAAAGCAGGAAGGTGACGGTTTTGGCCGTGGTGTCCACCTGAACGACCAGATATTCGTGGGAACCGGCGCTGAACATCACGCCGCCGGTTCCATCCGTGGCAAGCGGGCAGTAGCCGAAGACGGGCGCACTGCCGGTATAGGGCACCGTTACGAAGCCCTGAACCGTCACGGCGGCGCAGCCGTCGCGTTTGCTCATGACCACGCCCACAAAGGCCTCGTCATCGTCGCACGGCGAGACGGTGCTGTTTTTCTTGACAAGGCAGACATTGCCGACCTCAAGTCCGTCTTCGCAGAGAAAGGTCGCGCAGATGTTGCCGATTTGTTCATAAGAATAATCCATTGTAAAAAACCTCCGTTAAATCATGTAATCCGCGTCCAGCGGGGTGCAGAACGTCTGTTGGGCAGAAAGCTGAGGCGTTGCGGGGAACAGCAGGGCGCTTTTGCGCTCCATGGAGGCGTTCAGCGCCTCCAATTCTTCACTGTCCAGCGCGGAAAAGGCCTTGCCGAGAAGCGCCTCGTCACCGCCGAAATCCAGCAGCAGCGCCAGCGAAACGGCCTTTTTCACCAGGGCGCTGCGGCAGTGCTGACCGAATTTCGCGTCCTTTTCCAGCGTCCGGACGTGCTCCAGCATGGCGCCGTCGCCACTTTTTTCCACAAGCTCGATCAGGCTCAAATGCTCACCTCCTTTTTTGGCCTTCAGCACACCGGCCTCTTTTTGCGCAGGCACGGCGACGAAGGAGAATTCGTAAGCGTCCGTGGGCATGGAAAGCACCGCCAAACAGACTTTTCCGTCATAGGTGACGCCCTTTCGGTGTTCGCATTGCCCATAGACGCTGCCGCACACGGAGCAGGTCATCCTGCTCACGGCGCAGCCTACGGAGACCTCCTTTTTGATGCCGCCTTCGATGTCTGCAATGAGGTCAGCGTTTTTCTCCGTGCGGAGCATATAGCATCCTGCGCGGAGATAACTCACGCCCTGCTCGCAAATGACCTCCGTTTCAAAAATCCGGGCGATTTGCTTTTGTGCAGACCAATCGTGGTCAACGATCCCGGTTTTGCCGCGGAAAAGCTCGGCCAGAGCGGGCAGAGCGGCGGAGTCGAAGCGTTCAAAGTCCCGATCCGGCAAATCGTCGCACAGCCGAACACTGAAGCAGTAGACCGCCTCCTGAGACAGGGGTGTTTTGGAAAACGTGTTGATTTTGGCAAGCTGATCCGGCGTTGGAAGTCCGCCGGAGAGTACGCTTGCGCCTTTGGTAATATTCAAAAGCTCACTCCTTCGATAAACTTGCGGCCTGTGCGCGGTAGAGAGCGGCGTGTGCCTCCTCCACCAAATCCTGCAGGGAGATATCCTCCCAGACGACGCTTGGCCGGCCGCCATAGCCGTTCAGCCGCAGCCACAATTCGCAAATGCGCTCAAGCACCGGCTCCACCGCGCGACGGATTGCCCAAAGCTCGCTTGTGAGCATATCCGCCTGCTGCTGGCTCATGCGTTCCGTGCTCGACCAGTTCAGCCCCAGCATAAAGGGCGGCAGACCGGTTTTTGCCACAAGCTGCTCCAAAATCTGCCTGACCGGGATTTCGGAATCCAGAATTTTGCCGTCCGCGCCGATGACCTTGATCTCCACATCGCCCACGGCGACGAAATCGCGTACGCTGCCGTTTCTGCTGTCCTGCATGGCGCCTGACCATTCTCTGGCGATCACTTCCGCTTGAGAGGCGGCCTGACTGCGCTCAAAGCTGTCGCCGGAGGGCTTGTAGACCACGGCGTAGCGCACATTTCCTGCCCGTTCCCAGTTTTTGCCCACAGTCTGGTAAATTTTCAGCAGAATATCCGCCAAAAAGGGCATACTCCGCAGCAGGCTGACGCCGTATGGATTGCCTGGCTCGGGATTTAACGTGGTGAACAGCAGCAAATGTGGATAGGGAAGCGGCCGGATGCAGCCGTTTTCGTCCGGTGCGCAGAGCGTGAAATCCAGCGGACTTCCATTTTCCTGAATTTCCACGCGGGAAACATCGCCCCAGCAAACGGCGGCAAGCTGTCCTCGGCAGACCACCATCTCACCGATCGCCCGGCCATAGGTCAGCAGACTGTCCAGATAGGCCGACAGAAAGCTGTAAATTCCTCTCTGGCCTCTGCCGCAGTCCACGGTTCGCAGAAATTCGTTCAGGGGCGCACTTGCCTCGCCGCATTCCACGCGGAAGCTCCCCACAAGCCGAACCAGCTTGCACACGGCGGCGTCCAGAACGGGAATTGCCTCGCGCATCGAGCGGTAGAGCCGCGTCTCTCCGCCGCCTAAGGGCACATAGCCCTTCAGGCAGGCGAAGGGATGCTCCTGCGCACTGCGAAGCTGCGACGCCGCTGCGGGCGTTTCTGCCGCACTGCGTTTTCCTTTCGTTCGTTTCATCATTGGTAAAACCTCCTTTCGCAAAGAATTGATACACGCCGAAGCGAAATATCCTCTTTCAGACTGCCAAAGAACCAAATGTGTCATTGCTGTGAAAAAACTGACAACAAACACCCCACCGCCCGATCTTGCACCGCACCAAAACCTCCCTCTGACGAGGGAGGTGGCAAAAATCAACGATTTTTGCCGGAGGGAGAGAACAGGAGAGCCTATAAGCCGTTATCCGTTTGCATACAAACTTAGTGGTCTGATTTCTCTCCCTCAGTCAGCTTCGCTGACAGCTCCCTCCGCAGAGGGCGCTTTGGAACGTGCAACGCTGCGACTCTGTCAACAACCATCGCACCTGTAGGGCGGAGTCATGACTCCGCCGTCCGCAAAGCGGCTTGTAGGGCGGGCTGCCCCCAGACCGCCGACTCTTACCTCCTTGCCACGCTGCACGCTGCAACAGACGCGCCGCGTCTTGCCAGCACCGTGGCGGCAAAATAGCGCATATCGTCCATCGCGTGGTCGTGCTCCTTTTTCACAGTATCCTTTTCCGCCTTCAGGTCCCAAACGTACTGTTCCATTTCGCGAAGGCAGTCCGGACAGCTCTGGCAGATCACCAGTTTTCCCTGCTTGAGCAGCTCCGAGGTGCGCCGGATGCCGGAAAGCACATCATTGTCCGCCTTTTTCACGTTCCAACCGCGTCGGCGCAGCAGCTCCATAAAGCTTGCCGCAGAGGGGTCGACGATTACCGCCGCAATTTTTCGCCCGGTGGCCAGACGTTCCAAAGCGTCAGCATATTCGCTGTCGGTCATCTGCCGCATTTCGCGTTTGGAGTCAAAGTAAAATTCCCCAACGCGGTACCAAACACCGCCCTGCTGCCCCCAAAGCCCGAAGGAGGCCGGATTGACCGTGCCGTAATCGCAGGAGATGTACCACGGGCTGAAGGGACCTTCCGGCACCGGTGGTGCACTGGCCGCGTCAAAGAAATCGTAGACCCGTCCTTCCGCCGCGACCCATTGCCCCAGCACGAAGCGGCGGTAAAACACGCCCGAGTAGAGCCTTGCATAGCGTCTGCGGATTTGCGGCGACAGCGAGGGGTTGTCCTCCATCGTAAAATGCAGATAAAGGCAGTTGCGGCTCTCGGCCTGCTGTACCCATTCCTGATAAAACCAGTGGTGCGGCCCCTCTGGATTGCAGTTGAACCAAAGCCGGCTGCCGGTCACGGAGCAGCGGGCGCAGGCTTGCTCAACGAAGCTGCGCGGCATCAGTGCCACCTCGTCCAGCAGCACCCCGGCAAAGGTAATGCCCTGCACCAGCGCCGCAGAGCTTTCATCGCGGCCGCCGAAGATGTAAAAATCGTTGGTTTTTCCGCGGAAGCCCACGCGCACCAGATTTTCTGTCCGTTTTTCCGTCACGGAAAAGCCGATGGACTGTAGCTTGGGCAAAAGCTCACTGAGCACGTTGCGCCGCAGAGAAGCAATGGTCTTGCCGCAAATGCCAAAGCGCGCGCCGTGAAACTGGGTGCAGGCCCAAAGGAAGAAGCTCAGACCCATGCACAGGGTTTTTCCGCTTCTCACCGCGCCGTCACAAATCACAGCTTCTTTGGAATGGTGGGGACTTTGGGGCCGCCACCAGTTCAGCACGGTTTTCTGCTTTTCGGAGAACTTCAATCCTCCACCACATCCTCCATGGCGGCAAAAAAGGCGTCGGCACAGTCATCGCTGCGGGTGTCGGCGGCCAAAAGCTGCTCCAGCGCCCGCACCCGGTCAATCAGCCGCACCTCCACCGTGCCCTTTTCGTTGCGCTTCACCTCGGAAAGCAGACTCAGATCCAGCGCGTCGATGTCCGGCTTTTCCTCCAGCACCAGCTTCACGCAGTCATTTGCCAGTCCAAAGGCAAGCTGTGCCAGCCTCCGCAGCACATCCTGACGGCACACATCGCATTGCCCTCTCTGCAATGCCAGCTCCCGCTGCACCGCCTTTGAGCTTAAGAGCTTGACCCCATTGTGGCAGCCGACCTGTTTGGCCGCAAGCTCCGCGTCGAAGCAGCGCAGATAAGCGGCAGCAAAGCGACGCTGATCGGAAGAACGATCGGAATTCAAAAAAATCACCTCAAAAAATTTTTTCCGGGCGCAAAAAAAGCGTCCCCTCAACCGGGAACGCTACAGCGCACGAGGTTGCCCCAAAACGTGCAACCAATCAAACAATTTTCAAAAAATCCCGCCACCGGCGGCGTCATCATGTAGGGGCCGATGCCTACATCGTCCCGCCGCTGGCGCTTTCAAGCGCTGCAACTGTAGGGAACGGCCTCCGGACGTCCCGCGTGTAGGAACCACCGGCCACCGCCCTGTAGGGCAGACTGCCCACAGCCCGCCGTATGCCTCCCTCAGCGGCGCCCCGTAGGGGACGATGCCCACATCGTCCCGCCGCTGGCACTTCGACCACCGCCACCGGCGGCATAAAAAATCACCCCATGGGGCGTCTCAAAATTCGAAGCGTTTTGAGCGCCTAATCCATGAGGTATGTTGCATATTCCGTTTTGCAATTTTCTTTTTCCGGAGCTTCATTTTCCGGCAGGTAAACCAGCACGTCCTCCACCCGACAGGAGAGAATGTCACTCGAATTGTTTACCAAGTGAGGAAAATTTACGTAAAATGCCCAAAGCTTGTATTGACGTCGCGTAAAAAATCAGTTATAATGTCAAATAGCAGGGCATTGCCGGAGAAAAAACCGATTACTTTATCCGTATTACTACGGAAAAATGGAAATCATCGCACTGCAACAGAACAATGACCACATCAAATCGTTGATGACGCCATCAACCAACGTTTTGTAGGGGTCGATGCCCAGAGCGCAGCCGTCAGCTACGATAGCCGTTGGCGAGGAACGAGCCTTACGGATATCTATGCAAAGCTGACGAAGGAGCGCTACGGATGCGGCCTACCCCTTGCGGGTACATCGACCCGCTGTAGGCGCTACCGTAGATGTGATTGTTATGTTTTTTCATAGTGGTGCGATCATCGCGTGTTGATTGCAAAATTCCCGAGAAAGAAATAAAAGGAGCGTGAAGCGATGTACTGTGAAAAGTGCGGAAAGGAAATGCGCCACGAGTCGCGGTTCTGCGGGCTGTGCGGCGCCGAGCAAACCTACACACCCTTTTCCGTCAGTGACGTAGAGCTTGCAGACGAAGCTCAGACGAACGAATGCCCAAGCTGCGGAAAGCAGCTTCCGCCCAGAGCCGCTTTTTGCGCTTACTGTGGCAA
>CAZPRA010000037.1:0-10722 GCA_964588975.1 uncultured Oscillospiraceae bacterium | reverse complement strand
CCTGAAATGTTTTGGAATATTCGTTCTGCAACGACAGTTCTATTATATCTGTTTTTCGGATAATGTCAATAGGGTATTTGCAAAACCGTTAACAGCAGAAAAAAGCGGGTCTGAGCCGGATGGTTCAGACCCGCTTTGCGCGATTTTTACGGGACAAGAGAGCCCCAGGGATTATAGCTGCTTTCCACCTGCTCATCCGTTGTGGTGGAGGCGGGCTTGGCGTCAAAGACGATCTCCAATGTCAGAGTGTTTCCGCTGCGGTAGACCGTGAGGACGGCCTCGTCACCGGCGCGGTACTTTTTCAGCGCGGCAGCAAGATCTTCATAGCTTTCAATCTCGTAGGAATCCAGAGCGGTGATGATGTCGCCACGTTTCAGACCGGCGGTTTCGCCGCAGCTTCCCTGCTGCACGGACTCCACATAAACGCCCAGAGGGATGTTATAGCGCTGTGCCTCGCTGGAAGTGACGCTTGAGGGCGTGATGCCGATATAGGCACGGTTCAGAACGGCGCCGTTTTCCCGCAACTCATCCAAAATTGACTTGACGTCGTCAATGGGAATGGCAAAGCCGATGCCCTCAATGGTGGTGCCGCTGGTAGTGGAGCCGGAATACTTGGCGGTGTTGATGCCCACAACGTTGCCCTGCATATCAAACAGAGGGCCGCCGGAGTTGCCGGAGTTGATGCTCACGTCGATTTGCATCATGTTGATGGGCGTGCCGTCGGTGTTGACGGAGCGCTCCATGGAGCTGATATAGCCCACGTTCAGAGAGTAGGTCAGTTCGCCAAGCGGATTGCCGATGGCGGCAACCTCAGCGCCGACATACAGATCCGAGGAGTTGCCCAGCGTCACGGTGCTCAGATTTTCAGCGTTGATTTTGATGAGCGCCACGTCGCTGGAAGCCTCATAGCCCAGCACCTGCGCGGTGTATTCCGAGCCGTCATAGAGGGTGACGGTAAGGGTTTGGGCGCCTTCGATGACGTGGTAATTAGTCAAGATCTCTCCATCGGAGGAGATGATGAAGCCGCTGCCGGAGGAAGCCGATTCCGAAACCTGACCAAAGATGTTATAGGTGGTGGATTCATTGGAAATGCCGACCACGGCGGAGACGTTGTTGGCGTAGACCTGAGCCGGGGTGAGCGTGCTTCCGTCGGAGAGCTGGCTGGCGGCGGGCAGAGAAGGCGTGGGGTCCTGCTTTACGGTGTTGCTGACCGGCTCATCGGCCTCAGCGTCCTTCTCCGAAAGCGTCTGGCTGCTCTGGAAATTCTGCATGGAGACGCCCACGATCAGGCCGCCGCACACGCTGCCGAGAAGCCCGCAGCACAGGGCAATGGCGATCACTGCTGCGCCCAAACCTTTGCGCTTTTTCTCCTTGGGCGGCTTGGAAGGCGTTTCATGGAAGGAGCCTTCCGGAGCGGAATAGACCGGCGGAACCTCATAAAGAGGCATTTGCGGCTCATCCGGCAAAGGCTGCTCCGGGGCACTGGGCTGCTCCCAGCTTTGCTCCGGCTCCTGGCCGTTTTCCCGATCAAAATATTCATTATCGTTCATAGGAAACACTCCTTTTGTTTTTTGGAATAACTGTATGATAATACCGGTTTGTGTCGGAAATGTGACGAGCTTCCAAACGGTTTATAAACTTATAGCAGCTTGGCAAAAAATCTTTTCGCAAGCTGCTTTCAAAATTGCAAAATAAATTTTGTAGTGTTATATTTTGCAATTTTGTCGCCTGCGGGCGGGTTATCAAACGCGAAAGGACACCCTGACGGTTTCCTTTCACACTTCACACTTTTCTTCCCTCCAAAACGGCGATAATTACGTTTTTGGCAGTCTGACTTATATACATTCGGAGTCCTGCATGATGCGCAAAATGGTGCTGTCCGTCTGGCGCATACCCTGCTGCGCGAGCACGCCGATATTATGAATGGTATCGTCCACGCTTCCGGCAACGATCCCTTCGCCCCGGGAGAATTCCCGGTGGTGCAGATACATCCGGTAGCCCATAATGCCCGCATCCACCGCTGCGGCGATCTTGGCCGCGCAGGAGGGCTTTGCACCGTCGCAGATGGTGCCCGAGAGAATGGCCACGGCGTTAACGATCGTGTGGGCAACGGCGGAATAGTCGCCGCCGAGCAGATAGCAGATTCCTGCACCGGCACCCACACCGGCGGAGATGGCGCCGCAATAGGCCGAGAGCCGTCCGATGCCGCTTTTCTGGTGGATGGTCACAAGGTCGGAGACGATCAGCGCCCGCAGGAGCTGTTCTTCCGTGGCGCCGATGTGCCGGGCATAGACCACTACTGGAAGGCAGGCGGTGATGCCCTGATTGCCGGAGCCGGAGAGAATGACCACGGGCATTTCGCAGCCGCTCATTCGTGCGTCGGAGCCGGCAGCGGCATAGGCCTTTGCCCGCTGCATGACATTATCTCCAAAATCATCCAGCAAAATACGCCCGATCTGGGCGCCCCAGCAGCCCTTCAGCCCTTCTTCGGCAATGGCGGAATTCTGCCGGATCTGACCCAGAAGCAGCTCTTTGACCGGCGTGATATCTGCCGTGTCTGCAAAATTGAGGATGTCCTCCACGTTCAGGCAGCTTTTGTCCGTCATGCGCTCCTCGGCGGCATCTACGATCGGCTCGTTTTTCAAAACGCTGCCGTCTTTTTCCAGACAGACCACATTGGTGTGGTGATTGGTGATGCGCACACGCGCCCGATGATTTTTGGAGACGGCCTGAAGGTCGATATCCAGCTTGCAGGGGCTTTCTGCGCACAGAATGTCGATTTTTGTCCGGCCTAAAAAGGCGTCTATGCCGGAAACGGCGTTCTCAGAGACGTGCGAGATGACCTGAAGCTCCTTGGAGGGATCTCCGGCCACCATGCCAACGGCAATCGCGGGGCGGATGCCCTTTTTCCCGCCGGTGTTAGGCACAACAACGCTTTTCACATTCTTTAAAATGTTGCCGCTAAGGGTAGCGGTGATGTGCTCAGGCGCTTCGCACAGCAACTCCTGAAGCTTCGCGGCGCAGTAGGCAATGGCGATTGGCTCGGTGCAGCCGGTTGCGGGCACCAGTTCCTCCTGCAAAATGGCGATATAATTCTTTATGATGTGCTCGCTTAGCATATGCCTTTCTCCTTCGACCGTTTCTTACATTTATTATAGCAGAAATCTTTCGTTATGCAAGCGGTTGACAAAAAAGAAAGACTGTAATACAATAAAAAAGAAGTCGGTATGCAGACTGTCAAAAAGATTTTTTGACAAGCCGGGTATGAAGGAGGAACGGGCATGAACTGTCCCAAATGCGGCGCGAAAAATCAGGACGCAGCCAGCTTTTGCACGGTCTGCGGAGAGCGCTTTGCCAAGCCTCGCAACAACCCCCGCAGGGCGGATCCCATGCGGCTGAAAAAGCGTCGGCTGCTGCTTCTGAGCGGCGGCGTTGTGCTGCTGGTTTTGGCGCTTTTGCTGGTCTATGCTTTCAGCAGTGACCCTGCCGAGCAGACGGCGAAGGAACTTTATGACGCCGTGGTGGAAATGGATCTGGAAGCCGCTCTGAAAACGCTGCCTCCGGCGGTGGTAAGCCAACTGACCGACTCTCTGGATCTGGCGGATTCGGAATTCCGCGTGACCGGTCGGGAAGATTTGTCCGAGTCCCGCGTGGAGGAGCTTGACGCCGTCTACGGTATGCGCTACGGCACCAAAGAGGGCTATATCGAGTCTGCCGCGGCAGTTTATGTGGAGGCCAGCTACCATGGCACAAGCCTTGCCGACACGACCCTGACGCTGATCATGGTCGAAATCGGCGGCGAATGGTATTTAGAACCGCTCTCCACGGCGGAAGAACTGGAAAAGGCCGGCTTTGCCTACGACCTTTCCGGGCTTTTTTCCTGAAATGATACGAAAGAGGTAACAATAAATGGACACAACGAAGCTTGCACAATTGCTCTTTCCCCATGTGACGCGCAGTCCCGAGGATGTCGAGGCGCAATATCCGGCGCGAAATCTTCCGCAGGGCGCAGTGGTCACCCGTATGGCACCGTCGCCCACGGGCTTTATCCATCTGGGTCATCTGGTGCAGGGCCTGATCTCCGAACGCATGGCGCACCAGAGCGGTGGCGTGCTGTTCCTCCGCATTGAGGACACGGACGCCAAGCGTGAGGTTCCCGGTGCCGTGGAGCTTTTGATCGATTCGCTGAAATACTATGGCATTTCCTTTGACGAAGGTGCCACAAAAGAGGGCGATCGGGGAGATTATGGCCCCTACCGCCAGCGCCAGCGTGCGGATATTTATCATGTGTTTGCCAAAAAGCTGGTGCTTGAGGGCATGGCCTATCCCTGCTTCTGCACGGAAGAAGACCTCAACGCCATGCGCGCCGATCAGGAGGCAAAAAAGGTCAATTTCGGCTATTACGGCAGCTATGCCGTCTGGCGTGACCGGCCTTTGGAGGATGTGGAGGAAGCACTGAAGCAGGGAAGACCCTGGGTGCTGCGGTTCCGCTCCACCGGCAGCGTGGAAAATCAGTTCAAGTTTAACGACCTGGTCAAGGGCAGCCTGACCATCACGGAAAACGATATTGATCAGGTGCTTCTCAAATCCGACGGAATTCCCACCTACCATTTCGCCCATGCGGTGGACGATCATCTCATGCGCACCACCCATGTGGTTCGCGGCGACGAGTGGTTGCCCAGCCTGCCCTTCCACATCCAGCTTTTCCGGGCGCTTGGCTTCCAGCTTCCCAAATATGTCCACATTGGCCCTCTGATGAAAATGGAAGGCACCTCCAAGAGAAAGCTCTCCAAGCGGAAGGACCCGGAGCTTGCTATGACCTATTACAAGGCAGAGGGCTTCCCGGTGGAGGCTGTGTATGAATACCTGATGACCGTGCTCAACTCCAATTTTGAGGACTGGCGCAGAGCAAACCCTGACGCACCGGCCGAGTCCTTCGCCTTCAGTCCCAAAAAGCTCAATCCCGCAGGGGCACTGTTTGACTATGCCAAGCTCTGCGACGTTTCCAAGAACGTCATCGCCCGCATGGACGCTTCTGATGTTTATGATCTGCTTGTGGAATGGGCACGGGAGTTTGACCCGGAATTTGCCGCGCTGCTGGAGGCTCGGCCGGATTATGCCCGTTCCATTCTGGCCATCGGCCGCGGCGGGAAAAAACCCAGAAAAGATCTGGCCGTCTGGCAGGACGCCAAGCCTTATATGGGCTTCTTCTATGACGAATATTTCACCCGGGAGGACTGGCCGGCAGAGTTCGCGCCCGAGACCGTTCGCACGGCACTGGCGGAGTTTTTGAAGACCTATGACCCGGCCGACGACGCAACGGTCTGGTTCGACAAGGTCAAGGCCGTCACGGAGAAAATCGGCTTTGCCTCGGACATGAAGGCGTACAAGGCCGACCCGCAGGCATATGGCGGCTCGGTTGCGCACGTTTCCGGCTTTTTGCGTCTGGCGCTGACAGGCAGAAGCAATTCGCCTGACCTTTACACCGTCATGCAGCTTCTTGGCACTGAGCGTTCGCTTCAGCGCATCCGGGATGCAATGGAGAGCCTGCGATGAAGCAGGTCGATCTGTCCGCTTCGCCCCGGGGCAAGCAGTATGAATATTTTTGCAGCCTTCCTTCGCCGCACGTGGCGCTCACGGTGCAATGTGATATTACGGAACTGATGAAAAAGGTGCGCAAAAACGGCTGGCCGTTTTTCCTCACGCTGCTCTATTGTGCCGTGAATGCGGCCAATGCCGTGCCGGAGTTTCGCCGGAGAATTCGCTCTGAGCAGGTCGTTGAGTTTGAGCGCTGCCTCAGCTCTCACACCGTGGCACTGCCGGATGGCAGCTATTGCTACTGCGAGCTGGACTGCCACGGCCCCTTTGCGGAGTTTTTGCCCTATGCCCGCAGGCAGGTCGAGCTGGCGAAGGAGAAAAACTCTCTTGAGGACGGCAGCGAGGCCGACCGGCTGTTTTTCGTCACCTGCCTTCCGTGGCTGAGCTTCACTTCCATCCAGCTTCCCACCGCCGGTGCACAGGACTCAAATCCGCGCCTGACCTTCGGAAAATATGAACCTCAGGGGGATCGGCTGTTGCTGCCTGTGAGCCTGATGGTGCACCACGGCCTTGTCGACGGCATCCACATCGCCCGCTTCTTTGCAGAATTTGACAGACAAATGGAAGCGTTATAAAATGCAATCACCCGGCGGAACGTCCGCCGGGTGCGTTTTTATTCAGAATAACACATTTTCGCTTATATCACAGTTCCGTTGTTCTGGCCGGTGAGCCTGCCCTGTGCAATGGCAGGCTTGCCGCCCACAAAGACCCACTGAAGCCCTTCACTGAACTGCCGCGGCTGAAGGAAGGTCGCCTTTTCTCGCAAGTCCTCCGGCCGGAACACGTTCACATCCGCGTCCCAACCCGCCTGAAGCAGCCCCTTACCCCTCAGGCGCATACTCTGCGCCGGAAGCTGCGTGGCCTTGAAAACCGCGTCTTCCAGAGAGAGAATGCGGTCAGCCAGAACATACTTTTCAATCAGCCGAACATAGGTGGCGTAGACCCGCGGATGAGGCAGGCCAAGAGTGGGGTAGGTGGCGTCGGAGATCACGCTGGAAAAAGGCGCTTTGAGAATGCGGCAGATGTCGTTTTCGCAGTTGATGCGGTCGATCATGGTCACGGCGCAGCGCTCCGAGGCAAGCAACTGACAGATACAGTCCACCGGATGGAGCTGCATTTCCTCTGCAGCCTGTGCGACGGTTTTGCCGATGAGCGTTTGGTGCTCCGGCAAAAGAAGCGTGGACAGGATGATGTTGTCCCAGCCTACCATCTGGGCAATGTTGTCAAAATCGCGCCCGGTGGCAATGCGTTCGCGGAGCTGCTCCCGCTTTTGCCTCTCGGACAGTCGCGCGCAAATGGCGTCCACGCCGCCTTCCAGATAGTCAGGCGGCAGCAGGTGCAAAAGCTGCGTGGAGCCGGCTTCGTAAAGGTACACGTCGCAGCTTGCGTCCATGCCCTGCTCTCTGGCCTGTGCGATCAGCTCCAGCGCTTTGGGGATTTTCCGGTTCCAGTTCCGCTTTCCCATGGCCTTTAGATGGCTGATGTGCACAGGACAGTGGAGCGACCGGGCAACGGAGATCATTTCTTCCACCGCCTGACAGACCATGTCGCCTTCCTCACGCATATGGACGCAGATGGGGATATCCGTGTGGGAAAGAGGCGCAAGTGCACGCACCAGACCTTCCGTGGAGTAAAAGCACTCCGGGGCATAGCCAAGACCGAGCGATACGGCCAGCGCACCTTCTTCAAGCGCCTGTTCCAGACGCCGGTGAATTTCACCGGGCACCGGAGGCTCGTCCGCACGATAGCCCCAAACGTCGGTGCGAACCGTGCCGCCGCCGACCATCATGCCCACGTTCAGCGGCAAAGGCCGCTGCGCCAGCGCATGGAGATAGGCTCCCATGCTCTGCGTGGGAATGCTTGGGTCAAGAGAACCGGTGACCGGCTTGAGGTAGCGCAGAAGCTCCTCCCGGTGCGCTTCCCCGAAGGGCGCCAGCGACAGGCCGCAGGCGCCGTTGACCACGGTGGTCAACCCCTGGCTCAGCTCCAGCGCACCGAAGCCCTCCCGGAAGACCTCCGCGTCGCCGTGGCGGTGGATGTCGATAAAGCCCGGGGTGACGCAGCAGCCCGTGGCGTCGACAATTTGAGCGGCTTCGCCCAGATTGTGCCCAATGGCGGCAATTTTTCCGTTTTGAATGCCAAGATCGGCAGAAAAGGCAGGTTTTCCACTGCCGTCGACGATAGTTCCGCCGGAAATCAGATAGTCCAGCATAAGCAATCACTTCCTGCGTCCATCATAGCACTGGAAACGGAAAAATCAAGTCCCGCTTTTCGTCAAATCCGGTTGATTTTTTGCGCATGAGCGGTTATAATAAATAAAACTGTGGAAGCTCTGATAAAATCGGCAAGAGCGGGCAGTGAGAGATTTTTTCGCAAATCGAGCTTCGGAAAACGCAGGAATACTTTGTGTATTTCAAGTTTTACGAAACGAAGATTTGCTTAAAAAAGATCCGCTGGCCGCCGACGACGATTGATTCAGAGATTCCTCTTACAAAGGAGGTCATTTTTATGGCTGTTAAGATTGAAAAAAGCACCATCATCGGAGACGTTTTGGACATTGCGCCCCAGACCGCACCGCTGTTTTTCGCAATCGGTATGCACTGCCTGGGCTGCCCGTCTTCCCGGGGCGAGACGGTCGAGGAAGCCTGCATGGTTCACGGTGTGGACTGCGACGCCTTCCTTGCGCAGGTGAACCGCTTCATCGAAGCCAGCGAAAACGCCGAAAAGGAGCATGGCCAGAATTGATGGCCAAGCAACTTGTCAAAAGAGTCTTTTTGACACTCTGAGCATAGTCAGAATTGATGGCTATGCTCTTTTTTTATAGGGATGGTTTGCGCAATTCTGGCTCTTTTCAAACGGAAAAATTTGTGCTATACTGTTCCTGTATCATCCATTATCATCCGGGAGAGACAGGCTATGCATCAGGAAACGGAAAACGGTCTGACCCTACATTCTCACGGCCATGGCCACACGCATCGGCATATTCACGCCAACAAAAAGGCGGTTGCCAACCGCCTTGCCCGCGCCATTGGACACCTTGAAAGAGTCAAGCGCATGGTGGAAAACGACGAAGACTGCTCCGAGGTGCTCATCCAGCTTGCGGCAGTCCGCTCCGCGCTGGACAATGCCGGTAAGGAAATTTTAAAAGAGCATTTGGGTCACTGCATCGTCGAGGCCGTTGAGGACGGCGACGAAAATGCAATCACAAGCCTGTGCGACGCCATTGACAAATTTATGTGATTTCGGTTAGGAAAGCAGCTATGACTGATTTAAGCCACATTCGAAATTTTTCCATCATCGCCCATATTGACCACGGAAAGTCCACTCTGGCAGACCGACTTTTAGAGGAATGTAAGACGGTGGACAAGCGGGATATGTCCGCTCAGATTCTGGACTCCATGGAGCTGGAGCGGGAACGGGGCATTACCATCAAGGCCCGTGCGGTGAAGCTGAACTATACCGCAGATGACGGGCAGGACTATGTCCTGAACCTGATCGACACGCCGGGTCACGTGGACTTCAACTATGAAGTCTCCCGCTCTCTGGCCGCCTGCGAGGGCGCCGTTCTGGTGGTGGACGCGTCTCAGGGCATTGAGGCGCAGACCCTTGCCAACACCTATCTGGCAGTGGATGCCGGTCTGGAAGTGGTTCCGGTCATCAACAAAATCGACCTGCCGGCCGCCCGGCCTCAGGAGGTTAAGCAGGAGATTGAGGACGTCATCGGAATTCCGGCCATGGACGCGCCGGAGATCTCCGCCAAAAACGGGATCAACATCCACGCGGTGCTGGAAGCTGTGGTGCAGGGCGTTCCTGCGCCGGAAGGCGACCGTCAGGCGCCGCTGCAAGCGCTGATTTTTGACAGCCAGTATGACTCCTACCGGGGCGTCATAGTCTATCTTCGCGTGAAAAACGGCGTGCTGCGTCCGGGCATGGACATTAAAATGATGGCCACCGGCGCGGAATATAAGGTAGTGGAAGTGGGCACGCTCCATCCCACGGGCATGACCCCCACGGAAGCGCTGGGTGCCGGAGAGGTCGGCTATCTGACGGCTTCCATCAAGACCGTGGCCGACACCCGCGTGGGTGACACGGTGACGGAGCTCATGCGTCCCTGCTCGGAGCCCCTTGCGGGCTATCAGGCGGTGCAGCCCATGGTCTATTCCGGCGTTTACCCCGCCGACGGCAGCAAATATGGCGACCTGCGGGACGCATTGGAAAAGCTGAAGCTCAACGACGCCTCCATGAGCTATACGCAGGAAAATTCCATTGCGCTGGGCTTCGGCTTCCGCTGCGGCTTTTTGGGGCTGCTGCACATGGAGATCATCATGGAGCGGCTGGAACGGGAATACAATCTGGATCTCATTACCACGGCACCCAACGTGGTCTACCGGATCACCAAAACCTCCGGCGAGGTTGTGGAGGTCTACACGCCGCTAAATTATCCAGACCCCGGGGAAATCCTCTCCGGCGAGGAGCCTTTTGTCCGCGCAAATATCCTGACGCCGCCGGAATATGTGGGCAATATCATGGAGCTGTGCCAGCAGCGCCGGGGCGAATACCGCGACATGGCCTATCTGGATCAGGGCAGGGTAGAGCTGCATTATTTCATGCCGCTCAACGAGATCATCTATGATTTCTTTGACGCTTTGAAATCCCGCACCCGGGGCTATGCCTCATTGGACTATGAGCTCGACGGCTATCGGGAAAGCCGACTGGTCAAGCTGGACATCCTCCTGAACGGAGAGATCGTGGACGCTCTTTCCTTTATTCTTTTTGCGGACAATGCCTATGCCCGTGCCCGGCGGATCTGCGAAAAGCTGAAAGAAAATATTCCGCGCCAGATGTTTGAAATTCCCGTGCAGGCCGCCATCGGCGGCAAGATCATTGCCCGGGAGACCATCAAGGCGCTGCGCAAGGACGTTCTGGCAAAGTGCTATGGCGGCGACATCACCCGGAAGAAGAAGCTTCTGGAAAAGCAGAAGGAAGGCAAAAAGCGTATGCGCACCTTCGGCACCGTTTCTGTGCCCTCCGAGGCATTCATGGCCGTTTTGAAAATGGACGACTGACCCCAGCTTGTCAAAGAATCCACCGAAAGGGGAGAACCAAGGCTCCCTTGTGTAAAGG
>CAZPRA010000036.1:0-10895 GCA_964588975.1 uncultured Oscillospiraceae bacterium | reverse complement strand
CCCGCCGAAAACACCCCGCAAGCGGCTGTGCCCACAGACTGTTTCATTCCCGGCGATGTGGCGATTCGCCTCAGCCCTATTGGGAAAGAGGCCGTACGTCAGCTTGCTCTGCTGGAACAGCGCTTTCCCTTTGTGCACATTGCAAATTACGTCATTATGCCAACGCATATCCATCTGCTGGTCTGCTTTGACTTCGAGGCGGCGGGAGCAAGCCCCCGCCCTACGCTTCCCGATGTAATTTGTGCCTATAAATCTCTGTGCACACGCACCTGTAACCGCTTGCAGAATACGCCGGGACGAAAACTGTTTCAAACTTCTTTTTACGAAACTATCATACGCAATGAGCATGCTTTTCAAAAAGCATGGGAATACATCGACGGAAACCCATCCCGCTGGATGGAAGCGCGTGGGTAAACCAGAAGATCACCATGAGAGGGTGAAAACATGGCAAATGAGAATAAAAGAGATTATTACGAGGTCTTAGGGCTGGACAAAAATGCCTCCGAGTCGGACATCAAGCGCGCCTATCGCAAGCTGGCCGCTCAGTACCATCCCGATGTGAACCACGCGCCGGATGCCGAGGAGCGCTTTAAGGAGATCAACGAGGCCAACGAAGTCCTCTCCGATCCCGACAAAAAAGCACGCTATGACCAGTTCGGCTTCGCCGGAGTCGACCCCAATTTTGGCGCCGGTGCCGCAGGCGGGGGGAATCCCTTCGGCGGCTTTGGAGATTTTGGCGATTTGGGCGACCTGTTCGGCAGCTTTTTCGGCGGCGGACGGAGCAGCCGCAGTGCCAATCCCAACGCCCCCCAGCGGGGTGAGGACGTCAGCGCCCGTATTGAGATTACATTTGAGGAAGCCGCCTTTGGCGTGGAAAAGGATGTCTCCGCCAGCCGTGTGGAAAACTGTGACCGCTGCGGCGGCCGCTGTGCCGAGCCGGGCAGCAGCGTGGAAACCTGCCGCCGCTGCAACGGCCGGGGCACCGTGCGCACGCAGCAGAATTTTATGGGCATGGTCATGCAGTCAGACTCCGTGTGTCCCGAGTGCCGGGGCATGGGCAAGCTGATCAAGGAGCCCTGCACCCGCTGCAAGGGCAAGGGCAAGGTTCGCCGCAGTTTCAAAACCCGGGCCAAATTCCCCGCGGGAATTGACGATGGGCAGACTTTGCGCATCCGCAATGAGGGCTGTGCCGGCACAAACGGCGGCCCCAACGGTGATTTGATGGTCACGGTAAAGGTGCGTTCGCACCCGGTCTTTACCCGTCAGGGGCAGAGCGTCTATTGCGAAATGCCCATTTCCTTCACGCAGGCCGCCCTTGGCGCCGAGCTGGAGGTTCCCACCCTGGACGGCAAGGTGCGCTACACCATTGACGAAGGCACCCAGACAGGTACCACCTTCCGCCTGAAGGGGAAAGGTATCCCCTATGTGGGCAGCAAGAACCGTGGCGACCAGTTTGTCACCGTGGTGGTGGAGACGCCCACCCGCCTGAGCCGGGAGCAGAAAAATCTGCTGAAAAAGCTCGAAGAAACAGAGGACAAGAGCAATCTGCCCAAGCGGAAGAAATTTTTCGAGCGCTTCGGCTCATGATTTATAATTGGCAGGACTGTTTCGCATCGGGAACGGCACCCCGCTGACAGCACTTTCGAACAAAAACCGGTATGGTCAACGCATAATGCGCGACCATACCGGTTTGATTGTATTGTGCAGAATTCGTTCTATATAGCATATTGACTGGTATAAATCTTATGGTAGAAGCCGCGTTTGGCCAGAAGCTCCCGGTGGGTGCCCTGCTCGACGATCTTGCCCTGGTCAATGACCAGAATCAGGTCGGAGTCCACGATGGTGGAAAGCCGGTGGGCGATGACAAAGCAGGTGCGGTCACGCATCAGGTTGTCCATGGCCTTTTGCAGCAAAATCTCCGTGCGAGTATCCACGTTGGAGGTAGCCTCGTCCAAAATCAGCAGCCGCCGGTCGGCCAGCATCGCCCGGGCGATGGTAAGGAGCTGTTTTTGGCCGCCGGAGAGGTTGGTCATGTCGTCACCCACCACGGTGTCATAGCCCTGCGGAAGGGTGCGGATGAAATGGTCACAATAGGCGCGGTCGCAGGCGGCAACGATCTCATCACGGGTGGCGTCCGGCTTGCCGTAGGCCACGTTTTCCGCAATAGTGCCCCGGAACAACCAAGTATCCTGAAGCACCATGGCAAACTGGTCGCGCATTTCCTCGCGGGAAAGACCGGCGCAATCCACGCCGTCAATCAAAATTCGACCCTTGTCCACGTCATAAAAGCGCATGAGCAAATTGACGACGGTGGTTTTTCCCGCACCGGTGGGGCCGACGATGGCGATATTCTGCCCCTGCTTGACGTCGATATTCAGGTTTTGGATCAGGGGTTCCTTTTTGTCATAGGAAAAGTCCACATGGTCAAAGCAGATATTGCCCTTGGCCGCTTGAAGAAGTGTCCCGGTGGCATTTTCTTCCTCAGGGAGATCCAGAAGGGCGAACACTCTACGCGCTGCCGCCTTTGCGTGCTGCAAATCGCCCAGACCGCCGGCAATCTGCTCCAGCGGAGAGGCAAACTGCTTGGCATAGAGTAAAATGGTAACAACGGCGCCAACGCTTGCCTTGCCGGAACTGACGATCAACCAGCCTCCCAGAAGACAGATGGCGATATAGGCCAGAGCGTTGGAAAAGGCAATGATGGGACGGACGATGGAGGACATATAAGTGGCGCGGAACTCCGCGTCCCGGCGGCGGCCGTTTACCGTCCCGTGTTTCTCCTGCGTGTAGGCTTCCAGATTATATGCCTTGGTGGTGGCGAAATTGGTAAAGGATTCTTCGGTGACGGAATTGAGATTGCCGCCTTCGGTGAACATATTATGGAAATGCTTTTCACTCTTGGCCGACAGCCGGGAGGACAGGAAGATGGAGGCCGGTGTCAGGGCGATGACGATGAGCGCCAGACGCCAGTTTTCCAGAAGCATCATCACGCTGATGGCCAGAAGCATGAGGAAACCGGACATGAGGGTATCCACAATCTGGTGGATATAGTTTCCCATGGTGGAGACGTCATCCGTCATGCGGGAGAGAATGTCGCCCACAGGCGTTTGATCCACAAAGCTGACGGGAAGACGCTGAATTTTGTCGGAAATCCGAATTCGCAGGGTGCAGGTGAAATAGCGGCTGACCATGTTGTTTAAAAGCAACATTTTCAGATAGCTCAGCACGCTGTAAAGCACATAGACCGTGAGAAGAAGGAGCAGCATGGGCACCATGGCATCCAGAAGGCCGCCGGAACCGGCTTCAAAAGCATAGAGCCGGTCAATGAGATCACCAAGAATTTTGGGGCCTGCCACGGAGCAGACGATGATCAGCCCGGAGAGCAGGCACGCCAGAATCAGCCATTTCCAGATGGGCTTTGCCTCCTGAAGCAGGCGGCGGATGATGTGATTTTTTTCCTGTTTCTGTTTCACTGTGCGCCACCTCCTGTCTGAGACGCAAAGATCTCCTGATAGATTTTGCAGCGCTCCAAGAGCTCGGAATGTTTGCCCCAATCCACCAAGATACCCTTGTCCATAACAAAAATGCAGTCGGCGCTCATGGCGGAGGTCACCCGCTGGGTCACGACAATCTGGGTGCGTCCCTGAATTTTCCGGTTCAAAGCCTGACGGAGATTTTTCTCCGTGAGGAAGTCCAGGGCGGAAAAGCTGTCGTCAAATACATAAATGGGCGCCTCTTTCACAATGGCGCGGGCGATGGAAAGGCGCTGTTTCTGGCCGCCGGAGAGGTTTTTGCCCGCCTGACGGATTTCATAGTTCAATCCTTCCTCCCGGGAGGCGATGAAGTCCGAAAGCTGGGCGATTTCTGCCGCTTCCAAAAGCTGCTTTTCATCGGCAGCTTCGTTTCCCATGCGAATATTCTCCCCCACGGTGCCGGAATAGATGGCAGAGCCTTGCAGGACGCTGCTGATATTCTGCCGCAGACAGGCCTTGCTCAGCTCGGTGGTGGCGATCCCGTCAAAGAGCACCCGGCCGGAGGTCGGCATACGGAAGCCCAAAAGCAGCGCGATCAGGGTACTTTTTCCGCTGCCGGTGCCGCCAATCACGGAAATTTTCTCTCCTGCCGAAATGTGCAGGGAGATGTCCTTTACGGCACACTCCGTGCCGCCATAGGAAAAGCTGACATTTTCAAAAGTAATGTCCCCGGACAGGGGTTTCTGGATGCCTTCGGGGTTGTCCCCCATACCCTTGGCGTCAAAGACCTGATTGATTCGCCCGGCGGCAACCTGAGCATGGGGATACATCACCATGGCAAAGGACGCCATGATCACCCCATTCATCACCATGGTGACATACTGGATGATGGCAAAAATGTCACCGGCGCTGACGGCGCTCACTCCGTGCTCCATGCGCCAGCCGCCCAGATAGACGATGATCACCACGGCAACATTGAGAAACAGCAAAGACATGGGCGTTAAAATACCCATGGACACATTGCCCCGGATGATGTTCTCCGCCATCACATGGGTGGCCTGAGCAATACGCTCCTGCTCCCGGGGTTCGGAATGAAAGGCGCGAATGACGCGAATACCTCTGAGCCGCTCGCGCATGATGGCATTTTGCCGGTCGATATAGCGGTCAGACTCCTCCCACAGGGGCATGACCCGCTTGCCGATGAGCAGAGCAGCAGCGGTCAGAACGGGAACAAAGGCCAGAAGAACCAGAGAGAGCACCACGTCCTTGGCCATGGCCAGCGCCACTCCCCCCACAAAAAGCATGGGGATGGTGGCCACGGTACCGGCCAGCATGGAGGCGACCCAAGAGACGGTGTCCACATCGTGGGTGGCTCGGGTGACCAGCGCGGCGGTGCCCATGGAGCCGAATTCCTCAAAGGAGAGGGTGTTGACCTTGCGGAACAGACCGGCTCGAAGGTCGGCGCAGAAGGAGGCAACGATCCAGGAGGAAAGCCGGGTGCCTGCAATGATACACACCAGACTCACGGCGGCAACCAAAAGCATCAGGCCGCAGTGCAGGAGAATATAGGAAAAATCTTCAGCACCCTGAAGGCCGTTGTTCAGAATGTCTGACATCAGCGTTGGCAAAAGCAGATCGCACAGGGTGGACACGGAGACCAGCACCATGGCCCAGATCAGCTTCCCGGCATAGGGCTTCAGATAGGATAAAATACGTTTCATAGTTTGCGGGACTTGGCACTGCGCAGCAGGCAAAGCAAACCTCCTTTTTCGTCAATTCACCGTATTGTAGCACACAGAAGGCAAAAATGGAACCGCTTTTGAAAAATATGTGTACATTTCCCGGTTTTTCCTGTATAATAGAAAAACTACGGTAAAAAGTCAAGCAACCGCCGGTTTAGCTTCCGGCGTCTCCGCGGTTGAAATTTGAACTTTTTGTTAGCTTTTACTCCGGCTCCTTTTTTCGCGGAGCCGAATGTGCTATAATGATACGGAACAAATGGGAAAGGTCTTGTTTTTATGGGATTGATGAATAAAATTTTCGGCACCCGCTCTGAGCGGGAGGTCAAAAAGCTGAAAAGCCAGGTAGATCAGATCGAAGCGCTGGGCGAGGAGATGTCCCGCCTGACGGATGAGCAGCTCCGGGAGAAAACCGCTGAAATGAAACAGCGTTATGCGCAGGGCGAAACCCTCGAGGCGCTTTTGCCGGAGGCCTTTGCCGTCTGCCGGGAAGCGGCAGATCGGGTTCTGGGTATGCGCCCCTACCGGGTGCAGCTTATTGGCGGCATCGTCCTGCATCAGGGCCGTATTGCAGAAATGAAAACCGGCGAAGGCAAGACCCTTGTGGCCATTTTGCCCGCCTACCTCAATGCCCTGACGGGCAAGGGCGTGCACATCGTCACGGTGAATGACTATCTGGCCAAGCGTGACTCGGAATGGATGGGCAAGGTTTATCGTTTTCTGGGTCTCAGCGTGGGTCTGATCATCCACGGAAAAACCCCGGACGAGCGCCGTCAGGCTTATGCCGCAGACATCACCTATTGCACCAACAACGAGCTGGGCTTTGACTATCTGCGGGACAATATGGCACTTTACAAAGAGCAGATGGTGCAGCGGGGTCACAATTTCGCCATTGTGGACGAAGTGGACTCCATTCTCATTGACGAGGCCAGAACGCCTCTGATCATCTCCGGCAAGGGTGAGGAATCCACAAAGCTCTATGAAATGGCGGATTTCTTCGTCTCCACCCTGCGCAAGCGGGTCTTTGCCACCATGGACGAAAAAGAGGATCAGGATGATTTGGACTGCGACTACTTCGTGGACGAAAAATCCCGCACCGCCTCTCTGACGGCCAGCGGCATTGCCAAGGCGGAAAAGTATTTCGCCGTGGAAAATCTGGCGGATGTGGAAAACACCACTCTGTCGCACCACATCAATCAGGCCATGAAAGCCCGCGGGGTGATGAAGCGGGACATTGACTATGTGGTCAAGGACGGTCAGGTCATCATCGTGGACGAATTCACAGGCCGCCTGATGTACGGACGGCGCTATAACGAGGGCCTTCATCAGGCAATCGAGGCCAAGGAAGGCGTTTCCGTTGCCAGCGAGAGCAAGACCCTTGCCACCATCACCTTCCAGAATTTCTTCCGGCTGTATTCCAAGCTCTCCGGCATGACCGGCACGGCGCTGACGGAGGAAGAAGAATTCTCCGCCATTTATCATATCGACATTGTAGAGATCCCCACCAACAAGCCCATTGCCCGCGTGGATCACCACGACGTGGTCTATAAAACTGAAGCTGGAAAATTCCGCGCGGTCATTGAGCAGATCAAGCAGTGCCACGAAAAGGGTCAACCGGTTCTGGTGGGCACGGTCTCCATTGAAAAATCTGAGATTTTGAGCAAGCTGCTCAAGCGCGAGGGCGTAGCGCACACCGTCCTGAACGCCAAGCACCACGAAAAAGAGGCAGAGATCGTGGCGCAGGCGGGCAAGCTGGGCGCCGTGACCATCTCCACGAACATGGCTGGCCGTGGCACGGATATCGTGCTCGGCGGCAATGCGGAATTTATGGCGCTTTCCGACCTGCGCAAGCAGCAGCTTCCCGACGAGCTCATCGCAGAGGCCAATTCCTACGCCGAAAGCGACGACCCGGCAGTTCTGGAGGTTCGGGCAGCTTATAAAGAGGCTTATGCCATGCACAAAGCAGATGTGGACGCAGAAGCAGAGCTGGTGCGTCAGGCGGGTGGCCTATTTATCGTCGGCACCGAGCGCCATGAGTCCCGCCGCATCGACAATCAGCTCCGGGGTCGTTCCGGCCGTCAGGGAGACCCGGGTGAAACGCGTTTCTTCCTGTCTTTGGAGGATGACGTGATGCGCCTGTTCGGTTCCGAGCGGGTGCTGAACATGATGAACACCCTTGGCGTGGACGAGGACACCCCCATTGACGCCAAAATGCTCTCCGGTGCCATTGAAAACGCCCAGAAGACGGTGGAAAGCCGGAATTTCCAAACCCGTAAGAACGTGCTGGAATATGACGACGTGATGAACACCCAGCGCACCGTGATCTATGAGCAGCGCCAGAAGGTGCTCAATGGTGAAGATCTCACCGCAACCATTCAGGGCATGATCCACCATGTCATTGACACGGAGACGGAGGACGCCTTCGGCACGCAGGAAGGCGACCCCTGCGCCGCACTGGAGACCAAGTTCGGCGGGGTCTATTTTGCCAAGGGCGCCCTTGCCAGCGGGCTTTCCAAGGAGGACACCCGGAGCGCCCTGTATGACCTGTTCCGCCAGACCTATGAAAAGCGCGAAGCAGAATTCGGCGCGGAAAAAATGCGCGAGATCGAGCGGATCATCCTTTTGCGGGTGGTGGACGAATACTGGATGGACAACATCGACGCCATGGACGATTTGAAGCAGGGAATTCGCCTGCGTGCCTATGGCCAGACCGACCCGGTCATTGCCTATAAGCGCGAGGGCTATGCGATGTTTGACGGCATGATCAATGCCATCCGGGAGGAAACGGTGCGCCGGCTGTACCTGTTCCGTCTGCGCAGCGAGGAGGACGTGCGCCGCAAGCAGGTGGCAAAGATCACCGGCTTGGGCGGCGGCGGTGACAAAACCGTTAAGCAGCAGCCGGTGAAAAAGGTTAAAATCGGCGCCAACGACCCGTGTCCCTGCGGCAGCGGCAAGAAATATAAGCAGTGCTGCCGGGATAAGGATGAGGCAAAGTAATGGCATTTTATGTAAACCGCAAGGGCGCTTTGGAATACCTCACCAGTCCCCTTCTGGAAGGAGCCGTCCACTGCTTTTCCACCCGCTTTGGCGGCGTGAGTGAAGGGTATCTGGCATCCTTGAACCTTGGCGTGCACCGGGGCGACGAGCCGGAGCACGTCCGGAAAAACTATGAAATTCTCGGCTCTGCCGTGGGATTTTCCCCGGAAAATACCGTCTTCACCCGGCAGGTTCATTCCGATCTCATTCGCCCCGTGGGAAAAGACGACCGGGGCAGCGGCCTGTGCCGCCCGGTAATGGAGGACTGTGACGCCCTGATCACGGCGGAGCCGGAGGTGGCACTGACCGTTTTTTCCGCCGACTGCACTCCCGTTTTGCTCTATGACCCCGTTGCGCAGATCATTGGCGCTGCCCATGCCGGTTGGCGGGGAACGGCAGCAGAAATCGCCGGAAAAACGGCGAAAAAAATGGTGCAGGAGTTCGGTTGCCGCCCGGAGCACATTCGCGCCGCCATTGGCCCCTGCATTTCCCAGTGCTGCTTCCAGACGGACAGGGACGTGCCGGAGGCAATGCTTGCCGCCTTCGGCTCGGACGCGGAAAAATGGATCCGTCCCTGTGGCGAAAAATATTATGTAAACCTAAAAGAGCTCAACGCCCTGTCGCTTCGGCGCGCAGGCGTAGAGCAGATCGACATTGCGGCAGAATGTACGGCCTGCCAGCCGGAGCGTTTCTGGTCGCACCGCCGCGTCGGCGGTCAGCGAGGTTCTCTTGCCGCCGTGATCATGCTGACAGGAGGCAAACCGTGAAGAAGCAAAAAAAGCTGCTCGCCCTGGCTCTTGCTCTGGTGCTGCTGCTGGTCGGCTGCGCACCTTCGCAGGATTTGGGCGAGCAAAGCCAGCAGACAGAACTGCCGCTTTCCAGCTCCGATGCCGTCCCGGAGAGCAGCCTGAGCCCGGAGGACGAGGAATTCACCTTTGGCCTGTGCTATCTTTCTGCCTATGGCCTGAACCCCTACACCTGCGCCGCCACCACGAACCGTGCGCTGTTTTCTCTTTTGTATGAAAGCCTGTTCACCGTGACGGACTCATTCCGGGCAGAGCCGGTTCTGTGCGAAAGCTTCCGCATGGCCGGAAACGGCACGACCTATCGCTTCACGCTGCTGGAGGGGCTGTGTTTTTCCGACGGAACCCCCGTCACCACGGCAGATGTGGAGGCGTCTTTGGCTGCGGCACGGAAAAGCAGCCTCTATCAGGCGCGTCTGTCCAACATCTCCTATTACATCATCGACGACGAGCGCACCATCACCCTCTACCTCAAGACGCCCTATGAAAACTTTGCCCTGATGATGGATTTCCCCATTTTGAAGGCGGAAACGGCGGACAGCACAACGCCCATCGGCACCGGCGCTTATTACTACGCGGGCGATTGCCTTTTGCCCAATGCCAACTGGGAAAGTTCCACGCCGCTTGTGGTGGATGCGGAGAAAATCACCCTCTATCCCTGCGACGAGACCGGCGAGCTGCGCGACAAATTCGAGTTCGGCGGCGCAGACCTGGTCTACCTTGACCCCAATTCCGCCGCCGCAGTGGGCTTCCGCTGCGATTACGAGGTCTGGGACGCACCAACCACCATTTTGCACTATATCGGCTTTAATATCTACAGCGGCTATTTCGCCAACGACACGCTGCGCAAGGCCGTGACCCATATCGTCAACCGCGATGACATCCGCAATGAAGTCTATGGCGGCTTTGCGCTGTCGAGCGTGCTGCCCTGTTCTCCGAAATCCGACCTCTATGACAGCCAGCTTGCCGAAAAATATGACTACGCTCCGGCCAGCTTCGCCTCTGCGGTGGAAGCCTCCGGCGTGACTTCTTCGTCGGACTATGAAAACCATGTGGGCTATTTCATCGTCTGCTCCGAAGATTCCACCCGCGTCTCCGCCGCGCAGTATATCTGCAAGGAGCTTCAGGAATACGGCCTGAACATCCGCCTGAACATCCTTGACCGCGCCAGCTATGAAAGTGCCCTGAAAAACGGCAATTTTGACCTCTACTATGGCGAAGTCCGCCTGACGACCAATTTCGACCTGACGGAATTTTTCAAGGACGGCGGCAAGCTGGAATACGGCAGCATTGCCAGCAGTTCCATGGAAACACTGTGCCGCGAAGCGCTTGCCAATTCCGGCACCTATGTGCAGATGTGCGCCCAGTTCATGGAGCTTGGGCGGATCTGCCCGGTGGTGTTCAAAAGTAACGCCGTGTATGTCACGCGCGGAAAAATCACGCAGATGGAGCCCGGCGTAGACTGCGTGTTCCGCGGCGCGCAAACGCGAACCCTCTCCGACGCGGACAAGACCTACGAAAGCACCTCCGGCGAATAAGGCCGAAAACGCAAAAACTCCCCAACCAGCAAGCACCCAGCGCCGAAAAATGCTTTTGTGATAGCCGAAAAATGCTTAACAAAGGAACATCTGTTACCCAATAATCTCGTTTTTGTCATTGCGAACCAGTGCACACACTGGTTCGCAATGACGCAAAACACGCATATGCTATCAACTGTACGTTGTAGGGCGGCATGCCCCCATGCCGCCGAACGCCGCCTCTGGCGGCGTCAAGTAGGGGACGATGCCCTCATCGTCCCGGTGCAGACGCTTTCAGCCCTCTCAGACAACCCCCGCATCCTCGGT
>CAZPRA010000035.1:0-11419 GCA_964588975.1 uncultured Oscillospiraceae bacterium | reverse complement strand
TCCTTTCACGTTCCATAACCCGCCCGCAGGCGACAAAATTGCAAAATATAACACTGCAAATTTTATTTTGCAATTTTGAAAGCAGCTTGTCAAAAAGACTTTTTTGACAAGCTGACCTCTCCCGGAGGGAGAGGCGGGGCTGGTGCAGATTTGAAAGTGCAGATTGCCACTTTCATTGGCGCTTACTTTTTCAGCGGAGCTTCCTTTTTCATTAGAGCTTCCTTAGTTCATTGCAAAGCCGTCTTTTTCCAGCAGGTGGGCGACGGCGGCGGAGAGTGCCGGGGGAAGTTCACCCTGCGAAACCGTTTCGGCAGCAGCCTCCTGTGCCTGCTTGAGCACGTCAAGGTCTGCAATGGAGCCGCCCATGGGAAAGGGCGGAAGGCCATGCTGACGGCTGCCGAAGAAATCTCCGGGGCCCCGGAGCTTCAAATCCTCCCGGGCTATTTGAAAACCGTCCGTTGTGGTGCACAGCGCCTTCAGGCGTTGCCGCGTCTCGGCACTTTGGTTGTCCGAAACGAGAATGCAGTAGGATTTTGCCCCGCCGCGGCCAATTCGCCCGCGAAGCTGGTGAAGCTGCGAAAGCCCGAAGCGATCCGCATTTTCCACCACCATTAAGGTGGCGTTGGGCACGTCCACACCCACCTCAATGACGGTGGTGGAGACGAGAATGTCATATTCTCCCGCGGCAAAGGCGGCCATGACCGCTTCCTTTTCCGAGCCCTTCATTCTGCCGTGCAGCAGAGCCAGCCGAAGCTGCGGAAAGACTGTTTGAGCCAGCGTTTGCGCCCACTGCTCTGCCGCTTTCAGGGACTCCGTTTCGCTTTCCTCAATGGCAGGGCAGACGATGAAGGTCTGGTGCCCTTCGGCGGCCTGTTTGCGAATGAATCCGTTCAGACGCGAGCGGTAGCGCTCGTCGACCAGGAAACTCTCGACCGGCTGACGACCCGGCGGAAGCTCGTCGATCACCGAGACGTCCAGATCGCCGTAGACAATGAGCGCCAGCGTCCGGGGAATGGGCGTGGCCGAAAGAATGAGCAGATGCGGCTGCTGACCCTTTTCCAAAAGGGCGGCTCTTTGCGCAACGCCGAAGCGCTGCTGCTCGTCAGCGATGACCAGCCCCAGACGGGAAAACACCGTGCTTTCGGACAAAAGAGCGTGCGTGCCGATGACAAGCTGGGCATTGCCGGACGCAAGCGCCTCCCGGCAGCGCTTTTTCTGAAGCGGCGTCATGGAGCCGGTGAGAAGCTGGCAGGAAAAGCCAAGGGAGGCAAACAGCGGCGCCAGACGGTCATAATGCTGCCGGGCGAGGATCTCCGTGGGCGCCATCAGCGCCACCTGCGTGCCGTTTTTCAGCGCGCAGAAGGCGGCTGCGGCCGCTACCATGGTTTTGCCGCTGCCCACGTCACCCTGAACCAGACGGCTCATGGGACGGCCCGAGGACAGATCAGCGCGAATTTCGTCGATGCTGCGCCTTTGGGCGGCGGTGAGCCGGAACGGAAGTGCAGCATAAAAATCCTGCATCTGATCCGTGCAGAAGGGCGCAAGCGACTGGATGCTGCGGCGGACGCGCACGAGCGCAAGCGCGGCAGAGAAAATATAAAATTCCTCAAAGAGCAGACGCTTCCGGGCACTTTCCAGCGCTTGCGCAGAGGCAGGCGCATGGATGTTACAAAAGGCGGTGGCCGCGTCCGTCAGACCGTAGCGGCGGCAAAGCTCCGACGGAACGGCCTCGGCAATTTCGCACGTTTTTATGGCGTCCTGCACCGCCTGAAGGACGGTCTTGTTGTTCAGACCCGCCGTCAGGGGATAGATGGGCATGATCCTGCGCGTCAGCGTTCCGGCCTGATCCAAAGGCTCAAAGAGCGGATTGATCATGGCATAGCCCAGATAGTCCCCTGTAATGGCGCCATAGAAACAGTAACTTTCGCCGCGGCGCAGCTTTTCGGAAACGTAACCCGCGTTGAAGAAGGTCAAATTCAGTCGCCCGGTGTGGTCAGCGACGGTGAGCTTGGTCAGCTCCAGCATCCTGTGACCCGGCTTTGGGATGCGATGGGTCTGCGGCGTTGTGACCACCGAGGCGATAAAGCAGGCGGGTGTGTCCGCCTCCAAAGAGGCGATGGGCAAAAGCTTTGTGCGATCCTCGTAGGCGCGGGGATACAGCCGCAGCAGGTCGCCCAGCGTGCGCACGCCGAGCTTGCCAAATAGCTCTGCTTTTTTGGGCCCGATTCCGGGCAGTGTTTGAATGGAGTCGCTCCAGAGCGCCATGGCGCTACCTCCTGACAGCTTTGTTGAAATTTGCCGGAAAAAGCAAAAGCCTGACGGAAACCCATCAGGCGGAACAGATCCATATTTTGCTTACGCCATAGCGTTGACTTTCAGCGTCATGCTGCTCTTTTTGCGGGCGGCGTTGTTCTTGTGAAGGATTCCCTTGGTCACGGCCTTGTCAACAGCGGTAACGGCTGCGGTGTAGGCTGCGGTGGCCTGTGTCTTGTCACCGGAAGCGACAGCAATGTCGAACTTCTTCAGCGTGGTCTTCAGAGCGGACTTCGCCATCTTGTTCTTCTCGTTGGCGATGCGGGACAGAGAAACTCTCTTCTTCGCGGACTTGATGTTGGGCATGATTGCACCTCCTCGTAACGGTGAAGATCTAAAACCGTGTTTATTCTCATGCAGAAATACATTATAGCGGGCAAATGCGATAAAATCAATAGTTTTTTTCAAAAATTCCAAAAATTTTTCTCGCTTTGCGGGTAAGGGGCGGCTGGCACCGCCAATCGAGCGAAAAACGGAGAAGCCGCGGAAAAGCAGCCGGAAAAGCAGCCGGAAAAACAGCAAAACCGGGACGCATGGTGAAAAGAGCAAATTTGAACAATTTGTGAAAAAAGAATGAATGTGGGTTATGTAAACTTCCTATACAAAGTATGCGTTCGGCCTCTGGAAAGACCGGGCTGTGCAAAAAGCTGTGCATGATGTGCAAAACTCCTGAAATACAAGGGCCGAACCGCTGTTTGCCCGGCTTGCGCACAGGCAAAGACCGTGCATATTTTCAAAAGCGCCATGCGGCTTATGCAGTTAAAATAATTCCGTTGCGGCGGAATAAATACAGAGTTATGTAAACAATATGCCGCAAAAAACCGTCGAAAAAGTTCGGAATTTCACAAAGGAGGCAGAACGGAAGCGGAAAAGTAAAATGTCGAATTCCGGCAGGGCTTCAAGCCTCCCGTCGAAGTGACGAATTTTCGCCCGGCGGCAGTATTTTGCACATTTTTGCACAAAAGCGGTCAATCCGGGGTGCGCAAAAGGGTGAAGTCGTTTTTGCGGAAGGCGATAAGACCTTCCTGCGCCATGCAGCTCAGCTCGTGCGACAGGGCGCTGCGGTTCACGCACAGAAAGGAGGCCATTTCTTCCCGGGAAAAGGGAATGGTGAAGCGGTTGGTTTGCCGTTTGCCGGCCTGCATTTGAAGATAGGTGAGAATTCTCTGGCGCAGACCCTTCTGGGAGAGAATGGCCAGACGGTATTCCTTTTGCATATTTAAATTGGAGATGAGGGTCAAAAGCCGGGCAAGGATCTGCTGCCTAGCCGGTTCTTCCAGCGTGCCGGGGAAAAGAAGGGCTTCCCGGGGAAGGCACCACAGGCGGCAGCGGGTCTGGGCAATGGCGTGGTAGGGGGAGAGACGGGAATTGGTGCACACCAGATCGGCACCGAAGACCTCTCCGGGGGACATGGCATCGGTGGTGCTGTAGGAGCCATCCGTAAAAAGATGTTGGGTGCAGACCCGCCCGGAGAGCACCACGGCAAGGTAATCCAGAGGTTGCTGAGGCGTCAGAAGAAACTGTCCCCGGGCAAAGAGACGTTCCTGACCCAGAGGGAGAATGTTTTGAAGGAGATACTCCTCCGAAAGATCTTGAAACAAAATGCAGCCCTTCAGACTGGTACGGTCGTCCTGCGTCATCCACGGTTCTCCTTTCTATTCTGTATTATATTGTGGCTTGTCAAAAAGTCTTTTTGACAGCCTTGATGGTCAGACTGTCAAAAAACGTATTTTTTGCTGTTTCGGAGGGAAGAAAAGTGTGAAAGGAAACCGTCAGAGTGCCTTTCACGTTCAATCACCCGCCCGCAGGCGACAAAATTGCAAAATATAACACTACAAAATTTATTTTGCAATTTTGAAAGCAGCTTGTCAAAAAGACTTTTTTGACAAGCTGAGCCTCGATGGTATTGTAATCCGATTCTATCACAAAAATGTTGTTTGGACAACATACTTTTTTCTCTTTTTGGTTTATTCTGGTATTGTGTCCTGCGGGGGGGCGCCATTTATCAAGGTAGCCCTGTGAGAAGAACCGCTTCTTTTTCGGGCGGTGGGGGCTTGAAGATGGCACGGCTGACACATTCAAATTGTGCGGCGGAACCGATTGACGCAGGAAACCAAAAAACGGAAAGAAGGAAAATCACATGAAAAAAGCATTATCCATTATGTTGCTGCTGGCCATGACGCTGGCGCTGTTTGCCGGCTGTGCAACGGAAAAGACCCCGGATCCGGCGGAGTCTTCCAGCCAGGAGCCTGAGAGTTCCAGCACGGCGGAGCCTGAAACCAACGAGCCGGAAGAACCGGCAGTGGAGCTCATCGTCTTTGCCGCTGCTTCCATGCAGGAGACTCTGACGGAGCTGGGCAACCGCTATATGCAGGAGCACGAGAATGTGACCATCGTGTTCAATTTTGACTCCTCCGGTACGCTGAAGACCCAAATTCAGGAAGGTGCCGACTGCGATATTTTCATCTCTGCGGGACAGAAGCAGATGAACCAGCTTGACATCACGGCCAATCCCGAGGTGAACACGGAAGAACTTGATTTCGTTCTGGAGGGCACCCGATTTGACATTCTGGAAAACAAGGTGGCGCTGGCGGTTCCCGAGGGAAATCCGGCTGGAATAGAGTCCTATGACGATCTGGCAGCAGGTCTGAAGGCAGGCACCCTTCTGCTGGCCATGGGCAATTCCGATGTTCCCGTTGGGCAGTATACCCAGAAGATTTTGACCTTCTTCGGCCTTTCCGAGGACGAGCTTGCCGCTGCCGGCTGCATTACCTATGGCTCCAACGTGAAGGAAGTCACCACGCAGGTCTCTGAGGCCATGGTGAGCTGCGGCATTATTTATCAGACCGATGCCTTCTCAGCCGGACTGACGGTGGTGGACACTGCCACGGCCGAGATGTGCGGTCAGGTGGTCTATCCTGCGGCGGTTCTGAATGTGTCCCGCCATCAGGAAGAAGCAAAGGCATTTTTGGAATACCTGACATCAGACGTGGCCGATGAAATTTTTGCGGCAGTAGGCTTTACGCCTCTGGCATAATATGTTATAATCATTTCAGGCGGTCAATAGAAACAGGCAGGGGGAAGGTGGAGAAAAAACCGCTTTCCCCTGCTTTGCCGCTTTACAAGGAGAGAAAAACATGGACTGGTTTCCCCTTTATAATTCCATCCGCATTGCCCTGATCAGCACGGCGCTGATCTTCTTTCTGGGGATCTTTGCAGCTTATTACATTGCGAAAGCACCCCGGCTGGTGAAAGGCGTGCTGGATGTTATTCTCACACTGCCTCTGGTGCTTCCGCCCACGGTGGTTGGCTATCTTCTTTTGCGGGTGCTGGGGCCAAAGCGACCCATTGGCGCCTGGTTTTTGGAGCAGTTTGACCTGCGCCTTACCATGACATGGTGGGCGGCTATTTTTGCCACCATGGTGGTGATTTTCCCCCTGATGTACCGCACCGCCCGGGGTGCCTTTGAATCCTTTGACGAAACGCTGGCTTGGTCAGGCAAATCTCTGGGGCTTTCCAACACCTATATTTTCTGGCGAATTCGTATGCCCTACTGTCGGCAGGGAATTCTGGCCGGAACGGTGCTGGCCTTTGCCCGGGCACTGGGAGAATACGGTGCCACCAGCATGGTCTGCGGCTATACCCCCGGACGCACCGCCACCATTTCTACCACGGTCTATCAGCTCTGGCGCACCAATGACGACGCCATGGCACTGCGCTGGGTGCTGGTCAATCTGGCCATTTCCTTTGTGGTGCTGCTGGCGGTGAATTTGCTGGAGAAAAAGAACACCGGCGGCAAAAGGAGGAAGGCTTGATATGTCTCTTTTTGTGGATATTGAAAAGAATTACGGCTCCTTTTGCCTGCGGACAAAGGTTGAGGCGGGAGACGAGACCCTCGCCCTTCTGGGTGCATCCGGCTGCGGCAAGAGCCTGACCTTAAAATGTATCGCCGGGATTGAGCGTCCCGACCGGGGAAAAATCATCGTGGACGGCGTGACCCTGTTCGATTCGGAAAAGAGGATCGACCTCTCTCCCCAACGGCGGCGCACGGGTCTGATGTTTCAGAATTACGCCCTGTTTCCCCAGATGACCGTGCTGCAAAACATTCAGACCGGGGCTAGGCGGGAAAAGAACCGGCTCAGTCGGCAAGGAGAGATTGAGCGGGTGATGGAGGGCTTTGGCCTGAAGGAATATGCCCGCCACTATCCCCATCAGCTCTCCGGCGGACAGCAGCAGCGGGTCGCATTGGCGCGAATTCTGGTGTCACAGCCCAGAATTTTGCTGCTGGACGAGCCCTTCTCTGCGCTGGACAGCCATTTGCGCTTTCGCTTGGAGCAGGAGGTGCGGCAGGTGATTCGGGATTTTGGCAAAACGGTGGTTCTGGTGTCCCATGACCGGGACGAGGTGTTCCGCATGGCCCAGCGCATTGCCGTGATGGAGAACGGAACCGTGCAGGTCACGGGCACCCGTCAGGAAGTTTTTGCTGCACCGGGCACCTGCAAGGGAGCCCTTTTGACGGGCTGCAAAAACATTTCTCCCATTCGCCCTGAGGCAGACGGCACCGTCTGGGCAACGGACTGGGGAATTCCCCTGCATATGCCCAACCGGACACCGGAGACAGAGGCGGTGGGGATTCGTGCCCACGACATTCTCCCCGGGGAGGGAACAAACAGCTTCCTGTGCCATGTAACGGAGGAAATCGAAAATCCCTTTTCCTTCACCCTTCTTCTGCGGCCGGATGGCGCCGGAGAGGGAGCAAGCTTGGCATGGGAGACCGATAAAACATACTGGCAGGAGCACCGGCACAGCAGCGTGAGGATTTGTTTGCCACCGGAGCACCTTTTGCCGCTTCGAAACGGAACGGGAGGAAGCGAAAATGAGAAAAATTCCCATTGAAGACGCAGTGGGCATGGAACTGTGCCACGATATCACCGAAATGCGGGACGGTTTTAAGGGGCCCGTGTTCCGCCGGGGTCATGTTATCCGGCAGGAAGACCTTTCCAAGCTTCTGGACGTGGGCAAAAAGACGGTTTTCGTCTGGGAGGAAAATGCCGGAGAGATCCACGAGGAGGACTGCGCCCGGAGAATGGCGGCTATGGCGCCGGTAGCGGGCGCTCACTATACGGAACCCTCCGAGGGAAAAGTGCTGCTTCTGGCGGATACGAGAGGCTTTTTCCGGGTGGACAGGGAGCTGTTGCGGGAAGTGAACACCATTGGAGACATCACCATCTGCACCCTGCCGGATCATTATCCCGTTGAGGCTGGAGCGCGTCTGGCGTCCATGCGCATTGTGCCCCTTGTGACCAAGGAGGAGCAGATCATCCGGGCAGAGGAATTGTGCGCACAGCGGCCGCTTTTGCAGCTTTTGCCCTATGAGGAGAAAAAAATCGGCGTGATCATCACCGGTTCTGAGGTCTATTCCGGCCGGATCAAGGATAAATTTGAGCCCGTCGTGCGGGCAAAAATGAGCCGTTTTCCCGCGCAGATCGTTGGTGTGACCATTTGTGACGACGATTTGGATATGATCGTCTCCGCCGCGAAAGCCCATCTGGAAAAGGGCGCGAATTTCCTGATTTTCACCGGCGGGATGTCCGTCGACCCGGACGACCTGACGCCTACGGCCATTCGCCGCCTCGGTGCCCGGATCGTCACCCACGGCGTGCCGTCTCAGCCGGGAAATATGACCCTTGTGGCCTATTTGGGGAATGTGCCCATTCTTGGCGTGCCCGGTGCCGCCATCAGCCTGCCCACCACGGTGTTTGACGTGCTTCTGCCGCAGATTTTCGCCGGTCAGGAGATTACCAAAGAGGAACTGGTGAATCTGGGCGATGGCGGTCTGTGCCAGATGTGCACAAGCTGCCATTGGCCGAATTGCAGCTACGGCAGGTATTGATATGCGCGACGGCTTTCAAAGAGAGATCAACTATCTGCGCCTTTCGGTGACGGAGCTTTGCAACCTGCGATGTCAGTACTGTATGCCGGAGGCGGGTATCTGCAAGAAAAAGCATGAGGAAATGCTCACCGAGGACGAAATGATTCAGGCGGTGGAGGCTGCGGCAGCTCTGGGCATCACCAAGCTGCGCATCACCGGCGGCGAGCCGCTTGTCAAGAAAAATATCCTCTCCATCTGCCGCCGCGCGGCGAAGGTGCCGGGAATGGAAGAACTCTGCCTGACCACCAACGGTATTCTTCTGCCCAAGCTGGCCGTGCCGCTGCGCGAGGCCGGTGTGCGCCGGGTCAACCTGAGCCTTGACACCCTCAAGGAGGAAAAATATGCCGAAATCACCCGCCTGGGCAGCCTGAAAGACGCGCTGGCGGGTCTGGAGGCGGCGCTTTCGGCGGGATTTGAGCAGGTCAAGATCAATGCGGTGCTTCTGGGGGGCTGGAATGAGGACGAAATTCCGGCGCTGGCGGCGCTGACAAAGTGCTATCCGGTGGATGTGCGCTTCATTGAGCTCATGCCCATGGAGGAGACGAACCGCCTGTCCTTTTTGCCCTGCGAGGCGGTGCTCAAGGCACTGCCTGAGCTGGAAAAGCAGCCCTTTGACTCCTGCGACGCCCGGCTCTATGCCCTGCCCGGTGCTCTGGGCAGCGTGGGACTCATCAGTCCGGTGAGCTCTCATTTCTGCGCCGGGTGCAACCGCATCCGCCTGACGGCGGACGGCAAGCTCAAGCCCTGCCTCCACTCGTCTCAGGAGCTTTCCATCAAGGGACTGTCCCGGACGGAGATGGAGGAACAGTTCCGCCGGGCAATTCTGGCCAAGCCCTTCTGCCATGGCGAACTCTCTCAGGGTCATCGGAGTGAGGCAGGACGGAACATGAATCGGATTGGAGGATAAGATATGCCGGATTTTACCCATTTCAATGAACAGGGACGGGGAAAGATGGTCTGCGTGGAGGAAAAACCGGTCACCCATAGAAGCGCTGTTGCCGCGGGACGGGTGCTGGTCAACCCCGAGACCTTTGAGCGCATCCGCACAGGGGGCATGAAAAAGGGAGATGTGCTCTCCATTGCCCAAATTGCAGGAATTATGGGCGCCAAAAAGACGGCAGAGCTCATTCCTCTGTGCCACCCGCTGGGACTGAGCGGCATTGACCTTACGCTGCGTCTGGTGGAAGAAGACCGGGCAGTGGAGATCGTGGCCACGGTCTCCTGCGATGGAAAAACCGGCGTGGAAATGGAAGCGCTGACAGCGGTTTCTACCGCCGCTTTGACGGTTTATGATATGTGCAAGGCGGTGCAGCGGGATATCGTGATTTCGGACATCCGCCTGTTGCGGAAAACCGGCGGTGTCCACGGAGATTATCAAAGGGAGGAAAAATCATGCCCATGACAGCAGCGGTGATCACCATCAGTGATCAGGGATTTCGAGGTGCCAGAGAGGACACCAGCGGCCCAAATCTGTGCAGGATACTGAAAGAACAGGGCTTTTCCGTGGAATACACCGCCATGGTGCCCGACGAAATGGAAGACATCCGGCGGGAGCTGCTCCAATGTGCCGATGAAAAGAAGTTCACCCTGATTTTGACCACCGGTGGCACCGGCTTTTCCCCCCGGGACATTACCCCGGAGGCAACGCTGCAGGTGCTCCAGCGCCAGACCCCGGGCATCGCTGAGGCCATGCGTGCTGAGAGTATGCGCATCACCCCGCGAGGCTGTCTGTCCCGGTCGGTGGCGGGAATTCGCGGCCAAAGCCTGATCATCAATCTGCCCGGCAGCAAAAAAGCCGCCGAGGAAAACATTCTGGCGGTGATCGAGCCGGTGAAGCACGGACTGGAAATGCTCACAGGCGCCGGCTCTGCCAATTGCGGAGGCTGAGGAAATGAGCAAACAGAAGGTTCCCTCCATAGACCAATGGCTTCGGGAAGCCAAAGAGGATCCCGGCTGGGAGAAGGTGGGAATGTACCTGCTCCATAACGGCACCGTGCGCAAAACGGCCCGGGCGAAGGTTCGTCTGGGGCAGCAGGACGCGCCGGAGGTCACGGCCATGGACTTTTCCTATGACGAAGAAAAGCTCCGTCAGGCCGTGCAGCAGACCTATGCCATGGATGGCGTCGGCTATATCCGCGTCTGGCTCAATTCCGGCCGGCTTCTTCCCGGCGAGGATATCATGTACGTTCTGCTTGGCGGCGATATCCGCCCGCACGTGATCGCGGCGCTGGAATTTCTCGTCAGTGAGATCAAAAGCCACTGCGTCACCGAACGCGAGATTTATTCACCCGTCTGAGACATTCACAAATGGCCGCTTTTTCAAGAAACTCGGTATAATGCGCCGCCGCTGGGAAATACTGTTCACAGAAATGGAAACAGGAGGACGGCGGATGCAGGGCAAGGTAGAGATCTGCGGCGTAAACACGGCACGGCTGAAGACATTGAAAAATGAGGAAATGGTGCGCCTCTTGAAGCGAAGTCAGCAGGGCGATCAGGAGGCACGTCAGCAACTCATCGAGGGAAATCTCCGGCTGGTGCTCTCCGTGATCCAGAAATTTCTGGGCAGAGGTGAAAATCCGGATGACTTGTTTCAGGTGGGCTGCGTCGGGCTTTTAAAGGCCATCGCCAATTTTAACACCGATCTGAACGTGCGCTTTTCCACCTATGGCGTGCCGATGATCGAGGGCGAGGTGAAGCGCTATCTGCGCGACTACAGCGCCATTCGCGTTTCCAGAAGCGTCCGGGACACAGCCTATCGGGTTCTGCAATGTAAGGAGGCCATGATGTCCCGCGACGCCAGAGAACCGACGCTCGAGGAAATCGCCCGCTATATGGACTTGCCGCTCGAGACGGTCACAGGCGCCATGGACGCCATTTCCGCACCCGTTTCGCTCTATGAGCCGGTCTATTCCGACGGCGGCGACCCGCTGACCGTGATGGATCAGGTGCGCGATACGAAAAATACCGATGAGCAGTGGACGGAGCGAATTGCCCTGCGGGAGGCGATATCCACGCTGAACGAGCGTGAACGGCGAATTTTGTCGCTCCGCTTTTTTGACGGCAAGACCCAAATGGAGGTGGCCGGAGAGGTTGGCATTTCTCAGGCGCAGGTCTCCCGGCTGGAAAAGAACGCCATCGGCACCCTGCGCAAAGCCATCTGCATCTCGTGATACC
>CAZPRA010000034.1:0-11447 GCA_964588975.1 uncultured Oscillospiraceae bacterium | reverse complement strand
ACGGTGAACTCGGCGCATCTTTGCGCTATCTTTCCCAGCGCTACTCCATGCCCTATTGATGATGTACATGACGATGTCATGTCGTGGGAGATGGAGACATGAAAGAGATCAATATTTCCGTAAAGAACAAGATCGCCGTTCAAACGAATAGAGAAATCTATGTGTGCGGCAATAGCGATTTTATCGTCAATTTCGATTTTGATGCAGATTGGGACGCATATGACATTAAAACCGCCCGTTTCGTCTATAACAACACATTTACCGATGTTGTATTTTCCGGGAACCAGTGCGCTATGCCCGTGATATCCGGCGCATACAACATTCAGTGCGGCGTCTTCGCCGGTGACTTGTGCACAACGACAAGTGCATGGATTTCCGCCAAACGGTCAATTTTGTGCGCAAACGGTAGCCCCACCGCACCGGGTGAGGATGTATATGCTCAGATCATGGAGCTGTTAAACTCCATGGAAAAGCCAACAGCGGCAGATGTTTCTGCGGTATTTTCCATGGGCAACGAGAAGGCGGAAAATGTCCAGAGGGCACTGGATTTACTGAGGATTTATCGTGGCAATGGTATCATTTTCAGCCCCGAAGCATCGGTTCCGGTGAAAGCCGGAGTGATTGGCTATGTCGACGGCGTCGTGGCGTATCCCACCTGTAACGCCGTTGCCGGTGACATCGTCGTCGGATGCAACGGCTATATCGGAACGGTCAATACAGGCGGCCAGTCGGAACGCATTGAGTATGTCAGTACGGGAATGCGCCTCTTTGAACCGCAGGAGATGCCGTACACCACGCTGACCAGAGACGGACGATCGGGAATTTTGACGGTGCATTCCCACAATCTTGTTGAGGGAGAACACTATGCACTGCATCTCTATACGGCCAACCGTCGCAACGGGCGATGGCGGAAAGCATGGCGGCATACGCCGAATTGCGATTTTGACGACAGAAGCAGCAACATCTCACGCAAGGGCTACGGCCGACTGGCCACTCAAAGCATTGGGAACAATGTGGAAAACGGTGTGTATCCTGCCGTGCCGGAGTGGATGCCAAACGGCGGATACTTGCAGACAGAGTGGGAATTCCCCATCAGAACGGAGAAGATCAAAATCAACATGAAGGAATGGCTTCTGCCGATGCTCAAGCCGCTTGTCCCGAATGCGGATGACCCGTGGGCGGAATGCGGCATGATTGGCATCGGCGAAGGAGACGTTGCATCCTTGCTGATGCAGTTCCGCCTTGTGCGCTTGGATGATGGAGCGGTCGGCGAATGCAGGGACACGCTCAAGGTCGGAGCTGGGAAGAATTCAGACGGACAGACCCGTATCAATATGAGCGGCACCAAGCCTCTTAATATTTACACTGCAATCGTATAATCTATGCTTCCGCAGCAGTATGGTCATTGTTTCCTTCGGGAGGCAGTATGGTCATTGTTTCCTTCGGGAGGCAGTATGGTCACTGTTGCGGAAGATAAAACCGTATAATCTAGGCACAATACTTTGAAAAAATGAACGGTGTGAAAGTGGGTGAACCAATGTTATCACCAAGCGAAATCAAATCTTTAATCGACAACGACAGTGCAAGCCAACGAAAACGGCTTGCAAAAGTCGGCGTCAGATATTACGAGGGCGACCACGATATCCGGGATTATCGGATTTTTTATTTTGACGCTGACGGAAAGCTGAAAGAGGATAAGAGCAAAAGCAATATTAAAATTGCTCATCCGTTTTTTACGGAAATTGTTGACCAAATCGTCCCCTATCTTATCCCGGGGGATAAGCCGTTTATCAAATCTGACTCCCCAGAGCTTCAAAAGCAGCTTGATGCATACTTTGACGAGGATTTTGTTGCAGAGCTGAGCGAAACGGTTACCGGAGTGCAGTCAAAAGGCTTTGACTATATGTTTGCACACAAAAGCAGTGAAGACGGGAGAACACATTTCCAGTGGGCGGACAGCATCGGGGTAGTGGAGTGCGAGGCGAAGCATACATCAGACCATAGGGATTATGTGATTTATTGGTATGTCGACCGGATTGACAAGGACGGGCGCCGTATAGTCAATATCCGCGTGTATGATGATACCAACGTATATTATTTTTACTGCGTAGATGACGGCGAAATCAAACCGGATATGTCCAGCGGCACAAGCCAAGAGCCGCATTCCGTTTATACGGTCGGCAAAAGAATATACGGCGAGAGCTACGGGAAAATACCGTTTTTCCGGATGGATAATTGCAAAAAGCAGTTTTCCGCGCTCAAACCGATTAAGCCTCTGATTGACGATTATGACCTGATGAACGCTGGCCTGTCCAACAATATACAAGACACAAACGAAGCGCTGTATGTTGTGCGAGGCTTTCAGGGGGACAACCTAGATGAACTGATGGTCAACATCAAAACGAAAAAGCATATTGGCGTAGATGATGAGGGCGGTGTGGATATCCAGACCATTAACATCCCTGTAGAGGCGCGGAAAGTCAAAATGGAAATCGACGAGAAGAACATCTACCGCTTTGGCATGGCGCTCAACACCGCAGGGTTAAAGGACACCACCGCCACCACAAACCTTGCAATCAAGGCCGCGTATTCTCTGCTTGATTTGCGGGCTACCAAGCTGGAAAAGCGTCTGAAACAGTTTTTGCGCAAAATCGTTAATGTTGTGCTGGACGAAATCAACGCCGCCAATGGCACAAATTACACACAGGCGGACGTATACTTTGACTTTGAGCGGGAATTGCCAACCAATGCGCAGGAAACCGCCCAAATCGACCTGATAGAGGCGCAGCGCAAGCAGACGGAGATTACCACGATTTTGAATCTTGCCAATACGATTGATGATGAGACGAAGCTACAGCTTATTTGCGAGCAGCTTGAATTGGGGTATCAGGATATCAAGGACAAAGTACCGCAGTCGGAGGATGACCCGACAGCAGCGGCGCAGGCGGCTCTTAGCGGTGTAGAGCCGGAAGAAAACGCCGCAATCGATGCAGATCAAGTGCAGAAAGAAGCGGGAGAAGAAATAGGTAAAGCATTAAATGGCGCACAGACTGCCTCATTACTGACTATTATTCAACAGTATAAAGCAGGGACATTAACTCCTGATGAAGCTGTTTCAATCATTTCAATCAGCATCGGAATTTCTGAGGAGAAAGCTCGAAAACTGCTGCATTTGGATTCAGTGCAGTAAGGCGGTGATGATGTATCAATAGGTATGAGAAAGAAGTCCAGCAATCGCTCTTGGACAGCGAGAAAGCGGTTATAGCCGCGCTGGAAAAGCAATATGCGCAAGCGCTGCGAGATATTGGCGAGAAAATCAAGCTGTTTCAGGCGGATATAGATTTGTTGGACGAGGCACTATCACAGGACGGGCTTGACGATGCAACAAAAGCTATGCTGCAATCCCGCAAGCAATCAAAGATTTACCAGCAGCAATACCAAAAGGCGCTGCAAGCTCAAATCGGCGGCATACTGGACAAGATGCAGGGCGATAATTATGCGTCGATTGACAAGTACCTGAAAGAATGCTATGAAACCGGCTTTATCGGCACGATGTACAGCATTGCCGGTCAAGGCATTCCCATCATCGCCCCGATAAATCAAGCGGCTGCGGTAAAGGCAATCCTGACAGACTCCAAAATCGTGAAGGGCTTTTACGACCGGCTGGGCGTAGATACGGCAATGCTGAAAAAGACCATTTCGCAGGAGATCAGCCGGGGCATTGCTTCCGGCCTCTCCTACAGCGATATTGCGCGGAATATCGACAACGCGTCCGGCAGCGGCCTGTATAATGCCAAGCGGATCACCCGCACAGAGGGACACAGAATACAGCAGACCTCCGCCCGGGATGCGCAGTATGCGGCAAAGGCAAAAGGCGCGGACGTGGTTAAACAATGGGACGCGGCACTGGACGCCCGCACCCGAGATTCCCACGCAAGAGTTGACGGGGAAATCCGGGAGATCGACGAGAAGTTTTCTAACGGTCTGATGTTCCCCGGCGACCCGTCTGGCTCTGCCGCTGAGGTCATCAATTGCCGCTGCACCAGTGACACGCGGGCGCGCTGGGCGCTGGATGAGAGCGAATTGGCGACGCTCAAAGAACGGGCAGAATATTTCGGGCTGGATAAGACAGATAATTTCGAGGATTACAAGAAAAAATACTTGAAAAGTGCGGATGATAGCGCTAAAATGGAAGCGAACAGAATTGCGTTCTACGGAGAGCCAATTCAAAAGGGCGTTGGCGCCAAGTCCACCACATACCCGAATGTAGATAATCCGTTCACCGGTGAGAAAATAGAATTTGTTGTGGGAAGCAGACCAGAATACCCAACAGATCATCTTTTGGCGGGCAAAGGTAGCAAAAAGCCAATACGAAAAATCGCTGATTTGGTAGATGCATACGGTGGTGAACCTGAAGAGTGGAAACACGAAAAGGCTTTCTACTGGGTGTACGATGAATACGGCGAAGAGCGGCAAGTAAGCATTCACTGGTTTGAATGCCCCGGCTGCGGCAGACACGAAGAATTCATAAAGCTGTATAACGGGATGATGTATCGTGATGAATATGAAAATGTTTAAGGTCAAGTACATATCGGATAAAAAGTCTATTTTCTTCAAAAAAGGAAATGTGTACGAAGCATTTCTTCCCGAGGATAACCAAAGCGGAAACATATTTGCTTTTCACATTGAAGAAATGGACGAACCGGGAGATTACGCACTTCCGGCTGACAGATTTGAAATCATTGATGAATAAAAGCACTGTGCAACTTTGCATGGTGCTTTTTCTATGCCTTGACAAGTGAAAATCATTGAAATAACAGTCCTGACGGGCTGTTTTTGCGTTTTGAAGGGTGGTGAGAACATGAAACGCTGTTGGAAAGATTGGGCAAAGAAAGCTGGAATTCGAGCAATTAAGACGGTTGCGCAGGCCGCAATTGCAACCATCGGGACGAGCGCCGTTGTCGGAGATGTAGATTGGCTTATGGTTGGCGGTGCTGCGCTGCTGTCCGGTGTTCTGTCCATGCTGACCTCTCTTGCGGGTATCCCGGAAGAATGCGGTGAAACGGAATAACCCCGCTGAACGGGCGCTCTGGAAACAGGGCGCTTTTTTACTGCAAAAAAGAAAGGAAAATCGAAATGGCAAAGAAAATCTATATCAGTCCGTCTGATCAGACATCCAATACTTACGCAGCAGGTAATACCAATGAGGCAATCCAGTGCCGGAGAATTGCAAAGGCTCTTGTTGCCGTCCTCCAGCGCTGCGGTTTTGAAGCGAAAACCAATGTAACGGCAAGCATGGCAAGCCGGGTAAGCGAAAGCAACGCTTGGCCGTCTGACCTTCATGTCTGCGTTCACACGAACGCTTACAACGGGGAAGTAGCTGGAACAAGGATTTTCGCCTATGACTTGCAGGGTGAGGGCTACAAGGCGGCAAAGGCCGTATTTAATACGCTTGCGCCTATCACCCCGGGCACGTCTGAAAACATCAAGGCAAGGCCGGAGCTGTATGAAGTCCGCAAGAGCGCATCACCCTGCGTCTATGTTGAGGTCGATTTCCACGACGTGGACGAAGTGGCCTTATGGATTATCGAAAATACGGAACAGATTGCTGAGGCAATTGCGGAGGGTATCTGCAATTATTTTGGCGTCAGTTACGAGAAAGGAAGCAATATGGCAAGATACACGACGATTGACACTGTCCCTGAATGGGCGAGGAAGGAAACGCAAGAGCTGATTGACAGCGGCGCTCTGCGGGGCAATGATGACGGCTTGGACTTGACGGAAGATATGCTCCGCTGTCTGATCATCTCGAAGCGTTACGCAGACGCCGTTGCAACAAAATAATGAAGCACAGTGAAAAGGGTACTTATCCAGTGCCCTTTTTCCATGCCCCGGGCATGGCATTTAAAAGGCTCACCCAAAACTTTCCGGCGCACTCCGGATTTAAAAAGTGCTTGCCAGTGGCGGCACCACGCTTAAAAACTGCGGCAACGAAAGGAAACACATGGAATTTCTGAAATCAATCTTAGGCGAAGAACTTTATGCACAGCTTTCGGAAAAGCTGAATGCCCATAACGGCGACGAGGCCAACAAGGATAACCAAGTGAAGCTCGGCAATCTTGCAACCGGCGAATATGTCAGCAAAGGCAAATATGACGCTCTCCAGACCCTTTTAGGCGGGAAAACCACAGAGCTTGACAAAGCAAACGGGCTGATTGCTGAACTGAAAAAGGGCACGCAAGGCAACGAGGAATTGCAGGGGAAAATCACCGGTTATGAAACTCAGGTTGCGCAGCTTCAAAAGGAATTGCAGGAGACGAAAATCAAAGCTGCTATCAAAGTTGGGCTGCTTGCAGAAAAGGCAACGGACGTGGACTATCTGTCCTATAAGCTGGAAAGCCAACTGAAAGCAGACGGTAAGTCATTGGAATTGGACGATACGGACAATATCAAGGGTTGGGACACGCTGCTTTCCGGCCTGAAGACACAATTCCCGAACTGGTTTGAAGGTGTAGGCAATAAGCGATACAAAGACCAGTCCCTCCCCAATGGCAGCGGCGGCGGTGAGATCACGCTGGAGCAATTCCGCAAAATGGGTGTAGAGGAACGCTCTAAGTTGAAAGAAGAAAACGAGACCCTTTATAACGCATTAAAGGGAAAATAACAAAGAAATGAGGTAATTAACTATGGCAAGAACAGGACTTTTCGGCGGCTTTTCGTTTGACGAAGAAGTATTTGCCGATATGATGCAGGAGGCCGAATATTGGTCAAATCCTGTGCTGGCTTCCGGCGTTGTCCGTCAGGACGCCTCAATTATGGACTTGATTGGCAGCAAGGGCAACGTTGCGACGATCCCCATGTATAAGCCCATCAATATCCATGACGAGAATATGGCTGCCCTGAACAACGACGGTTTGACCAACAACACCCCGCAGGAGATTTCCGGCAACAAGCAGACTTGCATGATGATCCAGCGCATGAAGGCATTTCAGGCGAAGGACTTCACCCGCGAGCTGACCGGTGCAAAGCCGCTGGACTATATCAAGTCTCACATTCAGAGCTATTATACGCAGGTTTGGGAAGACGAGCTGATGAACATTGTCAATGCCGTTCTCGGTGTCAACGCCCTGTCCACTCACGTTACCGACCTTTCCATTACCAGCGGCACCATTGCTGACACAAATTTGATTGGCGCGACTACGCTGATTGACGCGGAGCAGACCGCGCTCGGCGACATGACTGGCGGCCTTGGCTTGCTCGTGATGCACTCCAAGATTTACGCTGCATACAAAAAGCTCGGACTTGTCGAGTTTGAGAAATATGTTGGCGGCTCCGGCGCTATCAAGACGGATATTCAGCTTCCGACCATCGGCGGAAAGATGGTTAAAGTCACGGACTATTACACCCTTGACGCGTCTGTTGCGGGCTTCCCGGTCTACAAGACCTATCTGCTCGGCGAGGGTGCGTTCCTGTCCTGCGACAAGAGTTACGAGAAGCAGTATACGACCAACTACGACCCCGAAGCTTCTGCCGGTACGGACAAGTTCTATACCAAACAGGGTAAGGTGCTGCACCCGAATGGCCTGTCTCTGGCGGTAGACAATATCGCAAACGAGTCTCCCACAAAGGCCGAGCTGGGCACGGCTGCAAACTACAGTCTGAAGTTCAATCCGAAGAACGTCAAAATCGGCATGATCAAGACCAACGGTTAAGGAGGCCACACCATGCAGGAATTTATCATCATTAACGGGCTACCTTATCTCCTGTGCGGCGGCAAGGCTTATTCCGTCCGCTGGGATGATAAAGGCTTCACCGTGGGCGGCGTTTTCCGTGAGGGCATTGCTCTCACGGATTACCCGCGATTGTCTGAGCTGTCAGTTAAGGCAAAATGCCAAGGGCACCTTGACAGCATCTGCGCGGGAAAACCCAAACGCGGCAGAAAGGCGCAGGGTGACGCGGAATGATCATGACAGTGCATGAACTGCGGCGATACGTGGAAACCGACGAGGATGATTTTTTGCTGGAAGCACGGCTCCAAGCGCTGGAACTTCTTGTCCGTGCATACACCAACAACAATTTCCAAATCCGAGCATTTCGGTCAGTAGCTGTTGCCATGGCAGACCATAACCTACTGTGCAACGGTGCAATCCCGTTCTGCGTTGGTGACACCTTACAAATCTCGGAGTCTGAGCTTATGCCCGGCCAGCTTGTCACCGTGGCAAGCATTGAGGGCAATGTTGTTGCCGTCAACGAGGAAATCTTTGACGAATCCGGTGTAGTTATCACCAAGGTCAAATACCCACAGGACGTCAAAGTTGGAGTTGCCCGCCTGCTGCAATGGCAGATTGACAACGGGGACAAGGTTGGCGTGCAGTCTGAGACCATTTCCCGCCACTCTGTGACGTATTTTAACATGGATGGGGATAATTCCTCCATGGGCTTCCCTAAGTCGCTCTTGGGCTTTCTACGGCCTTACAAGTGCGCCCGCTTTGGGCAGGGACTTCGCGTATGAGGGGCATCGGGGGAAACATTACGGCGATTATCCAGACGGCCACGAACAAGCGCAATTCCATCGGCGAGCAGGTGAAAACTTGGGCGGATGTGAAAACGCTGCGCGGTTGGCTGGATTTGTCCGCCGGTGACAGCAAATACACCGCATACGACGCGAAGATTCAGGAAAGCACGCATATTTTCATTGCCGAGTATGTGCCGCTTGACGGAATCACGCCGGAAAACAGCAGAATGCTTGTGGGCGGAAAGACCTACGACATTTTGCTGATTGACAATCCGATGGAACTGCGCAGCGGCAGCCAGCTTGAAATCTATCTGAAATACACGGGAGGGCAATAAAATGGCCGCCGAAGTGAAATTTGAGGATTTCAGCGTCAAGGCAACAGAAGCCCTAAAAAAGGCCGCCATTGCTGGGCTGGAAGAGGCCGCTAATGAAATACAAACCCAAGCCGCAAGAAATTCCAGAATTGACGAAGGGCAGTTAAAGGGGTCGTGGAAACATACCATTGACGAAAGCAAGATGGAGGCCACCATTGGAAGCCCTCTGGAAAATGCAATCTGGGAGGAATTTGGTACGGGTGAATATGCCCTTGAGGGTAAGGGGCGAAAGGGCGGATGGTTTATTCCCGCCGAAAAGCTAAGCCCAAAATCAAAGACCAAAATGAGAAAGTTTATCATTAAAGGCAAGGAATTTTACTTCACCCGTGGCAAAACTCCCAACCGTACCTTGCGACGAGCTTTTGATAGCAAGAAAGGCGTAGCTGAAAAGCTTATCAAACGGTCGATACAGAAAGCTATGAAAGGCGGTTCAAATGAATAGCATACCATTACAAATCGTCGAAAATGCAATGCAAGAGCTGAAAATTGAGTATGGCTTCGGCGTGTATTCCGGCAATGCTGCCGGAAAAATCGTATACCCTTATTTCGTGGGGGAATACACGGAATCGCCGATTGAGGACGAAAGCGGCCTCCAAAAAGCTACGTTTATGCTCACGGGTTTTCACCGTGGCACATGGGCAGAATTGGAGGCGGCAAAGGCCAAGATCGAAAACTATTTTCACAAGGTCGGCGGGAAAACGGTCATGGTAGAGGGTGGCTCTGCCGTGGTCGTCTTTTATGAGAACGCCCTTGTGATACCAAAAGAGGACGCGGAACTAAAAAGCGTCCAAATCAACTTATCAATACAAGAATGGAGCGTGAGCTAATATGTCCATTAAATCCGGTATTACGACCGGCACCCCGTCTAAAATCTCCTTTGGTGCTGGCGTATACTTCCACGGGGTTGAGTACAACGAGAAAGTAGCACCCACAGAAGAAGCAATCAAGCCCGCTATTTTTGGTGCAACACAGGAGGGCGGTAAGATCACCATCACTCCGGAATTCTTTGCGCCAGAGCTTGACGGGGCGCTCGTTCCTCTCGTGGAGACAAAAATCAAGGTAGGCGAAACGGCGTCTATAGAAGTATCCATCGTGGAGCATACGCCTGAATTCATGGCGCATTCCGTCATTGGCGAAATCAATGACAGCACGGACGGCAAATACGACGTTGTGACCTCCACCACGCTGAAAACCGGTCATTTCTACAAGGGCTTTGGCTATTATGGCTATCTGCTTGACGGCAGAGAGTTTATTTGCATTTTCAAAAATGCCCTTTGTACCTCCGGCTTTACCATGGAGAACAAGAACAAAGAAAATGCCAAGTTCGCGGGAACGTTTGAATGCCATTCTGACATTGCCTATGGCGTGGATAAGCTGCCCTATGCACTGTTCATCCGCAAGGCGGACGGCTGGACTCCGGTCACGGCAGAAGAAATCGACAACAGAGAATAAAGCAGAAAGAGGTTAAAGCAAGATGGAAAACACAGAAAAGACAATCATTGGAGTTGAGGCAGTCGAGGAAATTGTGGCGCGTCCGTATACGCTCCGCAAGCTAAAAGACGGTGACCTCATTCCCCTGCTGGGCTTATTTCGAAAGCTCGGTTTGAAAGAGTTTAAGGACACTATCGTTCTCGTTGCCAACGGCGGCAATATTCAGGAAATCGGCGTGAATGTGCTGCTGAACATTGGGGATGTGGTTATTTCCAAGCTGGAGGGCGAAGCTGGCGAGGCTGTCTATGCGTTCTATTCCTCCATGTCCGGCATCCCGGCAGAGGAAATGAAGGAAATGGAATTCGGCACACTGCCGCTGATGATTTACGACTCGTTCGCGGATATTAAAAATACGAGTTTTTTCAAGGTGCTTGCCAAATTGCTTTAACGGGCGAATTTGAATTCTGGGATTTGCTGTACTCCCGGTACAGCAGTCCCATGGAATTCATGCGTCTTTACATTGAACAAGGGCGATTTGGCGAGTTTACCGCCGAAATTATAAGCGCAGAAAACAAGCGCAAACAGGAGCAGGAAGAAAAGGAGACGGAGGAACGGCTATGGGCGGCCTATGTCCACAGCTATTCCGACAAAACATTTACTGATTGGAAAGCCGGCGTTTTGAAGCCGGGTACCAGCGCAGGAAACACTACCGGCAAGCGGGACGAAGACATGACCAACGCTGACATTGACAGCCTTTTAAACCGCCTGTTTCCTCCAAAAAAGCACGGTCACAATGCCACAAAGTGACCGGCTCTAAAACCTAGTTGCAGCCCCTAACATCTGCCCATTACCGTTAGGGGGTATTACTATGGAGCTTTTTAAGCTACTCGGCACAATTGCCGTGGATAATGCACAGGCAAACAAAGCCATTGCAGATACCGCAAATCAAGCGGAAAACGGCAGCCAAAAAACAGGAGCTTCCTTCCGAAAAATCGGGGAAGCTGCGCTAAAAATCGGAAAAACCATGCTGACCGCCGGAGCAACGCTTGGCGGTGCATGGATTGCGGCAATTGAGGGTTCCAGAGAATACCGCACGGAGATGGGAAAACTGGACACGGCTTTTGTCA
>CAZPRA010000033.1:0-11690 GCA_964588975.1 uncultured Oscillospiraceae bacterium | reverse complement strand
GTCAGGCCGGGGCGGACATCGTGACGGTGGTGCTCTTGTTCGGTATAATACGGTAAGTACTCAACCAGCAAAGGGCGAGGGCCGACGAGGGACATATCGCCCTTGAAAATGTTCCACAGTTCGGGCAGCTCGTCCAAAGAGGTACTGCGCAGAAGCTTGCCGAATTTTCCGAGGCGTTCCTCGTCGGACAGGAGCTTGCCGTTTTCGTCACGCTTGTCGCTCATACTGCGGAATTTATAGAGCTTGAAAATCTTCTCGTCCCTCCCCGGCCGCTCCTGACAGAAGAGAATGGGACTGCCGAGTTTCGTTCTCACCAGAATCGCAAGAACCAGCATGACGGGCGAGAGGATGAGCAGCGCAAGCCCCGAGAGAAGAACATCGAAGAATCGCTTGAAAAAGCGTTCGTACAGTCCGATTTTTCGTTTGGTTTTGGTCGTTTCCATAACTTTCTCCGAAATATGTTGATTCATGCTTCACGCACAAGCCCGAAGTAGCGTCATTGCGAGGAGCGAAGCGACATGGCAATCTGCATTCAAATGAAACTTCGTAGGGACACCCGTCCTCGGGTGTCCGAAAAATGCGGACATCATACCATTTGCATATCAATGACCGTGTTTTCTCCTGCGGACACCCGAAGACGGGTGTCCCTACAGTGTGAACGGTAATCAGTCAAAACAGGCGTGGACAATCTCGATGATCTTGTCCTGCTGATCGGGGGTCATTTTGTTGTCGCTCGGCAGGCACAGGCCACGGTGGAAAATATCCATGCCGACATCCAACGGCTGACCGTCTGCACCGACGCTGCCGCCGGAAATATAGGCGTTCGTTTTCGCCCTGCCGTCGCCTTCACGGGTGACGAAGCCGTTCATCCGATAGATCGGCTGCATGTGCATCGGCTTCCAAATCGGTCTGCCCTCGGCATTGCAGGCTGCGAGCGTCTGCAAAATTTCCGTCGGACAGGATTTCCCCGATTCCGGGACAAAAAGTGCCTCGCAGTCACTTCTGACCTGCCTGCACATGGCTTCACGGTCGATCAGGAGACACGAGAGCCAAAAATTCGGCTCCGATTTTTCTTTCTCATAGGGATTCATGCGCACGGGCAAATCGGCAAATCCCGCACGATAGCGTTCATAAATCACCTTTTTCTGCGCAATGTGTTCGCCAAGATACGGTATTTGCCCACGGACGACCCCGGCGATGACATTACTCATGCGGTAGTTGTAGCCCAGCTCCTCGTGTTGATACCACGGCGCATTCTCACGGCTCTGCGTCGACCATTTACGCACCTTTTCCGCTTCCGCACGGTCGTTCGTCAGGAGCATTCCGCCGCAAGAGCCGGTAATGATCTTATTTCCGTTGAAACTGATGCAGCCGACATTTCCGAAGGTACCGGTCTGCTGACCACGGTAGGTTGCGCCGAGGGATTCTGCCGCATCTTCGATGATGACGGCATTGTGTCGTTCGGCGATCTCACGAATTTCGTCGATTCTTCCCGGCGTGCCGTAAAGGTGGGCGACGACGATATGCCGCACCTCGGGATAGAGCGCAAACGCCCGTTCCAGCGCAACGGGATCCATGTTCCATGTGTCGTACTCGGTATCGATGAAGATCGGCACACCGCCCTCATAGACCACGGGATTGACCGTGGCGTCGAAGGTCATGTCCGAGCAGAAGACCTTTGTCCCCTGCCGAATACCCGAAAGCTTGACGGCAAGGTGCAAGGCCGCCGTTCCGGCAGAGAGTGCCACGGCATATTTGCAGCCGAGTTTTTCGGCCATGAGACGCTCGACCTCGTTGATATTCTCGCCGACGGTGGACATCCAGTTGGTTTGGTACGCCTCGGCGATGTATTTCAGCTCGTCGCCGTGCATCGTCGGGCTGGAGAGCCAAACTTTCGATTCAAATGGTGCAAAATGTTTGTTTTTGTACATGATTTCACCTTCAAAAAGGTTGTTCTCGATTGTAGGGGGCGATGCCCACATCGACCCGTATGAATAACATTTCCGCCTGCAAGTCGGGACGATGTAGGCATCGTCCCCTACAGTGTTCCTACGGTCAGGTTTTCGCCACGGGCAGATGGTAGGTCGTGACAATCGACGCCACCAGCTCACGAATGGTTTCGGAATTCTCTTCGCAGGCCGTATGGAGCCGCTCCAACTGCCGCAGGAAGTCCGCCTCGTCGATCTTGATCGGTTGGCCGATATGGATGAGCTGATTTGCCGTAGCACGCAGACCCTCTTCGTCCATCAGCAGCTCTTCATAGAGCTTCTCCCCCGGGCGAAGGCCGGTATAGCGGATCTCAATATCCTCGTCCGGCGTAAAACCGGAGAGGCGGATGAGATTTCGGGCAAGGTCATCGATGCGAACCGGCTCGCCCATATCCAGCACAAAGATCTCGCCTTTTTGGGCATAGGAACCGGCTTGCAAAACCAGCGAAACTGCCTCGGGAATGGTCATAAAATAGCGAATGATGTCGGGATGCGTCACCGTAACGGGCCCGCCCTCGGCGATCTGCTGCTTGAAGAGAGGAATGACGCTGCCGTTGCTGCCCAGGACATTCCCGAAGCGGACGGCAACGAATTTCGTCTGCGAACGACTCGCCATGGTCTGCACGATCATCTCGCAAATACGCTTGGACGCACCCATGATGTTCGTGGGGTTGACAGCCTTGTCCGTCGAGATCAGGACAAAAGTCTGTGCCCCGAAACGGTCGGCCGCCTGCGCCACATGATATGTACCGAAAACATTATTTTTGATCGCCTCGTTCGGGCTGTCCTCCATCAGGGGCACGTGCTTATGCGCCGCCGCATGGAAGACGATCTCGGGATGATAAGTCCGGAACAGGAGATCCACACGATCGGTATCACGAACAGAACCGATCAGCGTAACGAGATCAAGCTCCGGCTTTGTGCGGCGAAGCTCCTGTTGAATCTCGTAGGCATTATTTTCATAAATGTCGAAAATGATCAGCCGCTTTGGATCATGCTGTGCGATCTGGCGGCACAGTTCGCTGCCGATGGAGCCGCCGCCGCCTGTGACCAGGACGGTCTTGCCCTGCAAGTATCCGGCGATCTCGTTCAGATCGACCTTCACACTGTCACGACCCAGAAGGTCGAGGACATCGACATTGCGAATTTTCTGAATATTGACCTCGCCGTTGGCAAGCTGATAAATACCGGGGAGAGTCTTTAATCTGCAACCGGTATCCTTGCAGATGTTCAAAATATCCTTGCGGTCAGCGGTTTTGGCCGCAGGGATGGCAAAAATAATTTCTTCGATCCGGTAGGCTTCGCAGGCTTTCAAAATATCCTTGCGGGTGCCTACGATCTTTACATTGTGGAGATAGCGCCCCTGCTTTCCGGGGTCATCGTCAATGATACAAACCACATGGTTCTGAGAATTTTCGCTGTTCTGGAATTCCCGGAGCACCAAAAGGCCGGCACTTCCTGCGCCGATGAGCATGGTGCGCCGCTGCGTGGCCGCAGTCTTGTTGCGGTGGGTCACACTGCGGAGCACCCGGTAGGAAAAACGGGACAGGACGATGAACACCGTCAGGAACATGGCATTCATCAGAGGGAAGCTTCGGGGCAGCTCCACCAAGCCAAAGAAAATCGCTGCCGCCTGAATCAGCGCCACGATGACCGCCGAAAAGACAATGTGCAGCAGCTCGTCCACGCTTGCAAATTCCCAGAGGCTACTATAAAGCTTCATGGGCACAAATACCGCCACGGTCAAAAGCGCGAAGATCGGCAAAATCACGATCAGGTGAGCCGTAAAACCGGATTTCAAAAGGCTTGCATAGCTAAAATCAAAGCGGGACAAAAGGGCCAGCACCGCCGACAGGGTGATCAGGATCATGTCTGTCAAAAGGAGAAACGCCACCCGGGAAAACTTGATCCATTGTGCCTGATTGTTCAGCTTTTTCACTCTTTCTCACTTCTTTCCGTTTCGATATTCGGAACATTATTCTTCCACATCAATTTTCATGACACCTTGATAATGTTCAGAAAAACTCTTCGGATTTTTAAACAGGATGCGCACTCCCCTGACCAGCCAGCAAAACGGCAGGGGCAACGGAGTTTTGAAAAGAATGGGGTACATAAAAGCCATGTCATAGCGTTTTGGGAAAACCAGACGCCAGAAATACTTGCGCTTTGCTTTCTTTACAGACGCACCCTTCTCCATTGTTTTTTTGATCATGATGCTGGCGTGTTCGTTATGCATGCCGTACAGGGCACTGCCAAGGATGCTTTCCTCCATTTTCACGGCAGAGTTGGTCATTGGCTGCTTGCAACATTCAAACCATCGTTTACCCAAAAAACGAATATCCGCCGCAAACTGCGTCAGCTCGGCACGAGCAAATTCCTTCTGCAAATATTCTTCGTCCAGACGCGACAAATTCGCACGCTCGAAAAGGTACAGATCCAGAACCGAGCGGATGCCGGTGCCGCAATAGTAATAGTGTTTTGCTGCGTGTCCCAGCAGGAAAACAAACTCGTCGTTCACTCCGTAATGGTAGCGATGTTTTTCTTTTCCGGAAATTGCCTTTCCCCACGGATCCGTAAAATGGCGGCTGAGCTCCTGCTCGGGAGACATCAACTCCCAGTGAATCTCCACCACCATAAAGGGTGGTTTGAGATACTCGGTATGGTTGGCGCACGATTCTTCGTTTTGGTAGCCAAGGGCAGTCATGCACTTTTCGGCAGCGGAAAGATCGCCCTCACGCACCAGAATGTCCAAATCGGACATCTCCCGCAACTCAGGATGCGGATAAATCGGCCGGAGGTTTGCCCCCTTCAGCGGAAGATAATCAACGCCGTTCTTTTCAAATTCCTCGCAAATGCGCGGGAATTCAAAAATTTGATTGCAGGTCTTGACCAAGCCCTTTTGAAATTCCGCCTCGTCACCCGCTTCGCAGGAAACGCCCAGCTCCTTCAGCCCATGAAATGCCAGAAGGAAGACCCCATGCCGCTTTGCCAGCTTCAATATTTTCTGTGGGTCAAGGTCTGCCTTCTGCGGTGCCGGAGCATCGGGCAAAACCGCATAGCGCAAAAGCGCAAGGAGTTGATCCGTCACATTCATTTTGTGTTCTTCCTTCTGAAAAATCTTCTGACAATTGCTCGGGCATATGTGTCGATGCAGAAAAAGAACGGCCGAGCTTTCAAAACCCAAGTCCAAACCGTGCGGTAAAGGCGATAGAGCAGGTTTCGGTTGCTTAGGTGCTTGCCCTTGCGGACATACTCCGTGGCGATGCCGATCATCTGCTCCCGGCGCAGACCCTTTTCCAGTTGCCATTGGTGGTCGCCGCAGCAGGTATAGCTGCCGTCCTTTTCCACACGGACGATACGATGGAGCACAAAAGCGCCGTTTTTCCGGCGGTAAAGCGGCAGGTCGTTCTTTTTCAGATCGCCGGTGATGGGCGAAAGCGTCACCCGATCCCGGCCGCCGAGAATGAAAGGATACATACTGGTTCCCGTGATGGTCAGCGACACAGACTGACCTTCCTTGAGCCGTTCATGTATCAGAGGGTAAAGCTCATTAAGGGAGACGGAAATCGCCCCCCTTGAAATGCTCGGCGTTTGCAGCTCGTTACTCAAGGCAGCCCGCCTCGTTCAGCTTGTCAATGAAATCCGCACTGCAGCGGCGCGCAGTATCCTCGTCAACCTCATACTCGCGCAAAAGCGCCGCGGTCAGGGACTCCACATCTCCGCCTTTTTCCAGCTCTTTCCAGAGAAATGCGCCGGAGTCGTTGAGCGTGATCATGCCGTTAAAGTCGATGGAGGCGGCGCCAACGGGAACGACGATGTTGGAACCGGCGATGCTGCGAAGGATAAAGCCATTTTTCACTTTCATGGTAAAAACCTCTTTCCACTCATTGTTTCATAAGACAGCCTTGCGGCTGAGATGTCCATATTGCAGAAAAGCTCATAGATTTTTCCTGTACCGATGAGGACACCGATGGTGTTGAGAATACCCTCGGTGCACCGGCCGGAAAGACTTCTGGCGGTCTGATTCATCAGATCGAAAACAGCCTGATCCGGCGGAAGCGGACGCATGGAATTCTCCTTTGCGCGGTGAAGGACGGCGATGCCGCCGAGCCTGACGCGGGTGTTGCGGCTGCAATCGTGTTTGCCGCTCCATGGGGTGCCATAGATCCAGACGCCGTCATCGAGCACCCGAATAGCGGGTTTGTCGTCATTTAAAATGTACGCCCGATCTCCGAACAGCTTCAGCCAAAGCTGAACGTGGGTGGACTTGCCGGTTCCGCAGGGTGCAGAGAAAAGATAGGCACGGTCCTCAACGACCACACAGGAGGAATGAAGCATCATGCCTCTGAAGACGGAAAGGCTGCGGTAAAAGCAGCTTCCGGTGGACAGATATTCGCAGTCCTCAAGGGACAAATGCGGATTTTTCGCCCTCAGGGTCTCCGGGTCGGAGGAGATGACAATATCCGCTGATGGTTCATCCGCCACGCGATAGGGCTCTGCCTGAGCCAGTGTGCGGCCAAAGGTGTCCATATGCACGATGAGATCCGCGATTTTATAGCTTTTCATTCCAAACTCCTTCAAAACGGCATTTTCACTGATAAGAAAATAGTACCACAATCTATGGCACATTGCAACGAATTTTTTGAATTTCTTCCAAATTTATCTCTGAGAGAGGTATAAAAACAGATAAATCTCACCACATTCTTCTGCCGTGCAGAAGGCTTCGCCGTCAAAACTGAGGAAACGTGTGGCGTTTGAACTTGCCTGCAAGCTCCAGCTCTGGCCGTCGAAAAGCAGGCTCAGATCCCGGTTTTCGGCACCTCTGGCAACGGAAATACCTGCACTGTCAAGGTGCAAAGACTGCCCGAAGGGGTTTGTCAGGAAGGTGCCCTTACGGGAGTCGGAAAGCGTCCAGAGCAGATCCGCGCTCAGAACGATTTCGCCGGAGGCGTCCGGCGCGGCAACGGCAACCGCCGTGCCGTCCATGCGCAAAGCGTACCAGTTCTCGCCCGTTTTGCCCAAAATGGCAAAGCGCTGGTTGTCCTCAGTCGGCATTTCCCACTGCGTGACCGTCACGGTGCAAAAAGCGGTTCTGCCGCAGAGGGCACAGGCGCCATTTTGGTCGCGGTGCGACGCTTTCGGGATAAGTGCGCCACTTCGAACCTTTCCGCCGCAGTCCATGCACTGGCTGTCGCAGACGGCGCCGCAGGAAGTGCAATCGGCCGCATAGCTGTTTCCGCCGCGAACATTGCGGTGCAGGCAGTCCGTCACGGTAAAGAAGGACTGGAGCACCACATAGCTGCCGCTGGCGTTTGTTGCGGTAAAGCGCAACGTATACTCGCCCAGAGGCAGCGCCGAAAGGCGAAGCAGGGCGTTAAAGTCTTCTAACGAAGTCTGGCGGCTGTTCGGTTCGGTCTGCGCACAAAGCAGGATATTTCCCTCTCCGTCAAGCACTTCGCCGGTCAGTTTTGAGATTTCCGAAACGCCGGAGCTGAGGCTTCCCCAGAGTACCATGGGTACGCTCTGGCTATAGGCCGTGCAGTTGGGCAAAATGCAGCCGTTTTCCCAGAAAAGTGTGTCATCGCTCTGTGTCACCGTAAAAGGTGCTTCATAAAGGCTTGTAAAGCAACGGCTGTTTTCCGCCGTGATGCAGAGCGTATAGGTGCCGCAGGGCAAGCTGGAAAGCAGCAAGCTGTCCTGGAAATCAGAAAGATCCTGTACGTTTCGCTTCGGCATCTTTGCGCTCCACAAAACGCAATTCCCATTTTCGTCGAAGACCTGCAGGCAGACATTGTGCAAAACGCCGGAGCTACTTGCGACGCAACCGGAAAGTTGGAAGGTATCGCCTCTGCGCACAACGCAGGGCGGCTCAAATTCGCAAAGGCTGATGGCATCCTCGCGAATCAGGAAGCTCTGGTATAGCAGTGTCACGGGCCCGGCAGCATTCTGAGCAGTGATTTTCAGATGATAACGCCCAAGCGTCAGCTCGTCAAGCTTGAGCTTCATGGCGCAAATGGACAGGTCAAAACGCCCGCTCAGGTTTTGGTATGAGGCCGAAGTCACCGTTTCGCCGTCTGCGTTGAGGATCATCACGCCAACGCGCTCCAAATCGGAGCTCTGGGAGCTGATCAGACCGTTTAGCTCCGTCAAATCGCCCGGCAGGTATTCCGCTTGCAGCGTCAGTCCGCTCAAGGTGACAGGGTCGCTGCGAACCCAGACGTGGAAAGACTCGCTGCAAAGCGTCACGCTGCGGCTGTCCGTGCGGATTTCCACGCGGTATTGATATTTTCCCGTTTCCAGCGTACGGAAAGACATGGAAGAACTGAGATTTGACAGGTCAAAGCCCGGCGAATTGGGCTTGGCCTCGGCATGAAGCACCGTCTCGCCTGCGGAGTCTGTCACCGTCACGCTCACCGACCGAAGTGTTTCGCACGAGACGACATAGCCACAAAGGTCAAAATCGTCGCCTGACTTTAAATCCTCCGGTGAGGAAAGTCCTTCGGCGTGAAGACCGCTGCTGCTGACCCAGAAGACCTGTTGCAGCAGGGTGCGGCTTTCGGAAACGTTTGAGGCGGTGATGCGGTAAACATACTTCCCTTCCGGTAAAAACTGCGTGCTGAGGCTATCGGATAACTTGGAAAGGTCATAGCTCTGACCAAGGCGGCTGACGCTCTGTCCGCTGAGCATTTCGCCCAGCTCGTCATAAATGCCAACCGTTACGCCGGTCAGATCGCCCTTGCCGGAAGTGACCTTGCCCGTCGGGGTGAAGCTCTGGCCAAGCTTTAAAATTTCTGGGGCAGTGGCACCCGTGAGGGACAGATTTTCTCCCGACACTTCATAGCCGTTGAAGCCGTATTCCTGGCAAATACTGGGGTAGTCCTTGAAACAGACATTCAAATCCACGCTGCCATCCACGCCCTCGACGTTGCCCGTGGAGGAATACTGCCACATTCCATAGACCTCGTCATAGCGGTCATAAATGCCATAGCTTCCGCTCAGGAGATATTGTGCCATCCAGCATTCATAATTCTGGCAGACCTGTTCGGTGTTGATTTTGTAATTCAACCAGCTCAGGCAGGAGTAAAGCCCCACCAGCCAGCCGTCCTTCGCCATTTCGTCCAAAAAGGCCAGGGCAATTTCGGACAGAGCGTCCGGGTCAAGCTCTCCGTGCGTTTTGGGGTCTTCCAAGTCGAAATAGACCGGGTATTCCAGCCGTTTTCCCGAAAGCCAGCGCTTGCAGGCTTCGGCCTCCTTTTTTGCCTCCTGCGCATTATCGGCATAGGAATAGAGGTAAACGCCAACATGAAGCCCTGCGTCTTTTGCCGCGGCATAGTTCTTTTCAAAGGCGGCATCCTCGGTTGTGGCAAAGCCAGCACGAAGGATCACAAAGCGGTAGCCCTGCGCCTGAATTTTCTCAAAGTCGATTTGCGTTCCCTGCCATTCGGAAAGATCCAGCCCGTGGGCATAAATGCCAACGCCGTCACCGGCCATGCCGCCGCGATAGTCCGAAGCCTGCACCGCAGCGCCCACGGGCAAGCCGGTCAAAAGCAGCGCCAGCACCAGAAGCAGGGATATTAATTTAAAGTGTATCTTCGTCTGCCGAAAAAGCTTGATCGGTATCATCGCGAGAGCGCCAAAAGCAGTCGCGGCAATCTGCAAAAGCGTATTCTTTTCGCGTTTTGTACAGGAAATCACGCTTTTGGGTGCAGATTCCCACGTCGCTTCGTTTCCCAGAATGACACACTTTGGCACTTCGGCGCGCTTATCATTTATCTGTCTCATATGTTCTTTCACTTTCGCGTCAAATCGCGGCGTATTTTTTCCTAAGTTATTATAGCACACCGGCAGCAAACTTGTCAATTCATCCGCTTTTCAGGCAAGCGCCCGCAAAGCACCATCAGCCAACGAACGGTAGGGCGGGAGCTTGCTCCCGCCGCGCTGTAGAGAACAGCTTCGGACGTCCCACTGTTGGCGCCCCAATCAACCTACGGTAGAGCGGGCTGCCCTGAGCGCAGCCGTTGGCGACGAAGGAGCCTTACGGATGCGGCCTACCCCTTGCGGGTGCAGCCCGCCGAACGCCGTCACCGGCGGCGTCTGTAGAGGCCGATGCTTACATTGACCCGCCGCAGGCACCAAAGGATCGCGATTGTGGCGGGGTTAGGGCGCCCCGTCCTACAATAGCGTTAAGAGCACCGCACATGGGTGTTTTCCGGGGGGTGCCCAGACGTGAGACTTAAGCAGCTTTCAGAACGCACAATAAGCACGAAAAAAAGCGTGAAAATTGTCAATTTCTTCTTGCATTTGCTTATGTATAGGATGTATAATTGTTTCATCCATTGCTTCCAGGCGCGAAGCAAAAATTTTAAAAAGGAGATCATAGCATGAAACACCCGTTCAAGCGGCTTCTTGCCCTCTTGATGGTGATCGCAATGGTTGTCGGCCTTCTGCCCACCCTCGCGTTCGCCGCCGAAGAGCCCGAAGAAGCAACCGAGCTTTCTCAGGAAGCGTATGATGTCGTCACGGAAGACATCTGGCGCACCATCGAAAGCATCGAAGACACAGAAGTCATCGCTGTCCGCGGCAAGACTGCCGACGCCGATGACTACGCCGCCATCGTCGACGACGTGATCGCCGCCGTCGAAGCCTCCGACACCTATGTCGACGGCACCATCAACCGCAACGGCGACTTCTTCACGTGGGAAACCACCGAAGGCATCGTCTGCGGCTACTCGCCGAGACTGCGTGCCAATGTCCGTGCCACCGCAGTCGAGGGCGCAGACCCCGAAGCCTACGCCGGCGTCGAGACTGTCTCCTACGCCACCAAGGGCGGCAGCCCCTCGGCAACGAAGGTCTCCGTCTTCCAGCCCTATTATGGCATTGACACCTCCTTCACCACGCAGTATGCCACCGAGGGCAACAACATCGCCAAGGCCACCGGCGGTACCTCCACCACCTACAAGACCACCAACGCCACCATCGACGCCATCGCCGACGCCATGGAGAGCAGTGCCGTCGTCATTTTCGACTCCCACGGCGACACCGACTACTACAGCGGCGATGACTACACCTCTCAGGCCAACACCTCCTACCTCTGCCTGCAGAGCGGCACCGGCCTGACCTCGGCTGACCAGGCCAGCGTCACCGGTACTTACGGCAGCTACTACCATGCTTACTACGCAGGTGCCAACGGCAGCATGTATTATTACTGCGTTGACGGCACCGCCATTGCCAACCACATGGAATCCAATGCCTGCAACAACCTCCTGTGGATGGCCATCTGCCTCGGCATGGCGACCGACGGCCTGAATGCGCCTCTGCACAACAAGGGCGTTGAGGTCGTTTACGGCTACTCTCAGTCCGTCTCCTTTAACGGCGACTATTCCTATGAAGAGAGCTTCTGGGACAGCATGATCGACGGCAAGACCGTTGCCGAAGCCGTCTCCACCATGAAGTCCTCCCTCGGCTATTGGGATCCTGCCTACAATTATTCCAGCATCACCACCGCAAGGAACAACTATGCCGCATTCCCCATCGTCGTCTCCTCCGAGGATACATATCCCGGCCACGGCAATGTCGATGCCTATCAGACGGTCAAGTCCACCTGGACGCTGTTCACGCAGTACACCGTCTCCGCAACCTCCAATAATACCTCCTACGGCACCGTCTCCGTCTCCGGCAGCACCATCACCGCTTCGCCCAAGG
>CAZPRA010000032.1:0-11735 GCA_964588975.1 uncultured Oscillospiraceae bacterium | reverse complement strand
CCGGCCAGGTCGTCATCGACGTCTCCATCAACTGGGACGAGAACAAGCCCAACGCCCGTGGCGGTTTGGGTGCCATCGCCGGTGACGCCGTGTTTGCCGAGGTGGAGCCCATCGTTGAGGCCATCACCCCCGTTCCCGGCGGCGTGGGCAGCGTGACCACCTCCGTGCTCATGAAGCACGTCATCGAGGCGGCAGAGCGGGCATAAGGCATTGAGGGTGACGCCATGAAAAAATGGAAAACCATGGAGCCGAGCGGCTTTTTAAAGCGGCTCTTTGCCCTTTTTACCCTTGCATTTCTCCTTGCAGCCCCCCTCATGCCCGACCGGAGCGCCATGCTGGAAGGTTTTTGGAACATTCAAAAGCTGACCTGCAAGGTATCCACCAACAATTTTGACAACGGCGGTTTTGCCGGTGCCTTCCTCAATGCCGGTCTGGTCTGCCTGATTTGCACCGTGCTCTATTGTCTGCCGAAGGTCAAGCCCAACGCCGCCTCCGTCATTGCCTTCCTGCTCACGGCCGGATTCGCCTTTTGGGGGATCAACGTCATTAACATTTGGTTTGGCTTTTTGGGTGTGCTGCTCTACTGCGCCGTCAAGCGTGTCAGCCCGGCCACGCAGGTCAACGCCATGGTCTTCACGACCGGCTTGGCGCCCCTGTTCTCCGATCTGCTTTTGCGCTATCCGAGCACAGAACTGCTGGGTTTCCGCTGGATGGGGCTGCTGGCGGCGGCGCTCGTTGGCATCTTCGTCGGCTTCGTTCTGACCTTCGGGCTGGGACATTCACCGAAGGCACACAAGGGCTTTTCGCTCTACTCTGCGGCGCTGCCTCTGGGTCTGGCGGCCTTCTTCCTCCATGCAGTGCTCTTTAAGGTGATGGGCGTGGAAGTTCCCGGCAGCGCAACGACCGACCTCGCCGTCGCCTCGTGGCCGATCACGAACGTGTTCTGCTTTGTCCTGTTCGGTCTGTGCGTTGTGCTGGCGTTTTGCATGGGCGCAACGCCAAAGGGCTATTGGCAGCTTTTGAAGGACTCCGGCCACAACGTGGACTTCTCCCAGAAATACGGGCCCGCCACCACGCTTTTGAACGTAGGCGTCTATGGCCTGTTCATCGTTTTGTACTATAACCTCATCGGCGCGACCTTCAACGCCGTCACCTTCGGCTGCATCTTCTGTATGCTGGCCTGTGTCTGCTCTGGCAGTCATCCGAGGAACGTCCTGCCGATCATGGTTGGCTATGTGCTCATGTCCTTTGTGATGAAGTGGCTCAGCGCAGACATTCTGGGCATGGAATATGCACAGGCCATCAACGCACAGGCCATTGTCGTCGGCCTCTGCTTTGCAAACGGCCTGTCACCCATCGCCGGAAAATTCGGCTTTGGCTGGGGCATTGCGGCCGGTGCAGCGCACTTTTTGCTCGTGACGAGCGTGCCCACTCTGCACGGTGGCTTCTGCCTGTATAACGGCGGCTTCACCGCCTGCTTCATCAGCATTCTGTTTATCCCCGTGATAGAAGGGCTTTGCCCGGAAAAAGCCGCGAAGGTATAAGAAAACAAGCTGAGGCGTCTCCGTTCGGAGACGCCTCGGCCAGCTTGTCAAAAAAGTCTTTTTGACAAGCTGCTTTTAAAATTGCAAAATAGAATTCGTCGTGTGATATTTTGCAATTTTGTCGCCTGCGGGCGAGTGATTGAACGTGAAAGGACACCCTGACGGTTTCCTTTCACACTTTTCTTCCCTCCGAAACGGCAAAATTACGTTTTTTGACAGTCTGAGGCGTCTCCGTTCGGAGACGCCTCGGCGTACGTTATATAATATATATATTGAAAATATCAGGTTAAAGGCGAAAAGTCTGCTTTGCCGTGCTTGCACAGTGGGCAGACAAAGTCCTCTGGCAAATCTTCCCACTTGATGCCGGTTTTTTCCTCGTCATAGACCCAACCGCAGACGTCGCAGACCCATTTTCTTCCGCCGGACTTGTTCTGAGTCGGAGCGGGCTTGATGTGCGACTGGTAGTAGGCATAGGTGCAAGGTAGCTCCTGCGACAGGCTTTCCGCCTCACTGACCTGCGCAAGAAACAGGCTGTGGCTGCCCAAATCTAGTCTTTGAGTTACCTCGCCGGAAAAATAGGCATTGGCATAGCGGCTCAGGCGCAGCAGACCACCCTTGCAGGGAAGCACCCACGGAAAATCCGAAAATTTATCCACCGTTCGCCCCGACTGCATTCCGAAGCGGCGGAACAGTTCGAAATCCGCCGCCGTGGTCAAGGCGGACACGGCCAGCTTTCCCGTGCGCAAAATCATGTCGTGCGTCAGGTTGTTTTTCAGCACGCAAACTGCAATGCGTGCCGGTTGCTCCGTCACCTGCATAACGGTGTTGACGATGCAGCCATTGTCCTGCCCGTTTTCCTGCGCGGTGAGCAGATAAAGCCCATAGGTAATTTGATACAGCGCTTTTGAATCCATTTTTCGACCTCCTGTTTTGTCAGAAGATAGTCTCCCACTTGTTTGGGTGTCGTATTCGTGGAAATTATTCTTCCGGGGCAAACTGATCTTTGCCGACGCCGCAGAGCTCGCAGGTGAAGTCCTCCGGCAAATCTTCCCATTTGACGCCGGCTTCTTCCTCATCATAGACCCAGCCGCAAATTTCGCAAACATATTTCATACGATAATCCTCCTTATAATTCTCGTAACGCGTCAAGAAGCAGCGTTTTTTCATTGGTTTTTTCGTCGCGGAACTTCACGATGCGCCCCGGAGCACCGGCGACCACGGCATTTTCCGGAACATCCTCCGTGACCACGGCACCGGCAGCGATGACGGCATTGGCACCAATGTGGACGCCCTCGAGAATGACCGCGTTGGCGCCGACCAGAACATGATCCTCCACGACCACCGGCTTTGCGCTGGGCGGTTCGATCACGCCCGCCAGAACTGCGCCCGCGCCGATGTGACAGCGCTTGCCCACGGTGGCACGGCCGCCCAGAACGGCGCCCATGTCGATCATCGTGCCCGCTCCGACGCGGGCGCCGATGTTCAAAATCGCGCCCATCATGATCACGGCATTTTCCCCAATTTCGACGCCTTCGCGCAAAATCGCACCGGGCTCCACTCTGGCCTTCAAATTCTTCAAATCCAGCATGGGCAGTGCGGAATTGCAGGCACTATTTTCCACATGAAGCGCAGCAATTTTGTGGGCTTGTGCTTCCAACTGCGGTGCAAGCACCTTCCAATCGCCAAACAGCAGTTTCAGGCCGCCGCCGGAAAATTCCTCCACATCGGTGAAGCGGCATGGCTCTTTTTCCTGCAATGTTACGCGCACTGGCGTCTTTTTCTCCGCGGTGCGGATGCGCTCAATAATCTCCAGAGCTTCCATGCTTCACCTCACCGAACGCTTACGGCGCTGCATTTCCCGCCAGTCCAAATCGCCGCGCTGCAAGCCCATCACAAGCATCTCAGCCGAGGCAATATTGGTCGCCACGGGGACGTTGTGGGCGTCGCACAGGTGAATGGTCTGAACGATCTGCTGATCCTCCCAGGGGTCAATGCTGTTGGGGTCGGTGAACATGAGCACCAGGTCAATTTCGTTATAGGCAATGCGGGCGTCCACCTGCTGATGACCGCCCTGACTGTGCGACAGGAACAGGTTGACCGGCAGACCGGTGGCCTCAGCAATCAATCTGCCCGTTGTGGCGGTGGCGGAGAGGTTATGCCGCGCAAGAACGCTGCGGTAGGCAATGCAGAATTGCACCATCAGCTCTTTTTTCTTATCGTGTGCCATCAATGTAATATTCATATTTGTCACCTCGTTATAATTTCATCAGCGGCGTTGGAACGCCCCGCAAGCGGCGGGAAATCCTCTGGCAAGCCTCCGCTGCACCGCCCTGCGTTGCAAAAATCAGTGCACTGCCCTCAGCGGCGGCCAGCATGACGTCCCGATCCTCGGGCACTATGCCCAAAAGCGGCAGCCCGACGCCATCCATGATATCGTCCACGGTCAGCTCCATTTGGCCAAACAGCCGTGGCTCCACTCGATTGACCACCAGACGCAGCTCCTCCTTGCCGTCGAGCGTCAGCAGCTCCGCCGTTCGCCCGGCATCCCGCAGGGAAGCCGGATCCGGCGTGGCAACCAGTATGCAACGGTCTGCCCGGGAGGTGGCCAGCCGGAAGCCTGCGCCAATTCCCGCCGGTGCGTCGATCAGGCAAAAGTCGAATTCCTGTCGCACGCTTTGGAGGAAATCGCCAAAAGCGTCCACGCTGATCAGCTCGCAGCTTTCCCGTACCGGAGCGGTGAGCAGCCGGAGATTATCCAATCTGGGGTGCACAGCCGCGTCCGAGAGGGTATAGTAGCCGCGCAAAACGTCGGTAAAGGCCACGATGGGAAGCTCTGCCATGCCCAGCGCAATGTCCAAATTGCGCAAACCGACATCCGCGTCAATGCACAGAACACGCTGTCCCTCTGCTGCCAGACAGCTTGCAACGGCTGCGCAAAGGGTGGTTTTCCCTGTGCCACCTTTGCCGGATATGACCGCGATTACCTCGCCCATAGCAACCAGCCTCCTTTCATCTCCTATTCTCCTAATTATAGTATACATGAAAATCCCGCTGTTTTCAATACATGAACCCGGCTTTTTCTTCCATGGCGGGAAAATTATTCTTCTCTTTTTTGAAAAAAATAAAAAAAGTGCTTGACAAAAGAAAGTTCTTCTGATATTATAATAACAGAAACGATAATCATTATCGTTTTGGAGGTGAAAACAAATGGCCGTCCGAAAGCACAGCCGAAAGCGCGACGCAATTCTGGAATGTGTCCGCTCCACCAAGCTTCATCCCAGCGCCGAATGGGTCTATGCCCAGCTCAAGCCGGAGATTCCTGACCTCTCCCTCGGCACGGTTTACCGCAACCTCAGCCTGCTTAAGCAGGAAGGCGTGATCACCTCGGTCGGCGTGGTCGACGGCATGGAGCGCTTTGAGGGGAACACAGTCCCGCACGCTCATTTTGTCTGCTCTCATTGCAGCGCGGTCATTGATGTTGACGGGATCGACCCGCCTCAAAGCCTTTGCAGGCAGGTCACCTGCGGTTCGGTTCGGGAATGTGTTTTGACCTTCACCGGAATTTGTAATACTTGCGTCACGTCAGACGCATAAAATAATAAAAAACACTGGAGGATTATCAAATGAAAAAGTATGTATGCCCCGTTTGCGGTTATGTTCATGAAGGCGATATGCCCGAAGGTTTCAAGTGCCCCCTGTGCGGCGTTCCCGGCGAGAAGTTCAAGCTGATGGAAGAAGGCGCTTCTCTGGCCGCCGAGCATGAGTTTGGCATTGGTGCCAAGCTGGACGGCGTTCCTGAAGCAGACAAAAAGTATATCCTCGACCAGCTCAAGGCCAATTTCAACGGCGAGTGCAGCGAAGTGGGTATGTACCTGTGCATGGCGCGCATTGCCCATCGGGAAGGCTATCCCGAAATCGGCCTGTACTGGGAGAAGGCAGCTTATGAAGAAGCGGAGCACGCCGCCAAGTTTGCCGAGCTTCTGGGCAGCGAGCTGGAGCCCAACATGACCGCTTCCACCAAGAAGAATCTGGCATGGCGCGTGGACTGCGAGTTCGGCGCAACCGCCGGCAAGGTGGAGCTGGCAACCATGGCCAAGAAGCACAACCTTGACGCTATCCACGACACTGTCCACGAAATGGCTCGTGACGAAGCCCGCCACGGCAAGGCTCTCAAGGGTCTTCTGGACAGATATTTCAAGTAATTCAAAAACCATAAAAGAGGAAGCACCACGCGTGCTTCCTCTTTTATGTATGGGCTTCTGCGTCTGCGATTCAAGCCGGATTACAGACCGAGCAGTCGCTTTTTCTTTGCGTCAAATTCTTCCTGAGAGATCACGCCGCTGGCCAGCAGCTCTTTGTACTTTTTCAGATCCTAGAGATCTGCGGCGGTAATCCCAGGCACATCCTTAGTCGTCTTTGTTGTGTAATAATGATAAGCTCGTTGAGTGATGAATAGATTTCTTCTGCGTTTTTGATCATCAGAAACCCGATTCTTCCGGAGGACGTGACGACCGTAACGCCTCTTAGAAAGGAGGCATATGAAATTACCAAAATCGAATCGACCGGTAGGTCTACCCGCTTGCCCCATGCGGTTTTGCCGTAAACTCTCTTGTCGGTAACGGTCAGCTCATAGCTTCGCGCCCAGAGATAGATGAGGCCGCCGATGATCGCCATTACTGCGAACGGCATGAGCAACGCAAGCAAGCCGCCGAAAGAGAACATCCATCCGACGACATACGCCGTCTTACCCTGTTCCTCAACATTTCGGCATTGATAACATGTTCCGGCAGCTCGTGTACATTCTTTGGTTCCGTTTTCCGTATGAACCAGGTATGTCTCATACCAGTCGTCATACTTTTTAGCGTAATCACTTGCGAGACATACATAAAATATGACAGACAGTATTGCGCCGAGAATCAGAATTGTGACAAACGGTTTCTTAGCATTGTATTGCTTGCTCTTGATAATGATTTTTTCTTCCATATTTATGACCATTCCTTTCCGCTGCGCTTCAAGGCACAAAATAGTATGAAGCTGAATTGCCACTAACGCAGCGCGTAGAATTTTGTTAGAATATGCTTGAGGATACAGGCACACTACAGAGCACGTGGAGGTGAGTGGGCACAGTCTGATGACTGACCGTATATTTATCTGTGCCGGACACTCTTTCAAGCACAAATAATTAGGGCTATGCACCCTGTAAACTTATCTTTGGAGAGACAGACTACTTCAATCTTTCAGTGAGTGTCCTTCTCCTTCTTTTTAATAGGTTTCGGACATTCTGCATCTTTTGGAATATGCCACGGACTTCCCACTTTGTCCTGACTGGCATCCTTGATCAAGCCTTTCCGACACCAGTCACTAATTGTCGCTTGCGGATAGCCCCATTTTTCAGAAGCTTCCCGTGTTCCCATTGTTTCTGCCACTTTAACCCTCCATTCTACATTTGGGATTTAAAATCCCTACCATCAGCAATTATATATCCTGTAGTTCCCTTTGTCAAGCGTTTTATATCCTTATATTCCACAATAAATTCGCGCTATGGATTTATAATATATTCAAACGCGGAGGTGGGATGTATGGATTATGTGGAATGGTTTTATAATCGCCTGACAAATTTGCGAATTCAAAAGGGTGTATCTGCCAGAGATATGAGTTTATCTTTGGGACAGAGTGAAAGCTATATCAACAAAATCGAAAACAAGCGAACTTTGCCGTCTTTTATGGGTTTTCTTTATATTTGCGAATACTTTGAAATAACCCCGGAAGAATTTTTCAGTGACGATTCTTCCCCAAAAAAGACAAACGAATTGCTTACTGAAATAAAAAAACTCACCCCTGATCAAACAAAACATATCCTGCAAGTTGTCAAGGATATCACAAAATAAATGCATCGCTTGCCCAGCGGAGGGACAATATGGCAAACTACGGCAAGTATTATATCGCCGCCTGGTTTCTGCTGGAAAAGAAATATTCAGAAGCCAACGCCGGGTGCAACCGCATTGTAAAGCGGAGCAACGGAAATCTGGAATAGCTAAGTGGACGAAGCCCGTCACGGCAAGGCTCTGAAGGGCCTTCTGGACAGATATTTCAAGTAATTCAAACCCATACAAAAGAGGAAGCACCGACCGTGCTTCCTCTTTTGTATGATTCTTTTTATCTGCGATTTCAGCCGAATTACAGCCCGAGCAACTGCTTTTTCTTTGCGTTAAAATCCTCTTGAGTGATAATGCCCATGTCAAGCAGATCTTTATACTTTTTAAGTTCAACAGCGGGAGAAGTGGCAGTCTGAGGATTATTTGCTTTCTGCATCTCGCACATATAATCAACCTTTTTCAATTCGACCAAATCAATGGAACCACAGTTTGGGCATTTGGTGAAATCTCTAATTTGATTGATTTGACTGTTGGCATTTGCTTGATTGACAGCAGCCGCAGCATAATGTCTATTTAGGACGGTGTGTCCCCACACCGCCGCACGCTGCGCAGGGGCCGATGCCAAGAGCGCAGCCGTCAGCTACGATAGCCGCTGGCTACGATAGCTGTTGGCTACGATAGCCGTTGGCGACGAAGGAGCCTTACGGATATCTATGCATAGCTGACGAAGGAGCCTTACGGATATCTATGCATAGCTGACGAAGGAGCGCTACGGATGCGGGGACGCTTGTGAGCGCCGCCTGTGGCGGATGAAGCGAGCAAAAAGGAGTGGCAGCGGTCGAAATTTGAAGCCGCCGCAAGCGCGGCGCACAAATTTTGTTTACCGCAACAGGATCTACCCCTTGCGGGTGCATTGGCCCGTCTAAACGGGCAAAGGGCATTCGTATTTCTCAATCCCCAAAAATCAAAAATGGTGCTGTCATTCGGCTTCAACGGTGAAATAGACCGTTTTGCTTTCGCCGCCGCCGGATATCACGATTCGGAATGTGCCGGCGGAGGTTCGTCCGCCGACCTTCCAGGTCCAGAACACATAGCCGTTATTGTCGGAAGTTTTGGCTTCCAAGCCGTCTGCGGTCGAAGCGCCGGATTTGTAGTAGACCTGAATGGTGTATGTCGTGTTAGGCTTGCCCTGAATTTCTACCGTGCCGGTTTCGTTGCGGGAGATGGTTTTCGGCCAGGAAATCACCGTAAGCCCTTCATAAACCGCTTCGCTCGCTTCTGTATCTTCCGTGGATTCTGCGGTAGACTCTGCGGTAAGCTCCGTAACGGACTCTGTAACCGCTTCGGTAGAGGACTCCGTAACGGCTTCAGTTTTGGCAAGTGTTTCTTCGCTTGCTTGCGTTGCTTCAGACGAAGAAACGATCACTGCTTTAACCGGAATGTCACTGCCGTCGGTATTTGCACTGGGCATAGTGACGAAAAACAGAGTCGCCAATCCGATGACCGCAAATGCCTTGGTTTTGCCATCTATATACTTGCCAAGCAGAGCTTGCCATTTCTGGGCAGGCACAAGCAGCACCGCAGCGGCAAGGGCGATAAAGCCGGAAATATGCGGCAAACAGGCCAAAAAGAGGACGACAAAACAGACCGTCAGTAGCCATAACACAACTTTTTTGACGGGCTTTTTTGAGCGCTTCATTTCTACGGCGTTGCCGTCCAGATCGAGGGGGAAAATGTAGACATGGGATGTTGGCTGATGAAGTGAGGCTGTTTGCGTTTCAGCGCTATGGTTTTTGGCCATTTCATTCCCGGCTGTTTCGCTTTCCTGCGGAATAACCGCTCCGGGAACCTGCAAGGTTGTGCGATTGCTTCCTTTGAACGTCTTTCTAATTCTTGCGCCGTTACTTTGCCGGCTGCGCCCAAGATTCGATTTGCGCAAATGAACTTTGCTGCCACCGCCGCGCTTGACCCATTTCCGAAACCGCCGCCCCATTTTTCCACCTCCAATCACCCTTTATTCTATCACGAAATCAGGAAATTTCAACACTTCCGCAGCTTGTTACGGTATTAATATCGACTTTGAGCCATTCAGCACCGGATTACCGTGACGGCAAATACTATGTTTTGACGGTCAGCACACCATTGATGCTCGAAAAAACTATGAATGATGGTAAAGACCTGCCCATTCTCTGCAAGGTATATATGGGAATGGACGAAAAAGAGGAAGCACTGCTCTTTGCCAAGCAGACCGGTGAATCTGCCCGTCTGACCCCCGACGTTCGTACCCGTGCCGAGATTTTCGGTGAGGACGGAAATGCTATGGCCTTAAAGGAAAACGGAGACCCATCACATAGGATGGATCTCCGTTTTGTACTTGCTTATTTTCAGTTCAGCGCATAGTCGTTGCCGACGGTGCCGTTCAGGACTTCGTCGATGTACAGAGCGACGATGTCACGGGTCTTCAGGCCGTCTGCTGCGGAAGCGACGACTTCGTGATTTTCCATGGTGTAATAAGTGTCGTTGCCCTTGATCAGGAACTTATCACAGACAACGGCGTAGGTGGCCTCCAGATCAAAGCCCTCAGTGGTGACCGTCACACGGTTGATGGAGTTTGCCTTGAAGAAATCGCCGTATGCTTCGCCTGCGTCATAGGCATTGGAGGTATCCACGGTGTAGTCGATACCGGAAACCTGTGCCCAGCCGGGGCATTTTTCACACTGGGTAGCCGCTTCCAGCGTTTCCAACAGTTCCGCACCGGTCATATACACCACGCCTACGCCCATGGGAGAGAACGGCAGTGCGCTCAGCAGATCGACTTCGGTGATCTCACCGGCGTAGATGAAGTTATCGCAGTTGCCGCCGTTCTGGATGGCAACGATGGGATATTCAATGCCTTCCATCTTGCTCTGGGCGTACCATGCCAGTGCATCGGCGGTCAGCTTGCCCAAGTTGGTCTGGCCGTTCCAGTTGTTGCGGTCGGAACCGTCCAAAATCACTTCGGATTTGCCGACCACATTGGACAGCTCGGCAGCGGAGATCAAAGCATCTACATCAGCGTCATTACCGGTCAGGTCAACTTCTTCGGTAGTGATCGCCTTGGTTGCGTTGTTAATGATATAAGCACCTACGGTCAGTTTGCCGTCGGCCTTGGCTTCAATGGAAATATCGCCCTCGCCGTTGAGTGCGACCAGAATGTCGCTCTCAGGAGCGGTCACGCTCTGCGTCTCATAGCCGGACAGGAAACCATCCTGTAAATAGGAATCCACATTTTCGGGAACATAGGAAACGAAACCGATCTTCAGTCCATCGCCCAGCACCACACTGTTTTCGAAGGCGTAGTAGCCGGTGGCATCGTCGGTGATGTTCAGGTTAGAGCAAATGGCACGGAATTTTGCAGCCGCTTTTGCTACACGGGTATCCATCACTGCCTCGTCTGCCCAAGGAGCATTCTTCTGATATTCCAGATCTTCTGCACCGCTCAGCAGTTCCGCCTGGGTGAAGAACTTGGTCAGATTGCTGTGATAAATATAGCCGGTGGTCGCTGCGCCGTAAACGAACTCGTACACACCCATACCGGCCACATCATAACCGGCGGCGTCCATCAGGTTGTAGATGGTCAGGCCTCTGTCGGAGTTGGCATAGACGCTGCCCTGCAAATAGTTACCGGCATCCACCAGATAGACGGTAGCGCCCTTGTCTTCGTAAGCTGCCTTTGCCGCTGCGATCTGGGAATACACGGTTACGTCGCCACGGACATTTCCTGTGTAGAGGATGACGGTGGAATTTGCGTAGTCGGTCACTTCTTCGGCAGGGGCAGTGACGATCGAATCGGTGTTGTTTGTTACATCTGGTTCACTGGAGCAGGCAACCATGCTAAAGAGCATCAGCACAACAAGCAACATGGAAAGAATTTTTTTCATGGAGTTTCTCCTCACTTTCTTATTTGTGTACGGGCACATTATATCTGCTTGCCTGTCGAAACGGAAGCCCCCCGGGGGGGTTATTAAAGGCGAAAACGGGAAAAATCCGTCTTCGCCTTTTATCTTATTGATGGATAGATACGCTGACCCCCAGTTCCTGCGCCACCGAATCAAAGTCAATTTCAGTATAGTAGCCGGGGTAGCACAGTGCTGCCAGCCGAAGCCGATACCATAGCTGCTCGGCATCGCTGCCTTCCAGTGCCGTCCTGGGAAACACATAGACCGTCGTTCCGGGGAAACGCTTTTCTACGGCCGTCTGCACCACCTCTGCCAAAGACATATACGCTGATAGTTGACGCCCAAAGCCTTGCTCAGCGCCACCGCCAAAGTGGTTT
>CAZPRA010000031.1:0-11958 GCA_964588975.1 uncultured Oscillospiraceae bacterium | reverse complement strand
CCTTTACACAAGGGAGCCTTGGTTCTCCCCTTTCGGTGGATTCTTTGACAAGCTGAAAAGGAAGGCTTCGGCCGTCCTTTTTTATATTCTTTTTCAATGATTCTTCATGAGCGTTCATAGAAACATGGCACTTTTGCACAAATTTCTGCTCCTTTTTTCGTTCAAAAGGACATTTTTTTTTGCAAGTGAATTATTCACTTGCTTTTTTTGCGTCTTATCACTATAATAATCGTGTATTATAGTCGCCATGCGACTGCAAAAAAGAGGAAAGTAGGTGCGATATGGATAATTCCCAGGATTATGTCATTGAGATGCTAAATATCACCAAGATATTCCCCGGCATCATCGCAAACGATGACATTACTCTCCAGCTTCGCCGCGGTGAAATTCATGCCTTGCTTGGTGAAAACGGCGCCGGCAAGTCCACTCTGATGTCCGTTCTGTTCGGCCTTTACCAGCCAGAGCAGGGCGTCATTAAAAAGGACGGTCAGGTCGTTGAGATCCGCAATCCAAACGACGCGACGGCGCTGAATATCGGCATGGTTCACCAGCATTTTAAACTCATCGAAGTCTTCACCGTTCTGGATAACATCATCCTTGGCGCTGAGACGACGACGATGGGCTTCCTTCAGAAGAAAGAAGCCCGCAGAAAAGTGGAAAAGCTCATTGAAACGTATGGTCTGAACGTTGACCTGGACGCCAAGGTGGAGAATATCACCGTTGGTATGCAGCAGCGTGTTGAGATCCTTAAGATGCTTTACCGCGATAACGACATCCTGATCTTCGACGAGCCCACTGCGGTTCTGACGCCTCAGGAGATCGACGAGCTCATGGAGATCATGCGCAACTTTGCCAAGAGCGGCAAGTCCATCCTCTTTATCACCCACAAGCTCAACGAGATCATGGCCGTTGCAGACCGTGTTTCCGTCCTGAGAAAGGGTAAGTACATCGGCACAGTCAATGTTTGTGACACCAACAAGCAGGAACTGTCCACGATGATGGTCGGCCGCCCGGTTCAGCTTGAGGTTCACAAGGATCCGGCAAAGCCGTCCGACGTGATTTTGGATGTTGAGAACCTCTGCGTTCCCTCCAAACTCCATCATAACGACGCTGTGCACAATGTTTCCTTCCAGGCTCGTGCCGGCGAGATCGTCTGCATTGCCGGTATCGACGGTAACGGCCAGACTGAGCTCGTCTATGGCCTGACCGGTTTGGAAAAGGCGAGCAGCGGCACTGTGACCCTTTGCGGCGAGGATATTTCTTCTGCTTCTGTGCATAAGCGCCTGAGCAACATGAGCCATATCCCCGAAGACCGCCACAAGCACGGCCTGGTTCTGGATTTCTCTTTGGAGCAGAACCTTGTCCTGCAACGCTTCCGCGAGAAGCAGTTCCAGACCGCCGGTTTTATCAATGACAGAGCGGTTCGTAACTATGCCAATCAGCTTATCGATCAGTATGACGTTCGTAGCGGTCAGGGCGCTATCACAACCGCCCGCGCAATGTCCGGCGGCAACCAGCAGAAGGCTATCATCGCCCGCGAGGTTGACCGTGGAATGCCACTTGTCATCGCCGTTCAGCCCACACGTGGCTTAGACGTTGGCGCCATTGAGTATATCCATGCTCAGCTTGTTGCCCAGCGTGACGCTGGCAAGGCAGTGCTGCTGGTATCCCTTGAGCTTGACGAGGTTATGAGCCTTTCTGATCGCATTCTCGTTATGTATGAAGGCGAAATCGTCGGCGAGCTTGATCCCAAGCAGACCACCGTTCAGGAGCTTGGCCTCTATATGGCCGGCGCAAAGCGCATGAATACTGTGAAAGGAGGCCAATAAAATGGATGAAGTACGCACTCCGTTATTGCAGAGAGACGGCACAAAGAAACTTCTGGCGTCCCTGATTTCCATCGTGGTTGGCCTGATTTTCGGCAGCTTGCTGGTTCTCATCGTGGGACTTACCAGCTCCGAAATTTCCGGCAAGGGCGCATGGGAAGGCATCCGCCTGATTTTCCTTGGCCTGTTCAGCACCGGCCGTGACGCAAACGGTGCGCTCACCTTTGGTTTTAACACCACCAACATCGGCAATATGCTCTTCCGGGCAACTCCACTGATCATGACGGGCCTTTCCGTTGCCGTTTCCCAAAAGACCGGCCTGTTCAACATTGGTGCTCCCGGTCAGTACCTTATGGGCACCATGGTCACGCTCATGCTGGCTCTTTCCATCCCCGCAACCTCTGTTCCTCTTGCACTCATCTGGATCATTGCATTCCTTGGCGGCGCACTTGCCGGTGCAATTTGGGGCGCCATTCCCGGTCTGCTGAAGGCTTTCCTCAACATTAACGAGGTTCTGGCCTGCATTATGACCAACTGGATCGCTGCAAACGTGGTTACTTGGCTGTTCGACATCAGTAACTTCTCCGTGATGAAGGGCACCGTGATCGGTCAGACCGGCAACGAAGTGGAGCTGGTCGGCAGCTTCAAGAACTTCATTGAGAACACGAAGTCCGGCTACATTTATAAGACCACCGTCAATGGCGGCCTTGCAACGCCCAAGCTTGGCTTAGACAAGATCTTCCCCAATTCTCAGGTCAATGCTGGTATCATCATTGCCATCGTTCTGGCTGTTGTTGTCTACATTATTATCAACAAGACCACCTTCGGCTTCCAGCTCAAGGCCTGCGGTGCTAACCGTCATGCTGCCCGCTATGCCGGTATCCGTGACCGCCTGAACATCGTCTATTCCATGGCGATTGCCGGTGCCCTTGCTGCAGCCGGTGCCTCCCTGTACTACCTGTCCGGCAACACCGAGTTCTCCTGGCAGACTTATCAATCCCTGCCGGCGACCGGCTTCAACGGCATTCCGGTAGCACTTCTTGCGGTCAACAATCCCATCGCCGTTATTTTCAGCGGCATCTTCATGGCAATGCTGGATATCATCGGTGTGCAGCTTACCAACCTGACTGCTTATAACGAATATATCACTGACGTTATCATTGCTGCGATCGTCTACCTGAGCGCCTTCGCTCTGGTCATTCGCATGATGCTCAACGGCAAAAAACGGAAAGGCGGTGCGTAAGAATGTCATTTCTGATTCAACAGACGCTTCTGTACGCGATCCCTCTGATGATCGTCGCATTGGCCGGCGTATTTGCTGAGCGAAGCGGTATCATCAACCTTGCTTTGGAAGGTATTATGATCATGGGCGCCTTCATCGGCGTTGTTGCGGTTCGTATGCTTCAGTCCGTGGATGTTTTTGCTACGGCTTATGCGGATGGCAATGTGTTGACCCTGCAGGCTATGTGCCTTCTGGTCATGCTCATCGCTGCCGCAGCCGGTGCCATTTTCTCCCTGCTTCTGTCCTTTGCGTCGATCAACCTTCGCGCTGACCAGACCATCGGCGGCACGGCTCTGAACCTTCTGGCTCCAGCTATCTCCTTGTTCCTGATTCGTATCATTGCAAATCAGAACACCCTGAACATGAAGGACGGCCAGTCCTCCGCAGGTTGGTTCCTGATCAAAAAGACCACCTTCGGTCTGGAAAAAGACGCGAACATCGGCTTCCTTGGCGAAACCTTTATTAACCGCGTTTATCTGGCAACCTACATTTGCATTATCCTGTTTGTTATCATGTCCATCATTCTTTATAAGACACGCTTCGGCCTACGTCTGCGCGCTTGCGGCGAAAATCCTCAGGCTGCGGACTCCTTGGGCATTAACGTTTACAAAATGCGCTATGCCGGCGTGACCATTTCCGGTGCTCTGGCCGGCCTTGGTGGCTTTGTCTACGCGCTGACCACGCAGGGCTGCACCGCCAACGGCGACGTTGCCGGCTTCGGCTTCCTGGCACTGGCCGTTATGATTTTTGGCAACTGGAAACCGCTGAATATCGCCTTGTCCTCGCTTTTGTTCGGCCTGTTTAAGTGCATTTCCGCATCTTATTCCACGCTGGATATCAACGGCGACGGCGTGAAGTGGCTCACCGAGATCGGCGTCAGTTCCTATGTCTACCGGCTGCTGCCTTATGTGATCACCCTGATCGTTCTGGCGCTGACTTCTAAGAGCTCCAGAGCGCCTAAGGCGGAGGGCATCCCCTACGACAAGGGACAGAGATAAGCGTTTCAACATCATCCATTGTGCTATCCCCGCGAGGGGATAGCACAATGCCTGTTCAGCGTAAAAATCCATCGGATTTTTACACGGAGGAAATATATGTCTGATATTATTGTGATCGGGATTGCCGGCGGCAGCGGCAGCGGCAAAACCACCCTGATGAAAAACCTGATTGCCCGTTTTCAGGATGATGTCACGGTTCTCAGCCATGACAATTACTACCGCCCCTATGCCGAGCTGACCATTGAGGAGCGGCATAAGGTCAACTATGACCACCCGGATGCCTTTGAAACGGAAATGATGATCGAGCATTTGAAGGAACTCAAGGCCGGTCACGCCATTGAGTGTCCCAACTATGATTATACCACCTATTCCCGTCTGGCTACCACCACCCGCATTGAGCCGAGAAAAGTGGTGCTGGTGGAAGGCATCCTGATTTTTGAGAACAAGCTCCTTTGCTCTCAGATGGATATCAAGATTTTTGTGGATACGGATGCGGATGTACGCCTGATTCGAAGAATTAAACGTGACGTTGCAAAACGCGGCAGAAGTCTGGAATCGGTTCTGAACCAGTATCTTGCTTCTGTCAAGCCAATGCACGAGCAGTTCGTTGAGCCAAGCAAGAAAAATGCGGATCTGGTGGTTCTGGAAGGCGGCAAAAATCTGGTGGCGCTGGAAATGATCATGGACCGCATTCAGCACCATATCGACGGCGTGAAAGAGGAAGACACTTAAGCAAGTGCTTTCTCCGCTTGATTTGCTGCTGTGTTGCAATGTTGCTGATTTTAACATTTTCATCGCGGCAACAGGACTTCTGCTTTTGACTCTTTGCTCGCCTTTTGTCGAGATATGGTTTATCTAAGGGGCAGATGTTGCATCTGCCCCTCAGATTTTTTTGAAAAATTGCTTTACTTTTCGTGTGCCATCTGATATAATCTTTCTTGCGATAAGCGCCGGTGGCTCAATGGATAGAGCATCGGATTCCGGTTCCGAGGGTTGGGGGTTCGAGTCCCTTCCGGCGTGCCATAACTGGACACCAGTTTTGATACAATGAGTATCGAAGTGGGTGTCCAGTTTCTTTTTGAAAAGCCTTTGCTTTGCAAGGCTTTTTCCATACTATCCAAAGCATCACTGGGCGCAAATGGATTGTCGAGTGTTTTGTTCAGTGATTAGTATAAGAAGGGCTCAATGAGCCGTTTTGCCTGACCGCAAAATTCTTCAAAGGACAGCAAATGTGCGAGGATAACGAAACACCACGGGGTATCGTGAATAGGTGGTTCCATAGAGAAAACAGCACTGCGAAGCACCACGAAGCATGGTAATGCAATCTCAAAAGAAATCCACACGATGAAACCGCTGGACTGATGGGGAATTAGAAAAAGCATTGGTACACAAGGACTTTTCGTAAATCGAAAAGCTGAAAACGGATGATTTATCCAAAAGCGTACCAATTTTGCAAATTAAAAATTGGATATATTTATGAAAAAAGCGGACTATTTTTGCGAGTAGTCCGCTTTCTGTGTGCAGTTTTTGAGAGTCCTTTTCTTGTGTGCTTGTATGGGAACTGTTACATGGTCATATTCATGTTGACATTTTTATGGGGTTACGATAAAATAGAATCGGAGTGTATGTGAAAAATCATTTTATGAGGGTTGTTATGAAAAGGTATATTTCTTTGTTTCTTGTTATGATTATCTGTTTTTCGTTTTGCTCTTGTGCAAGTAATGACAACAAAACGACCGAGAGTGACAGTAAAACAACTGAGTTGGTAATTGCAGACTACTACAAAACAGCCACGGACTATAACCAGATAGAGCCATTGTTAAAAGAGTATTTTTCTGTATTGGAAGAAGCCTACGCTAATTCGGACAAAGTGGAGTTTGATACGTTCATTTTACCCGATAGGTATAATGAGGTCAAGACCGAACTGAACAGTTTGCAGGGTGCTACAGATATTAGTGATATTTTAAGCGGTGGCGACGATGCAATGCTTGCGTATCAAAAAAAGTTGGCGTTGCTACAGCCTTACCTTGAAATTGAAGTAGAAATAGCCGCAAAGAATTTGTTAGTTGCTGCTGGCACTAATTCCGATGAAGAGTGGTTTAACACTCTGTATTTCGCTATTACGGAAGCCTACGAATATTACAGCAATTCTGGAGAATAAAGTTGGGGAAAGCGGGGAAATCCCCGCTTTTTTTGCTATACATACATCTCAAATAGTATTGGCTGTTGCATCTTCGTGTTCGGCTATAAGCCTATCCAATGTTGGGCGGCTGATGCCTAACTGCTTTGCAAGTGCTGACTTTGTATTTGCCTTGCATTCGCAACAGTCCCAACATTTACTATGGAATCTTCAAAATTGACCATTCAGGGGAGGGAACAACGGTGGCGCCGCCGGGTTTGTGCCGTGCCCAAAATATAATCTGCACTGACCCTGTAGAGGCGACAAAGAGCAATCAAATGGCGGATCGGCAGCTCACTTGCTCCACGCTCGTAGCGAGCATACATGGTCTGGGATGTTCCCAGAAATTCTGCAACTTGTGTTTGGGTCAAGTCGGCATCCTCCCGGAGATCCCGAATTTTTCTCATATAGTATTCCATCCGCTCACCGCCCGTTTCCAGCATGGATGATGTTCTACCATAGTAAACATTTTTACTATTAACTTTAGTAAATATGTTTACTATAATAAAGTAACGCGGCATACTTTCAGGGTGGTTGCCTGCGTGGTGGCACGCCGTTTGAAAAAATGTAGGAGGTTCTGAACCAATCATGAAGAAAGAAAAACCAATCATGCGTCCATTTTTAAAATTTTTGCTGCTGGGTCTGCTCTGCGGTGCGGTGATTGTCGGCATTATTCTGCTGACGGCCCCCTTTGCAGAGGACACCTACGAAGGAGACGGGTTCAAAACACCCGAAGCGGCAGTGACGGCCTATCTCGAAGCGTTACGAAACTGCGACACAGAGGCCATGGAAAAAACCTTTGCCATAGAGACCATGATGAAGAACATTGACATGGCAGCATATTGGAGTTACAACCGATACGATTATGATAATCCCTATGGAAACGACACACTTCTCCCCACTGATTTTTCTTTCGGTTATGAGCTGATGGTGGAAAACCGGCGGGCTTCATTGTCAAATTGCATTGTGTCGCCGTTCTTCATGGCGGCTGAGGGTGCGTTTGATGATTTGAGGGCATATTGCGACAACGCCGTTGCAGGTTTCAATTCCTACAGCGAAGACGAAATCGAAGATTTTATTGACAGTCATCGCCGCTCGGATTATGCGCCTGTGCTACGTGACCCGGCTGGTGGCAAAATACCGGGACAAAGGATTGAAAGCGATTTCCGGGAATTATTATGGTGGCAATCACCGTAATCTCAGCTTCGAGGAAGAAGCTGAGCTACTTGCTCCTTTTAAGGCAAGGGTTGAGAAAGGTGAGATTGTGGAAACCAGCGAAATGGAAACGGCATACCGGCAGGGCGGTAGGCCACTCCATTGGCACAAGTCAGATTTACTATGTTCTGCACCGTCATGGCTGGAGAAAAGTCATGCCCCGTAGAGCAGATCTGGAAAGAGATACGCAAGCGTGGCTTCCGAAATGAGGTATTCGCAACTTTGGAGAAAGTCGTTGAGCGTCCCTGCGATACCATTTGCTCGCTTACCCCTGATACCATTTTCAGCATTACTGGACGCGGTTGGATTATTAAAGCGTTTAATTAGGTTTTGTATAAGAATGGTAGGACGCGGCTGCGGCCGCGTCCTACCATTCTTTCTGCTGAGCATTATTTTTTTGACGATTTCAGAATAATTGCAGTGCTGCTATCTGGGATTATTTCAGGACATTCTCGATATAGCGCATTAAGATGGTTGCGACCTGCGCACGGGTGGCGTTGCCCTGCGGATCCAGATAGGTCTTGCCACCTTCCTGCGTACCGGTGATTAGGCCGAGACGAACCGCCCAGGAGAGCGCTTCTTCCGCATATGAGCTGATCTTGTCAGCGTCCGGGAAGACGCTCAGATCAGCGTAAGCGGCGGTGTCCATGCCTAGCATATTGCTGTAACGGCACAGGATCGTTGCCAACTGCTCGCGGGTGATGCTGCCGTCGGGGTCAAATTTGCCGTTGCCGACGCCGCTGACAATTCCGTTGTGCGCTGCCCATGTGACGGCGGGGATATACCAATCCTGTGTCAGATCTGTGAAGGTATTTTCGCCTTCAATGGGGGAACCGGCGTAACGCCAGAGGACCGTGACCAGCATGGCACGCGTCATGCCGGTGTCCGGCTCAAACTTACCTGCGCCCATGCCGTTCATCAGGCCATTGGAGACAGCGTAGTTCACCGCGTCGGCAAACCATTCGTCGCCCTTGATGTCCGTGAAATCTTCCGGCGGATTGGGGTCAACATAGCCCGGCTCGGTCTCGCCGCAGCGGGTGCAGATTCCGTTTTTGTAATTGTGGCCGGAGGTTTGAATGTTGGCACCGGAGTAGACCTTTGCGCCGCAGTCGAGACAGTAGGTGTCGCCGGTGTAGCCGTTTTCGGTGCAGGTGGTTTCCTTGGCATCGCGGAGTTCTGTGTGCTCGTGAGCGCAGGCGCCGCAACGGATGCACTTGCCGTTTTCATATTCGTGACCAAGCGGCGAAATGTCGCTGCCAGTGGCAATCTTTTTGCCGCAGTCAAGGCAGTAGGTATCGCCAGTGTAGCCCTTTTCAGTGCAGGTGGGCTCCTTTGCATCGCGGACTTCCGTGTTTTCATGGTCACACAGAACCGGATTTGAGGTAAAAAGCCACAGGCCGTTTTCGGTTTTTTCGTTGCGATAGAAGACGGCATAGAAGACCGTTTCTGCCTTGGTCAAAGTATAGCTGGCACCGGCCTTTTCGCCGGAATAGCCCTCGGCTTCCACCTCATCGACATAGGAAGCTGACCAGCGCCAGAAGGTGAAACCCTCAGGAACGTTGCTCACGCTTGCCAGAGCGATACTGTCGCCAATATAAGCGCTCGTGGTGCCGCTGACGCTGACGCCGTCGGGGATGTGATAGACAACGCTGGCGGCGGTGCGGGCTGTGAAGTTCACAGTGAGGGTGCAGTCGGCGGTCATGCCGCTGACCTTAAAGGTGTTGCCCGTCTGTGTGACGGTTGCCGCACCGCTCGGGGTAACAGTGTAGGGGTTGGAACTGTCAATCTCGTAGCCGGTCTTGGGTGTTGCGGTGACGGTCTTGCCGGAGACGGAAACGGTTCCATAATCCGTGTTGTTGGAAAGGACGGTCAGCGTGTACGGATTGCTGTTGGCGGCCTCGCCGGAGGGAGTCTTCATATCTTCGGGGATGTCCTGCCCAAAGAGGAGCCAGGCATACTCGGGGTAATCAATGAAGACGTTGCGGTTGCCCTGCACAGCCTGGACTTCGTCGTTACGGCTCATCTCCCATGTGTCGACGGGATCCATCTCGCACCAGGAAAGCAGGGTGTCCATGCTCTCAATGACCTTCAGACCGTAGTTTTCATTATCGTCGGGGCCAATGACGGGGCTTGAGGTTGCCATAAAGAGGTTCGGCTCTTCCCAGCGGACGTAGACATAGAGCAGAATTCGGGCAACGTCGCCCTTGATGTTGTCGTTGACCTCGACGAGGTCACGGGTGGCGGAATACCACAGGACGGTCTTGCCGCCATAGGAATAGGTAGAACAGCCGGAGATCACACCGTTGACATTGCCAAAGGTGTAGTGGCTGCGGATGCTGTTGACGTTGGAATTCTCCGGGCGCAGATGGTGCAGGTCAGAACCGCCGCCGCTTTCATAGAAGGAAGCACGGGACTTCGGCCAGACGTGCTCACGGCTGACCGTGCCGCTGTAGCCGGTGTCGCTATAGAAGAAAATGCTGTTATCCGTCGTCGGCCAATAGTTCGTAAGCTTTTTGTAGGTGACGGAGTTGGTCATGGTGCTGCTCATCAGGGTGTGCAAGCGCTGATAAAGGGCGGAATCAACGGTCGTTAGGCAGTCGCTTGTGCCGCCGTCCAGCTCGGACATGACGTCATAGGTATAGTTGCCGGTGTAGTAAGCTTTGGCCTTGGAGCTTAGGGAAGTGCAGACCGTGCCGCGCTTGTTTGAGTTCTGAGCCGAAACAAGGGTCAGACTGGCAAAAAGCGACACCAGCATACACAGCACAAGCAGGAAGGAAAGGGTTCGCTTGGTGAAGTGCTTCATTTTGCTTCTCTCCTTAATAAATATATGTTTTTAAAGCCCCATTATCATACCACAAAAGCGCATAAAGCGGAATTGGACACATTGCACAAATTGCATATAACAATATTGTGCAATTTTACAAATAATTTTCCGACGGACAAAAAATGTGAGACTTTTTCTGTCTTCAAACGACTAATGAGTGAAAGGAAACTTAAAAAACATTTCGGAAAGGAGCAAGTCAATGGATAACGGTGCCAGTAGCTACCGCCGTTTCCTTGACGGTGACGACAAAGGACTTGCACAAATCGTTGGAGAATATAAGGATGGCCTGATCCTCTATCTGAACGGCTATGTTAACAATCTGCTGCTTGCCGAGGAGCTGACGGAGGACACCTTCTTTCGCTTGATCACCAGAAAGCCGCGATATTCGGGCAAAAGCTCGTTCAAATCATGGCTTTACGCAATCGGGCGAAATGTGGCAGTCGATCACATCCGGCACCATTCCAAGCTGGTTAAAACACCAATCGAAGACATGGAAAAGGAACTCCATGCGCAAGAGAGTCTGGAACAGTCTTACCTCAGGCAGGAGAGCAAGATCATCCTGCATCGGGCGCTTTCCAAGCTTGCGACCGATTACCGAACGGTTCTCTGTCTGGTATATCTGGAAGGGTTTTCCGGCAAGGAAGCGGCGAGAATTTTGAAAAAGAGCGACCGGCAGTTCAAAAATCTCCTTTATCGTGCAAAGCAGTCCTTAAAATCAGAACTGAACAAGGAGGGCTTTTCTTATGAAGAATTGTGATGAAATGTTAAACAGTCTGCTTGAGCGCAGAGAGCGCTATGCTGCCGAGAAAAAAAGAAAACGAAAGCTGGCGCTTCGGGTCGCAGGTTCAGCGTGCTGCGTGTGCCTGACCATTCTGCTTGGCTTTGGCATCGGGCAGAAGAAAACGGCGCCGAAGCAGACGGCGCCAGACGCTATTTATCCCGGCATTAAGGACCATTTTGACGAAAAAAACGGCGAATCTGCGGACGATCCCGTCCAAAACAACAAAATCGTCATCAACCAAATCAACGTTCTTTTCAGCGATAAGATGAATGTCTGCCTTTTGGAAGAAGATTTTGTGGAAATGACCCGGATGGAAATGATTGCCTATTACGGCGTGAACTACATTCCTCAGCTTCCGGCAGATATTTGCGCATGGCAGGATGAGCGAAGCGGCATATATATGCAAGACGGCGAGGTCTATTGGGATGCCGATATTTTGAACTTCTCGAACGCGGATTTTACGAGGAAAGTGCATCTTGAGGTCGGAAAAGTGAGCGATATTTCGCGGGACTATTTTTATTTGGAAGCAACGCAGGAGAAATCCGTCGTCAATAATCTGGAGGTTTTCATCGGCAGAAGTGAAGACGGATACTATTATGCGGACTTTGTTTGTCAGGGCGTGACTTTTGTTCTTGATGCAAAGGGCGTGACGGAGGACGAATTCCTGGCGATCCTTTCTTCGCTGATTCCATAGGTGCACAATATTTCACACGCGTAGCGTATTTCGCGAATCCCGCAAGGGATTTATTTCGTTGAAAAAAGCACTTGCGAAAGCAAGTGCTTTTTTCTGGAGCAGGGTACGGGAGTCGAACCCGCCTCAGCGGCTTGGGAAGCCGCTGTACTACCGATGTAC
>CAZPRA010000030.1:0-12481 GCA_964588975.1 uncultured Oscillospiraceae bacterium | reverse complement strand
ATGTCCTGAATACAGCAGAAATGCTGATCATAATCCGCCCTTAGCTCAGTTGGTAGAGCAACTGACTCTTAATCAGTGGGTCCCCGGTTCGAGTCCGTGAGGGCGGACCAGAATTCACCGCCGGAAGGCGTTGAAGATAGACGGCGCAGGGAAATGGCCCGTTGGTCAAGTGGTCAAGACGGCGGCCTCTCACGCCGCAAACGGGAGTTCGACTCTCCCACGGGTCACCACGTCGAAAGGTTGCGAGTTGCGACCGGTGAGAAGAAGCATGAATTCATGCGGATGAAAAAAGCACTTGACAAATGAGAAAAGTGCGATATAATGTAGAAGTTCTCAGCGAACGAAAGAACGCTGATAACAAAAATAGTTGGTGTTGATTGCGGTGAGGGTCCACCTGTTCCCATCCCGAACACAGAAGTTAAGCTCACTTGCGCCGACGATAGTTGCCGGGCGACTGGCTGTGAAAATAGGTAACGCCAACACAAGCCTCCACTTTTTTTGTGGAGGCTTTTTCTTGTACTCTATCGTGTTGCCTTGAAATATGCCACCGGCATGTTTCATGACGGCAAACGATCGTTGCACACTAGCTGTGAAAACAGGTAACGCCAGCATTGACCTCCACTGATAAGTGGAGGTTTTTTTCTCGCCGTCCACATTTGAAATTTACTTGACATTATTTAGTCATTACAGTATTATAAACTTAAGCTAATGTCGAGCATTTAATAATTCATTCATAGCTGTCCTAATAAACGGTGAAAGGATGTGCCTTATGCATATAAAAGTCGGCGAAACCTTAATTTCCAAGCTTACAATTGATGTGCAATATCGCTGTTCCCGCTGCGGCAGAGACAATCGGATCAGAGAAACCGTAACAGGGCAAGCGGAGACAAGCACAATATTTGGCATCAACACAAATCGCCACTTGGTAGCGGACGCTCATGCTGATTTAGTATTAAATTTAGCTGCAATTGCGGATCCCAAAAACCCGGACAGATACCGAAAAGCTGCCTTTACCTGCCGTTGCAAACGCTGCGGCCATATGGAACCGTGGGCTAGAATGAATTATGAGCGTCTCAGAAAACCAAGTGAAATCAGTTTGTGCATCTTCATTTGTTGTTCTTTTTTATTGTTCATTCTTACCAGTGTTTTGCTTTCCAGTCCATATGCAAATTTAAATGACATGGATCCATGGCTTCTCGCTCTTACTTTGACGACGTTTATTGTGAGCCTTGGAGTCTACATCGGCATTCGAGTATACAAAAAGAAAAACAGTGAGAAAATGGAGAAACTGATCGCCAAATTGCCGGAAGAATCGCTTCCGCATATTCTTCCGCATTAAATATGGGCACTTGAAAAGCCAACGCCGCGTTCTGCGGATGTGCTGAAGTATGAGCGCACCTGTAAATGGAGAACGAAGATGAAGCTGAAATTTGAAAATATCATTCTTCGGGATATGATTGAGTCCGACATTGAGGACTACGTTCGCTGGTTCACCTGCGAAACCGAGTGGTCAAATACTGACGCGCCGTGGGAACCTATCGAATCGGACGAAGAGACGGTGCGCACATCTTGGCGTGAATATTATGAGTCTGTGAAAGAGCTTCCTGACGATGTTTGCCGCCCAAAGTTTGAGATCGAATGGAACGGCAAGCACGTCGGCTGGGTGAACTCCTACCAGATTGACGAGAATTATGAATGGATCGGCAAGGTCAAGGACGGTCAGGCCGTCCGGCTTGCCGTTGGCATTGATATTTGCGAACCCGGTGTTTGGGGTAAGGGGATCGGCACAAACGCGCTGCGCGCCTTTATGAATTACTATTTTGACTCCGGCGTGAACGAGCTTTACACGCAAACTTGGTCTGGTAATGTCCGTATGCTCCGCTGCGCCGAAAAGCTCGGCTTTGTAGAGTGTAATCGCGATGTCGGCATACGAGTAGTTGACGGACAGAAATACGATGGGCTGACCTTCGGATTATCAAGAAATACGCGATGAATATGGTTACTCAATGAAAAGTAGATTTTTTAAATGGCTACGCAGTCTACAAACGGCCCCCGGGTTTCGCTGAACGAAACCCGGGGGCCGTTTGTAGACTGCGCCGCTTACAGTAGCCTTTAGTCGGTCGCAAGCGGCACAGTACATATTTTTTGATTTAAATCAGCATCAGATTTCCATGATTACCGGCAGGATCATGGGGTTGCGCTTGGTGTTTTTGAACAGGAATTGGCTCAAATCGCTCTTGATGGTGGATTTGATGGTTGCCCAGTCGGAGATATTTCGGCTCTGGCAATGGTCGAGCGCGTGATTTACGATCATCTTCATTGCCTCCATAAGGTCCTCGTTTTCCTTCATATACACGAAGCCACGGGAGATGATATCGGGGCCGGAAATGACCGAGCCATCCTCGCTTGAGAGGTTGACGCAGACCACGATCATGCCGTCCTGCGCCAGATGCTTTCTGTCACGCAGCACCACGCTGCCCACATCGCCCACGCCGGTGCCGTCCACGAGAATTTTTCCGGCCGGGACTGTTTCTGCCATTTTACAAGTCTTTCTTGTACACTCGATCACCTTGCCGATGTCCGCAATGAGGATGTTTTTGGGGTTCATGCCCATCTGACGGGCAAGCGCAGCGTGCTTCTGCAGATGACGCTGCTCGCCGTGCAGCGGAATAAAGTAGCGGGGCTTCGTCAGCGCGTGAATAATTTTCAGTTCTTCCTGACAGGCATGGCCGGAGACGTGAAGACCTTCCAGTTTGTCATAGACCACGTCGGCCTGCTTGCGGTAGAGTTCATTGATGATGCGGGAGACAGCCTTTTCGTTGCCGGGGATTGCAGATGCGGAGATGATGATCTTATCGCCGGGCTGGATATCCACCTGACGGTGGCTGGAGAAGGCCATGCGGTAAAGGGCGGACATATTTTCGCCCTGAGAGCCGGTGGAAACGATGACGATCTTGTCTTTTGGCAGGGACTTGATTTGATTGATGTCCACCAAGGTACCCTCGGGCACATGGAGGTAGCCCAGATCGGTAGCAACCTTGAGGATATTCTCCATGCTTCTGCCGGTGACGGCGACCTTGCGGCCATGGCGGTGGGCGATGGCCAAAACTGCCTGAATGCGGTGCATATTGGAGGCGAAGGTGGTAACGATAATGCGGCTTTTGCAGCCCTTGAAATGGCGGTCAAGCCCTTCGGTCACGAGAGACTCCGAGGGGGTATAGCCGGGCCGCTCAACGTTGGTAGAGTCCATCAAAAGGGCATAGACGCCTTCCTTTCCCAGTGCGCCGAAGCGTGCCAGATCGGTCATGCCGTCTTCGCTGGTGGGGTCGATCTTGAAATCGCCGGTAAAGACCAGATTGCCCACGGGCGTTTTGACGCAGAAGGCGACGGCGTCTGCAATGGAGTGGTTCACATGAATGAATTCCACGGTGAAGCAGCCGGCCTTGACCACATCCTCACGATGATGGGTGATAAGCTGGGTTTTTTCCAGAAGGCCGTGTTCCTCAAGCTTGAGCTTAATCAGCCCCAGCGTCAGGGGCGTTGCGTGCACCGGAGCATTTACGGCCTGCAGAACATAGGGCAGAGCCCCAATGTGATCCTCGTGGCCATGGGTGATGAAATAGCCCCGGAGCTTTTTCTGATTTTTGGCAAGGTAGGTCACGTCCGGGATCACCAGATCCACGCCGTACATATCGTCCTCTGGAAAGCCGAGGCCGCAGTCGATGACGATCATATCCTTGCCATACTCCAGAACGGTCATGTTCTTGCCAATCTCGTTCAGACCGCCCAGAGGTATGATTTTTAGTTTATCTGCCAAAATGACAACTCCTTTTATGATAATTACAATATGTAGTTCCCTGAAAGCAGGGAGAAACAGCGTTGGAAGGTTACAACTCCACTCATATAGTATAGCACAAAAAATGGAAGAAGTATACAATTTTTTGAAAAGGTCAAAAATCAGGCAAGAAACAGTAGAAATACGCGGAAATTTTTGCTATAATTGAAAATGAAAGCTTATAGCTAAATGGAGGAAAGACCATGAACAAAAAGCTCCGGCGTGTTTTGCAGCCCAGAATGACCGCGTTTTTTGTCATTCTCGTGCTGTTCAGTGCTCTGGCTGCCGTGTTTGAGCAGTATTATCTGGCACTGGGTGAGGCTCTGGTGACGCTTGTTTTGTTTCTCGTCTGCCGCTGGGCAAGCCGCCAGAGGCGCCATGCTCTGGGCGAATATGTCCGCAGCGCCAACGAAATGCTCCACCGGACACACGGCGGCGAGGTGCCTTTCCCCATTGCGCTGGTCAACCTCACCGAAGACGAGATCCTCTGGTATAACCGCTCCTTCCGGGAGCTGACCGGTGCCCATGAAGGCCTCAATTCTCTGCGGGTCGGAGATGTGTTTCCCGAGCTTTCCCTGCAATGGCTGCTGGCGGGCAAGGGCGAAGCGTCGGATTTTCTGCGTTTTCAGGAGCGCCGTTTTCTGGTTCAGGGCAGTCTTCTGGGTGAGCCAGAAGGACGCAACGGTGCGGCTCTGGGCATGATCTATCTTCACGACCTCACCGAGCTTCTGGACACGCGGGACGAATTCATCCGCACGCGTCCCATGATGTGCCTTGTTCTGGTGGACAATTATGACGAGCTGACCAACAATCTGCCGGACGCTGCCATTTCCAACCTCAATGCCCAGATCAACACAATCATCAACCACTGGGCAGACCGCTACGGTGGCCTGCTGCGCAAGCTGGAGCGCAACCGCTACCTGCTGCTTCTGGAGTCCAAGGATCTGGCGGCCATGGCCGATGACAAGTTCTCCCTGCTTGAGAGTATGCGCGCCGTGAGCAATCCCGCCGGCATTGCCGCGACGGTATCCATTGGCATTGGCAAGGACGGTTCCGGTTTCCGGGAAAACTACGATTTTGCCGCACTGTCCATTGAAATGGCGCTGTCGCGCGGTGGCGATCAGGCAGTGATCAAGGATCGCTACGATTTTTCCTTCTTCGGCGGGCGCTTCAAAACCACGGAACGCCGCACCAAAGTCAAGTCCCGCGTGATGGCTGCCTCTCTTTCCGAGCTCATCGCTCAGTCCGGCCGGGTATTCATCATGGGTCACAAAATGGCTGACCTGGACGCTCTGGGCGCTGCCGCCGGTCTGTGCTGCCTGTGCCGCAAAAAGGGCAAAAAGGCTTATATTGTCCTCGACCGGGAGAAAAACGCAGCCGCTTCGCTTCTGAGCCTGCTTGAAACCATGCCGGAATACGAGGGCAGCTTCCTCGGCGGGCAGGATGCTCTTTTGATGGCCGACGCCAAGAGCCTTCTCATCGTGGTGGACACGAACCGCCCGGATCAGGTCGAATGCAAACCGCTGCTGGAATCCCTGCGCCGGGTGGTGGTCATTGACCATCACCGCCGTGCGGCAGATTATATCGAGCAGCCGGTTTTGAACCTTCACGAGCCCTACGCTTCCTCCGCTTCGGAGCTTGTTTCGGAGCTGCTGGAATATTCCGTGGAGCCGGGCGATATTCCTGCGGCAGAGGCGGCAGCGCTCTTGGCCGGCATCGCACTGGATACCAAGAATTTCAGCATACGCACCTCCAGCCGCACCTTTGAGGCAGCCGCTTTCCTGCGGCGCATCGGCGCGGATACGGTGCTGGTCAAAAAGCTGTTTCAAAACGACCTGCCCACAACCGTGGCGCGATACAAAATCATCCAAAACGCCCGCCTGTACCGGGGCACGATCGCCATCGCCGCTCTGGACTATACGGCCACGCGCACCATCGCAGCGCAGGCTGCTGACGAGCTTTTGAACATTTCCGGCATTGAGACCTCCTTCGTGCTTTACCCGCAGGAGGAGCAAACCATCATCTCCGCCAGAAGCATCGGAGAGGCCAACGTGCAGGCTATTTTGGAGCCATTGGGCGGCGGCGGAAACGCAGCCACCGCCGGGGCTCAGGTGAAGGGAAAGAACGTTCCCACCACGCTCGAGGAGCTTCTGCACTGCATCGACAATTTCTTTGCGCAGCTTGACGTTACAACACAGACACAAATCAAGGAGGAACCGAAATGAAAGTCATTTTACAGCAGGACGTAAAGGGCAAGGGCAAAAAGGGTCAGATGGTCGAAGTATCTGACGGCTATGCCCGCAACTATATGCTCCCCCGGAAAATCGCCATTGCAGCGACGGCGGACAATGTGAACACCATGCGCATGACGGAAAAGGCGCAGCAGGAAAAGCGCCAGCGCGAGCGCGAGGAAGCGTTTGCCATCTCCAAGCGCATGGCAGATCTGACCCTGACCGTTCGCGCCAAAGGCGGCGGAGCAGGCCGCCTGTTCGGTTCTGTGACCACGCAGGAGATCGCTGACGCGCTCAAGGCCGAAACCGGAATTGATCTGGACAAGCGCAAGATCGTTCTGGAAGAAGCCATTAAAACCGTGGGCGAATATAAGGTCAAGTGCCGTCTGGGTTACGAGATCAACGCAGAGCTGAAAATCAAGGTAGAGGAACGGTAAGAATGGAAGATTTGCTGGGTCGTCAGGCGCCCCATTCGCTGGAAGCGGAGCAGTCCGTTCTGGGCTCCATGCTCATTGACAGCCGTTGTGTCAACGACGTTATCGGCATGGTTCGCCCGGAGGATTTCTACGTCCAGACCAACCGGGATATTTACGAGACGATCTATGAAATGTTCAGCTATTCTCAGGTCATTGACCCTGTGACCGTGCTGGACAAAATGAAGGAACGCGGTGTGTTTGACGAGGAAAGCTCCACCAAATACATCATGCAGCTCATGGAGATCACGCCAACGGCGGCCAACGTGAAGCGCTATGCCCAGATCGTCCATGACCGGGCACTGCTGCGGAATTTGTCTGTGGCGGCGTCGGATATCGTCGAAACCGTCTATGACGGCGTCGGCTCTGCGCAGGACATTCTGGAGGCTGCAGAAAAGCGCATCTATGCCCTGCGCCGCGGCAACGCCAACGACTCTCTTGAGCACATCGGCACCGTGCTTTTGAAGGTGTTCGACCGTCTGACCGAGCTGAGCGAATCAGGCAGCGACATTTCCGGCCTTTCCACCGGCCTTCGCGATCTGGACAAATTCATCAGCGGCCTGAACCGCTCGGATCTCATGCTCCTGGCCGGACGTCCCGGCATGGGCAAGACCTCCATGGGTCTGAACATTGCCCTGAACGTGGCCAAAAAATACCCCAAGCGCACCGTCGCCTTTTTCTCTCTGGAAATGTCCAAGCAGCAGCTTGTCACCAGGCTTCTGGCCAACGAAAGCTTCGTGGACAACAAAAAGCTCACCACGGGCAAGCTGTCCGTGGACGAATGGAGCAAGATCGGCATTGCCTCAGCAGCTCTGGCGCAGACCGACCTTCGCGTGGATGACAATCCCTCCATCACCGTGGCCGAAATGAACGCCAAGTGCCGCCGAATCGACGACTTGGCGCTGGTGGTCATCGACTATTTGCAGCTCATGACCTCCGCCGGTGGCAAGAATTATGGCGAAAACCGTCAGCAGATCGTCTCAGACATTTCCAGAAGCCTGAAAATCATGGCCAAGGAGCTGAATGTGCCGGTTCTGTGCCTGTCTCAGCTTTCCCGCGCCAACGAAAGCCGGCCGGACAAGCGTCCCATGCTCTCCGACCTGCGCGAATCCGGCGCCATCGAGCAGGACGCTGACGAGGTCATGTTCCTCTATCGCGAGGACTATTATAATAAGGATACGGAAAAGCAGAACATTGCCGAATGTATCGTTGCCAAGAACCGCCACGGCGAAACGGGCACGGTCGAGCTGCAATGGCTGCCGCAGTTTACCACATTTGCCGATAAGGAGTGGCGGCACAATGATTCCTGAGGTGCTGCGTCTGTGCCGCTCGGAGGGGCTTATCTCTCCGGGCGATCACGTTGTGTGCGCCGTTTCCGGCGGTGCGGACTCCATGGCGCTTCTGTGGTGCCTGTTTTCCCTGCAAAAGGAGCTGGGCTTCACGCTCTCGGCCGCTCATTTTAACCACCTTCTCCGTGGGGAAGCCTCCGATGGCGATGAAACCTTCGTCCGGGAGTTCTGCCGTCTTCACGGGATCGACTTCTCTGCCGGTCGGGGTGACGTTGCGGCTTTTGCCGCGCAAAAGGGTCTGAGCTTGGAAGAAGCCGCCCGGACACTGCGCTATAACTGGCTCAAAAGCCTTCCGCATGACCGTCTTGCCACGGCGCACCATGCCGGTGACAATGCCGAGACGGTGCTGCTCCATCTTCTGCGAGGCAGTGGCCTGCGGGGGCTTTGTGGCATTGCGCCAAAGTCCGATGACCTCATCCGCCCCTTGCTCACCGTCACGCGCGATGACATTCTCTCCTATCTGCACAAGCAGAACATTCCCTGGCGCGAGGACGAGACGAACGGCGTGGATTTTTGCCGGAGGAACCGTCTGCGCCATCACGTGCTGCCGCTGCTGCTTCAGGAGGAGCCAAAGCTCCTGCAAAAGCTTCGTGCGCAGTCTTCTCTCCTGCGGCAGGAGGATTCCTTTTTAGACTCTCTTGCCCGTGAGCTGCTCTGCAAGGCAGAAACAGACGGCGGCTATGATTGCAGGATTCTTCTTGCTGCGAACGACGTGCTGCAAAAACGAGCGCTTCGGCTGATGGTGCGCCGGGAGCTTCCGCAGGATGTCTCTCTGCGGCACATTGAGGCCATGCAGCAGCTCATTGCTGCGCCTTCGCCTTCCGGCGAGCTTTCTCTGCCCGGCGGCGTGGTCGTCCGGAGATGCTACGGCGCCGTAAATATCAGCCGTCAAAGCGCCGTTTCCTTTCCGCCGACGCCTCTAAGCGTGCCGGGACAGACGGAAATTCCTGTTTTGGGCCTGTGCATCAACTGCCGAGTCGTGGCGAACACAGACCTTTGTGGAGAAAAAACGGAAAAAGCGAAAAAAAACGCAAATACCCCTTTCCATTTTGCCATAAAATATGATATGATATCCCAGAGCATACTCTGGGCCAGACCCCGGCAGACGGGCGACCGCATGATCATGGCCGACGGGCACAGCAAAAGCCTGAAAAAGCTGTTCATCGAGCGGAAGCTTCCCCGGCATCTGCGCCAGAGCGTGCCGATAATTGTTACAGGCGGCGAGGTCATTGCCGTCGGCGGCGTTGGCGTCAGCAAGCCCTACGCAGCCGTGGCCGGCCAGAGCGCGCTTATGATCGATATAGAAAAAAAGGAGACGTAACATGCTTCAAGACATCGAGCGAATTTTGATTTCCGAGGAAGCGCTTCAGGCGCGGATTAAGGAGCTGGGCGCTCAGGTTGCCCAGGATTACGCGGACAAGGAGCCTATTTTCATTGGCGTGCTCAAGGGCGTCGTGAATTTCTTCAAGGACATGGTCACCGCCACACCCATCCGCTGCCAGTACGATTTCATGGCAGTGTCCTCTTATGGCTCCGGTACCTCCACTTCCGGCAATGTGCAGCTTTTGAAGGACATTTCCACGGACATCAAGGGCCGTCACGTCATCATTCTGGAAGATATTCTCGACAGCGGCCTGACTTTGAAATTCGTTCGGGAACGTCTGCTCACCATGGAACCCGCCTCCCTGAAGATATGCACGCTTCTGGATAAGCCGGAACGCCGCAAGGTCGATATCCACGCGGACTATATCGGCTTCACCGTGCCCAATGAGTTCGTCGTTGGCTACGGCCTGGACTACGAGGAATTTTACCGCAATCTTCCCTTTGTCGGCGTCCTGAAGCCGGAGGTTTATAACAAATAAAGGAGCCTCATTTTGAACAAACCGTCCAAACATTTTCATTTTCTCTTTTATATTCTGATTTTAGTCGCCCTGCTGATTTTGGGCTCAAGTCTCCTTGGCGGCTCCAGCACCCCTCAGGTCAGCTATTCCGAGCTGCGCAACCTGTTCCTTCAGGAGCAGGTTCGCTCCTTCGTCTGGGAAGACGGCGTGCTGACGCTGGAGCTTCATTCGCCTACGGAAGACGGCGACCGTGTCGTCTGCCATAAGCTTGCGGATTTGGATATGTTCCGCGAGGATTTGGGAGAGCTTTATCAGCAGCAGGCCGACAGCGGCATTTTGGAAAGCTACGAGTTCGTCCCTGTCAAGCAGACCTCGTGGTTCGTCTCCCTCCTGCCCTATCTCATCGTCATGGTGGTGTTCGTCATCGTGATGTACCTCATTTTGGGCAGATCCGGCGGCGGAAACGGCGCCATCAAATTCGGCCGTGCCAATGTCCGCGTCGGTAGCGGCGAGAAAAAGGTCACCTTTGCCGATGTCGCCGGCGCGCAGGAGGAAAAGGCCGAGCTTCAGGAAATCGTCGATTTCCTCCGCAATCCCGATAAATACCGCACGCTCGGCGCCAAGATCCCCAAGGGCGTCCTGCTCGTTGGGCCTCCGGGCACCGGCAAGACTCTGCTTGCCAAGGCTGTGGCCGGTGAAGCCGATGTGCAGTTTTTGTCCATTTCCGGCTCCGATTTTGTCGAGCTGTATGTAGGCGTCGGCGCCAGCCGTGTGCGCGACCTCTTTGAGCAGGCGAAAAAGGGCGCTCCTTCCATCGTCTTCATTGATGAAATCGACGCCGTTGGTCGCCACAGAGGTGCCGGTCTGGGCGGCGGTCACGATGAGCGAGAGCAAACCCTGAACCAGCTTCTGGTGGAAATGGACGGTTTCGGTAGCAACGAGGGCGTGATCGTCATGGCCGCAACCAACCGCCACGACATCCTTGACCCGGCCCTTTTGCGTGCCGGACGCTTTGACCGCCAGATTTATGTCAACCCGCCGGACGTCCGTGGCCGCGAAGAAATTCTTCGCATCCACGCCGCTTCCAAGCGCCTTGCCGAGGACGTTGACCTGCGTGTCATCGCCCGCGCAACCGGCGGCTTCACCGGCGCCGACCTTGCCAACCTTCTGAACGAAGCGGCGCTTGCTTCCGCGCGCGATAACGCCCCCGTGATCACCATGAAAACGCTGGAATCTGCAATCCTCAAGGTCATCGCCGGGCCGGAAAAGCGCTCCCGCGTCCGAACGGAATACGAGCTGCGTAACACCGCCTACCACGAGGCCGGTCACGCCGTTGCCATGCACTGCCTGCCCACGCAGGATCCCGTTCAGCACATCACCATCATCTCCCGCGGCAAAACGCTGGGCATGACCGTCAGCCTACCTGAGCAGGACAATCTTTCCATGACGCGCAACCAGATGCGCGAGGAGATCATCGCCCTTCTGGGCGGCAGAGTTGCCGAGCAGCTTGTCTTTGAAGACGTCTCAACCGGCGCCTCCAACGACCTCCGCCGCGCCACGGATTTTGCTCACGACATGGTTGCACGCTACGGCATGAGCGACCGCCTTGGCGCCGTCTCCTTTGACAGCGACGGCGAGATTTTCGTTGGCCGCAACTATGAACGCACCAAGTCCTATTCCGAGCAAACCGCATCCGAGATCGACAGCGAAGTCCGCCGCGAGCTGGAGGATGCTTATGCCCGCTGCACCGCGCTTTTAAAGACAAATTACGACAAGCTCTGCCAGGTCGCGGAATTCCTTTTGGCGCACGAAACCATGAGCCGTGCCCAGTTCGAAGCCTGTATGCAGGGTCAGCCCATCCCCGAAACGGCGGAGAGTTTTTTCGACAGCGCTGCTAAAAACGACCCCAACGCGCAGTAAGCCAGCCTTGCTGCGCAGAGAGTCTTATTGCTTGCTGAGTTTTTGCCACACAGCGTCTCAAATCTCAGCCTTCTGCGCCCCGGGGATTATCCCTCCGCACGCTGAGCCTCCCATCTCCCCATCCAGACGGAATTTCGTTTGAGCACAACTATCGCGACACGCTCCACCACAGACGGACTCTGCGGAGTCTTGTTCCGCTGCACGCTATCCCTGCGGGGATTTGCTTCGTCGTAGACCAACCCTGCGGAGATTCACTCTGCTTCAGACCAGCCCTATGGGGATCCGCTTCTCCGTAGGGCTCTGGCACCTTTTCCGCGCCCAACCCCCGCCATGCCACAAACCCGCTTCATTGCTAATATTCCAGCCTGTACCACGCAACGGATATAGGACAAGTTCCTCCTAATAAGCGTTGCTCAACCTCCTTACTCCAGGTAAAATGAAATTGAAAAATCGCTGGAATTTCATAAATGTCCTCGTACCTCCGCTTGCCTTTCGGAAAAAGGCAAGCGGTGATATAAATAAAATTTCATAAATGTCCTCGTACCTCAGCAGGATAGAGGGTCCGCCTCCTAAGGTTACGTTACAACGTCCGCCTTAGAAAAAATGAAAATAGGATTTGCGTTCGAGATTTTTCTGGAACGTAAGAAAAAATGAGATACGTCCCAGTAGCGTAGGGGATAACGCAACCGCCTCCTAAGCGGCAGTTCGTTCAAATCCATTTCTGCATAATAACTGAATATTTCACCAATATGCCCCCGTACCTCAGCTGGATAGAGGGTTCGCCTCCTAAGGTGTTACTTTATCGCTTGCCTTTCGCAAAAAGGCAAATGGT
>CAZPRA010000029.1:0-12678 GCA_964588975.1 uncultured Oscillospiraceae bacterium | reverse complement strand
AGCAGAACCACTGCGGCGTGGCGCGGAAGATGATGGGGCTCTTGCAGCGCCAGCAATGGGGATAGCTGTGGACGATCTGCTCCGAGGCAAGGAGCATTCCGCTCTCCTTCATATCCGCCAGAATGACGGGATTGGATTCCTCGGTTTTCATGCCGGCATATTTCCCGGCATAGTCCGTATGACGGCCGCGGTCGTCAACGGGGACGATGAGCTCCATGCCGTAGCGGCGGCAGGTCTGATAGTCATCGGCACCGAAGCCGGGCGCCGTGTGGACGCAGCCCGTGCCGGAGTCCATGGTGACATACTCGGCATTGAGCAGACGGGAGGTCTTGTCCAGGAAGGGGTGCTTGGCCAGCATATTTTCAAAGAAGCTGCCCGGATGGGTCTCCAGAATTTCATAGCTGGTAAAGCCCGCAACGCCCATGACCTTTTCGGCCAGCGCTTCAGCAACGATATACATCTCGTCGGAGTAGTCGGGCTTGACGATGGCATAAGTCTCTCTCGGGTGCAGGGAGATGCCCATATTGCCGGGGAGCGTCCAGATGGTCGTCGTCCAGATGACGAAGAACAGCTTGCTGTGGTCAAGATTGGAGAGCTTTCCCAAGTCATCGTGCATGGGGAACTTGACGTAAACGGTGGTGCAGGGGTCGTCCTGATATTCGATCTCGGCCTCGGCAAGTGCCGTCTCGTCCTTCGGGCACCAGTAGACGGGTTTTAAGCCCTTGTAAATATAGCCCTTGCGGAACATTTCGCCAAAGACTTTGACTTCTTCCGCCTCAAAATGCTTGTCCATGGTGCGGTAGGGCTTTGCCCAGTCGCCCAGAACACCCAGACGGCGGAAGCCGGACATCTGCCGCTGAATGAAGTCCTCTGCGAAGGCTTCGCAGGCAGTGCGGAACTCGGTCACGGGCATGGTCTTGTGGTTGAGCTTGTTTTTCTTGATGATGGCAGATTCGATGGGCATGCCGTGGTTGTCCCAGCCGGGGGTATAGGGCGTGTCGTAGCCCCGCATGGCATAGGAACGGACGATAAAGTCCTTGAGGGTCTTGTTCAGGGCATGACCCATGTGGATATCGCCATTGGAGAAGGGAGGGCCGTCATGCAGGATGAACTTCGGCTTTCCGGCGTTTTTCTCCTGAAGGAGCTTGTAAACGTCGATCTTGTTCCAGTTTTCCAGCATTCCCGGCTCTCTCTGCGGAAGACCTGCTCGCATGGGGAAGTCGGTTTTCGGCGTGATGATGGTGTTTTTGTAGTCCATGTATGAACCTCCTGTGTATGGTGAACAGTGAATTGTGATTCGTGAATGGTTGTGGTGTCGCTTTGTGACGATTATATTTTTTTCTTCGCAGCCGTAGGGCGGTGTGCCCTCACACCGCCGAATGCCGCCGTTGGCGGCATCTGCATGTGAATTACACACACCGCACCTGTAGGGGGCGATGCCTACATCGACCCATCCTTGCCTTTCCCCTTTGGAGAGGCAAACCCGCGGGCACAGAACATCGCGGCGGGATGAGGGCATCCCGCCCTACTGTGCAGTGCGATTCGGCAAACAAAAACACCTCTGCCTCGTCAAGAGACAGGGGTGTCCTGCGGTACCACTCTTGTTCCCCGCAAAACGGGGCACTCGTGCGCGCGATAACGGGCGCAACCGTCGCGCCTTAATGGAGCCGCAGCTCGTTCAGGCGGATGCTCGGGAGGGATCTTCGCACAAAGGACGCTGCCGCCTCGCACCAACCGGCGGCTCTCTGAAAACGGCGCAGTGTGCTACTCGTCTCCGTCGACGCAATTTGAAGGAAACTCTCATGGGATGATTTCATCCGCAAAAGCTGCAATGTGCAGAGGTTCCCTATTTATTTTCCAATGGGATAATTTTTGCCGAACTGAAGATCCTCAAATTTTTTGGGGCGCTCCTGAGGAATTTCCTCGAAGGAGACCTTCATAGGCTCTGACGCGGGCGCTTCGCCGCTGAGACTTTCCTCAAGGCGCAGACCGATCTCCTCAATCAGGGCGTCTGCCTTTTCCTCCGGCGTGGGCGGAATGGGCGATTTATCGAAATCAAAAGCCTTCTTTTCCGCCTGGGCAGCGGGAATCTCCTTGCCATAGGCCGCGTCAGTAGGCTTTACGTCCGGCAGTTCGGCCTTTTTCAATTCTTCCAGCAGCTCAAGCTGGCGGTTCAGGCGGCGCTCCATACCGGCGATGAAATTGGCGGACGCTTCCTTTGCCAATTGCAGCCGTTCCTCCTCGCCGCCGACGAGGGCGTCAATGTTCTGCGCCTTGGCCGAAGCCGTTTCCTCTGCCTCGTGCAGCAGAGCGGCGCACTTTTTCTCCGTGTCGGCCAGCATTTGGTCGCAGGTTTTCTGCGCAGCGATGATGGCGCTTTGCATGGAGCTTTCCTGCTTGCGGTATTCCTCCAGCTTTTCCACCAGTATGCGCATTTTGCTCTTTAAAACGGAATTTTCCTTGTAAAGGGTGATGTAATCTTCCGTCAGGGGTTCCAGAACATCGTCCACGGAGGACATATCGTAGCCGCCGAAGACGGCCTTTTCAAAGCGGATCTCCTGAATTTGCTGTGGGGTAAGCATCATATTCAGCTCCTTCTCTGTCTGTGGCTGATTATTTTAGAAATAAGCGCCGCTGTTTTCCAGTTCTTCCACCAGATCACCAATCACGCCAACGTGGTACGGGGTGATGAGGTAGGTGGAAATGGCGACCTTTTTGATTTTGCCGTCCAGGGCATAGGCGCAGCCGGAGAGGAAATCCACCAGTCGGCGGGCAACGTCCTTGTTGGCCGTTTCCAGATTGAGCACAATGGCCTTCTTGTCGCGCAGATGGTCCGCAATTTCGGACACCTGGTCAAAGCGCTCAGGCTTCACCAGCACGACCTGAAGCTGCGCGCCGGAATTGATATTCACCACGCGACCGGCGCCGGTCGAACGGGGTGCCTCCACCGGAGCGGCAGAGCGGCTAAAGGTGCGGCGGGGATTGGGCGCGGGAGCCTCCTCCTCAGCAGGAAGCTCGTCCTCCAATTCATCATAATCGTCGTCCTGTTCGGAATAGGGGTGGGTCAGCTTTCTGATTTCGTCCATCAGTCCCATAAATCGTATCCTCCATATGTCAAGCCAGTTATTTGTAATATCTTGCGCCGAAAATGGCAGTGCCCACGCGAACCATGGTACTGCCGCAGGCAATGGCGTCAGCAAAATCGTCCGTCATACCCATCGACAAAATATCCATACTGATATTATGCGATTTTTTTGCAGTTATGTCAACAGCTATTGTGTGAATTTCCCGAAAAAATCTGCAATTATCTCCGCTTTTTTTGCTCGCAGGGGGAATTGTCATCAGTCCGCGCAGGTGGCAGTGGGGATATTTTTCCATTTCGGCGGCCAATTGTCGCGTTTGCGCGGGCGTGAAGCCGGACTTGCTCTCCTCGTTGCCCATGTGTACCTCCAGAAGGATGTCCTGACAAATGCCCTGTCTGGTGGCTTCCTTTTCGATGCACTCGAGCAAATTCAGCCGGTCGACGGATTGAATGAGGTCGACCTTGCCGACGACCTGACGCACCTTGTTGGTCTGCAAGCGGCCGATGAAATGCACGGGCTTGCCATCATAGGCGTTTTCCGACTGCTTTTGGGTCAATTCCTGCACACGGTTTTCGCCGCAGCAGTCCACGCCTGCGGCAATGGCCTGACGCACACGCTGGGCGTCATTCATCTTCGTGGCGGCGCAAAGAAGGATGTCCTTCGGGTCGCGACCTGCCAAAATTGCGGCCTCAGCCATCATTTGACGGATTTTTGCAACATTCTGAGCGATCATGAGCGTTCATTTCCTTTCTATGTTCTTGTCTGTCAGGATGATTTGATCCTCCTGACGCAGCGCCTTCGTGGAAGAAGTGTCCAGCGCAAGCAGCGCAAACTCCTCCTGATAGCCCAGCACCGTAACCTCTTTGAAGCGCCTGAGCCCGCATTGCAGCACATAAACACCGGTTTTGCCGTCCAGAAGGCACAGGGCGCTTTTGGGCACCAGCAGACCCGTTTGCGCGCCGAAGCGCACCGTGGCCGTGACCTGCCGCAGCGAACAGACCTCCGCCAGACGGCTCTTACAGCGCAAAATCAGCAGAAATTCTCCGTTTTCCGCCATCCCGACGCGGAAAATTTCCGCTTGGTACTCGTCCTGACCGAGCCGTAACATCACGCTGCCTCCCACGAGGCAGTCTTCCTGGCGGCTCAGGGGCATGGGACAGAGAAAATACCAGCTCTGACCCGTGCACAGGCGGCCATAGGCCAGAGGCGACACGCGCTCGGGCGCAAGGGCATAGAGCTTTTCCAGCGTGAGCGTGCACAAAGACTCTGGCGTAAGCAGCGTTTCATAGCCGTCGCAGCTTTGGGAAAAATAGCCGCTGGCGCCTGCGTTTAAGGCAGTTTGCCGGGCATCCACCGCCGCCGTCTGTCCCGCGCCGACCCACTGACCGTCTTCAAGCGTCTGCGCAAGCGGCGTTCCGTCGCTGAACAAAAGGCGCTCGCAACGCGCAACGAAGCCGGAGACGGTTTCCTCGTCCCCGACTTCGCTCAGAATTGGACTGTAAAGCGTCGCATCGTGCTGCCACGGCCAGAACCGAAGCAGCATATACAGCCCGAGAAGCAGCCCCAAAAGCAGACTGATGAGGCGCAGATAGGTCACTCCCTGCTTGCTCAATCAGGCAGGAAAACGAACGGGCTGAAGCGGCACAAGGGTGGAGATGGCGTGCTTATAGATCATCTGTTGCTTTCCCTCGGAGCTGAGCACCACGACGAAATTGTCAAAGCCCGTCACAACGCCCTTCATCTGAAAGCCGTTCATGAGGAACATGGTCACAGGGGTGTGCTCCCTGCGAACCTCGTTGAGGATCAAGTCCTGTAACGTTTCTGTGTTTGCCATAATAGGTACCTCTTTCCGGACGCTTGTCCTATGTATTTTGGGATACCTATATTGTAGGAAAAACGGAAGGTCGAAATCTGCCGAAATCCGTCGCTCAGGAAAAAAGTAAAAAATCACGCCAGAGCGCAAGCGCCTGTGCCTTCATTTGCGCAAGCTCCGGCTCATCGGGCAGAAGCAGCCAGTGGATTTTTTCATTGCGGCGGAACCATGTCCGCTGACGCTTGGCATAGCGTCTGGACGCCTGCTGGATCTGAGCGCAGGCCGCCTCCAGTGAGCATTCGCCCGCAAGATAGCCCGTCAGTTCCTTATAGCCGATGGCCTGCATCGCCGTAGCCGACGCCGGAACGCCGCGGGCAAGCAGCCCCTCGACCTCCTGAACCAGACCGTTTCGCAGCATTTCCTCTACGCGGCGGTCAATGCGGGCATAGAGCGCTGAACGGTTTACATAATCCAGCCCAATCCACAGCGGCGCATATTTTGGCGGCTGACTTTTGGACTCCAAATCGTGCTGGGAGATGGTTTTTCCGGTTTCCAGATAGACCTCAAGCGCCCGGATGACACGTTTTTCGTTCTGGGGCGCAATTCGCGCAGCAGCGTCCGGGTCGACCTGCCGAAGATGCTCATACAGCACCGAAATGCCCTGCTCGCGGGCGATTTGGCACAGTTCTTCCCGACGGCCGGTCTGCGGAAATGGCGCAAACTGCCGGCCGGCAATGAGCGAATCGAGGTAAAGCCCGGTTCCGCCCGCCAAAATCACCCGTTTCCCGCGGCGCAGAATGTCCTGCACGCACTCGTCGGCCAGCTCCACATAGCGGCTGACGGAAAAGCTTTCCGTCGGCTCGGCCACGTCGAACATATGATGGCGAATGCCGCCCTGTTCATCCGGGCTTGGCTTGGCGGTGCCGATGTCCATGCCGCAATAGAGCTGCATGGAGTCGCAGGAGACGATCTCGCCTTCAAGCTCTTTTGCCAGCGCAACGGACAGGCTTGTTTTACCGGAGGCTGTGGGGCCGACTATGCAAATGATGGGATCCATGGTGACTCCTTTCTGCCCCGGCTGCGGCGACCTGTAGACCAACTATGGAATGGTGCATTATGACACTGCACGGTAGGGCGGGGGGCTTGCTCCCGCCGTATCGCCCCGCAGGGGCGATCATGGGACGTCCAGAGGCCGTCCCCTACGATGCCGCCGGTAGCACATCCTGCAGGGGTCGATGCCTACATCGACCCGTATCGCCCCGCAGGGGCGATCATGGGACGTCCAGAGGCCGTCCCCTACGATGCCGCCGGTAGCACATCCTGCAGGGGTCGATGCCTACATCGACCCGTATCGTCCCGCAGGGGCGATCATGGGACGTCCAGAGGCCGTCCCCTGCCGGGTCGTTCGGAGGTGGTAGCGTTGAGGGCTTGCAGGCGTGTGAAAAGCCCGGGTGCGACGCGTGCACCCGGGGCTTTCAGGCAATCACGGCTCCAGCAAAAGCTCCGCGATCTGAACGGCGTTGGTTGCGGCGCCCTTGCGAACCTGGTCGCCGCAGCACCACAGGCACAGGCCGTTTTCGTTGGTCAGATCCCGGCGGATACGGCCGACAAAAACCGTGTCCTGATCGGAAGTGTCCAGCGGCATGGGGTACTCCTTTTTGGCCAGATCGTCCACCAGACGGCAGCCCGGAGCGGCAGCGATACACTTGCGGGCTTCTTCCACGCTGACCGGGCGGTCAAAGAGGAGCTGCGCTGAGATGGAATGGCTGCGCACGACGGGCACGCGGACGCAGGTACACGAAACTGTGAGCTCCGGCAGGTGCATGATCTTGCGGCCTTCGTTCTGCATTTTCATTTCCTCACTGGTGTAGCCCTCGAGGGCTTCGCCGCCGATCTGCGGGATGAGGTTATAGGCGATCTGGTGGGAGAAGGTCTTGGGCGTGAAGGGCTTGCCGGTGCGAAGCGCCTCGACCTGCTCGGCCAGCTCCATTGGCCCTGCTGCACCGGCGCCGGAGACGGCCTGATAGGTCGAAACGACCATTGAGCGGATGGGCGACAGGCTGTTCAGGGCGTTGACCGCCGTGACGGTGATGATGGTGGAGCAGTTGGGGTTGGCGATGATACCCTGATGGTTCTTCGCGTCCTCGGGGTTTACCTCGGGCACGATCAGAGGCACCGTGGGATCCATGCGGAAGGCAGAGGAATTGTCCACAAAGACGGCTCCGGAGCGACGGATGGCCGGAGCAAGCGCCTGCGCCACGTCGTTTTCCGCAGCGCCCAAGACGATATCCAGGCCCTCAAAAGCATCCTCATTGGCCTCTTGAATGACCACGGGCTTGCCCTGCCAGGGCATAACCTTGCCCGCAGAGCGGGCACTGGCCAGCAGCCGCAGCTCTCCGACGGGGAATTTGCGCTCGGCCAGAATTTTCATCATTTCTCTGCCAACGGCGCCGGTGGCGCCGAGAATGGCAACGCGATACTGTTTCATAAAGAGACTCCTTTTTTACTTGACAAAGGCGTTATAAAGCACCCGCACCGTTTCGGCATAGTCCTTGTTGTCCACGCCGACGAGGATGTTCAGCTCATCCGGCCCCTGAGAGATCATGCGGATGTTGATCCCCTTTTCGCCTAACGCGGCAAAAATCTTGCCGGAGGTGCCGGCACGGTAGGCCATTTTGCGGCCGACGACGGCGATGATGGAGATCCCCTCGACGATCTTGATGCTGTCCGGCCGGACGGCCTTTCGCAAATCGTCCGTGACGGAATACTGGTGCGGCGTGAGTTTTTCCGTAGGCACGACCATGGAAATCACGTCAATGCCCGTCGGGGTATAGCAGATGGGAACGGTGTTCTTTTCAAAAACCTCGACCATGGCGCGAAGCGTGCCAACAGCACCGGCCATGCCCTTTTTGGAGATGGTCACGATGGAGAAATCCCGCTTGCCAGCAATGCCGGTGATGAAGCGGTGGGAATGCGAATCCCGGAATTCCTCGGAGACCATGGTGCCCGGATGGTCGGGCTCGTTGGTGTTGCGGATGTTTAGGGGAATGTTCTTCTCGCGAACGGGGAAAACCGTCATTTCGTGAAGCACCTGAGCGCCGCTGTAGCTGAGCTGACGCAGCTCGGAATAGGTGGCCTGCTCAATGGGCTTGGGGTCATCCACAATTCTCGGGTCAGCCATCAAAATGCCGGATACATCCGTCCAGTTTTCATAGACATCGGCGTCGAGCGCAGCGGCAGCCAGTGCGCCCGTGATGTCCGAACCGCCACGGGTCAGGGTGCGGATTTTGCCGTCGGGCATCAGGCCGTAAAAGCCGGGGATCACAGCGCATTTTTCGCCCAACTGCTGCCGCAGCGCGGCGTAGGAACGCTCCTGGTCGATGGTGCCGTCATAATAGAAGAACAGCCAACGCGTGGCGTCGATGAACTGGAAGCCCAGATAGTCCGCCATGAGCAGTGCGGAGAAATATTCGCCGCGGGAAACCAGCTCCTCGCGGGAAATGCCGCTTTGCATTTTGTTCCAAAGTGTGTTAAATTCCGACTCCAAATCGGTTTTGAGCCCCAATTCGTCCCGGATGGACAGATAGCGCTCCCGGATCATTTCAAAAATATTCTCGCAGCTCACGCCATACTGCAAATGGGCGTGGCAGAGATAAAGCAGATCCGTAATCTTATTGTCTTCGGGAAAGCGCTTGCCGGCGGCAGAGACCACCACCACGCGACGCGTCGCATCTGAGCGCACGATATCCCGGATCTTGCGGTACTGTTTGGCTTCGGCCATGGAAGTGCCGCCAAATTTTAAAACCTTTAACATTCAGGAAAATTCTCCTTCTATCATTCAGCGCAGGGAGGCGATAAAGCAGCCGGGGTCTGTTTCGCGCCGCTGTGCCGCCCATGCGTGGATCTCCGTCACGGAGACAGCTTCTGTTATTATACCGCAGGAAAGCGTTTTGTCAATATGCTCGCGCAGCCACGCGTCCGTGCCGGAAGCGCGAACGTAATAGTGCCGGTAGATGCCGGAATTGTCGACCTTTGCCGCGTCCAGCTTCGCGGTATAGAAGCCACGAATACCGCCGCACACATCCACCAGATCCTGCAATACATTATATGCAGTGGGATAGCGGCCGGCGCCCTGGCCGTAAAAGCTCTGCTTGCCGATGTGCTCACCCGTCAGGGAGATGAGGTTATAGTTGGTGGGAATGGCGGACTCCGGCATACTGGCCGGAACGAGCGCCGGTTCAATATAGGCCGCCACGCCGTTTTTCAGCCGTCGGCTGGCCGCCAGAAGCTTGCATACCCGACCCATCGACTGCGCAGCGGCAATGTCCTGCTGGGTGATATGCTCAATGCCCTCCGTAGCGACTTCCTTTTCATCAATCACGCAGCCATAGGCAATGTTGGAGGAAATGACGAGCTTGCGGCGGATGTCCGCACCGTTCAGGTCGTCGGTGGGGTCAGCTTCGGCATAGCCCAGCTCCTGCGCCTGCGCAAGCGCACCGGAAAAGCTGCCGCCGGTGGCGTGCATGGTGTCGAGAATAAAATTGGTGGTGCCGTTCATAATGCCGCTGACGCGAATGACCGGCTCCTGATCGGCGCAGCGCTTCAAACTGGTCAGCCACGGAATTCCGCCGCCGGCTGCAGCGGTGCAGCGCAGCGCAACGCCCTGCTTTTGCGCCAGCTCGACCAGCTCACGATAGTGCGCCGCCAGCAGGAGCTTATTGGCCGTGACCACGTGCTTTCCCGCCAGAAGCGAACCCTTCACCCATTCATAAGCCGGATGCAGGCCACCAATGACCTCCACCACAACATCAATGCTTTCATCTGCCCAGATCTCCTCTATGCTGCGCACGATGGGACATTTTACGCCCTCCGGCACCGACAGGCTCATGGCGCAGGCGACCTCCATATCCTCCCGCGTGCGGAGAAAATCATAGACGCCATAGCCCACAGTGCCCAGACCCAGCAGTGCGATCCTCATTTTTTTTGCCATAAAACGTGCCTTCCTTCTGCTGCAAGCGTCCGCGTGAGAAAAACACTTGCATTTTTCTGGAAAACAGTATATCATAGAAACTGTCAAAACGCAAGACGGAAAGATAGGCGATTTTTTATGGAATATCAGAGCACAAGAAACAAAACCATCCGCGCTGACACAGCCACGGCGATTTTGCAGGGGCTTGCGCCCGACGGCGGTCTATATGTCACGGCAGAGCTGGCGGGCTTTGACTGGCAAGGCGTTCTGGGGCTTGGCACACTGCAAATGGCAGAGCGCATTTTGTCATGGCTGCTGCCCGGCGTGGAAAATATGCCCGAGCTGGTCAAAAATGCCTACGCTGGGAAATTTGAAACGGATGAACTGACGCCGCTGGTGCCGGTGGGCGAGCGCTATGTGCTCGAGCTGTTCCGAGGGCCGACCTCCGCGTTCAAGGACGTGGCGCTTTCCCTGCTGCCGCAGCTCATCACGCAGGCCAGAACGCAAAAGAGCATGAAGGAGGATATTATGATCCTCACGGCCACCTCCGGCGACACCGGCAAGGCGGCTCTGGCCGGGTTCCGGGACGTTCCCGGCACGAAGATCGTCGTTTTTTACCCTGCTGAGGGCGTTTCCGCCGTGCAGGAAAAGCAGATGGTGAGTCAGGAAGGGCAAAACGTCCGCGTCTGCGCCGTTGAGGGCAATTTCGACGACACGCAGAACGGCGTCAAGGCCATCTTTGCCCGGGGTCTGCCGGAGCATTTGAGCGGCAAGGTGCGCCTGTCCTCCGCCAATTCCATCAACATCGGCCGTTTGGCACCGCAGGTGGTCTATTATTTCAAAGCCTACAGCGACCTTGTCAAGCTTGGGCGCATCGTCCCCGGCGACAGGGTGGATTTCACCATTCCGACGGGCAATTTCGGAGACATTCTGGCAGGTTATCTGGCCAAGCGCATGGGGCTTCCCGTTGGGAAGCTGGTGTGCGCCTCCAACCGCAACAACGTGCTCACTGACTTTTTCCGCACCGGCACCTATGACCGACGGCGGCCCTTCTACCGCACCGAGTCCCCTTCCATGGACATTCTCGTTTCGAGCAATCTGGAGCGGCTTTTGTGGCTCATGTGCCAAAATGAGGCCGAGGTCGCGGCCTATCAGCGCAGCCTGACGGAACAGGGCTTTTATACCGTCTCGGCCGAGCTGCTTCAGGCGCTTCAGGCGGAATTTGCCTGGGGCTGCTGCGACAGCGACGAGACTGCTTCGGCCATCGGCGCCGTCTGGCAAGCGCACGGCTACCTTATGGATACCCACACCGCCGTGGCGTGGAAGGTCGCCTCTGAAAAGATGGGTGCGGCGCCCATGGTGGTGCTCTCCACCGCCTCTGCCTATAAATTCCCTGCCGCCGTGCTCAGCGCACTGGGCGAGACGGCGCAAAAAGACGAATTTGACGTGATGCAACAGCTTTGTGCACGTACCGGCGTGCCCATTCCGCGTGCTCTGGCAGAGCTCAAAGAGCGGCCTGTGCTGCACCGCGACCGGATCGCCCGGGAGGATATGGCCGCCTATGTTGCGGAAAAAATCGAAAACTGGACGTGATTAAGTGAAGTGTTACATTTATTCCGGCGCGGGCAACCGCTTTGTCCTGCTGCCGGACTTTGAAGAGCACTACGCACCGGCAGAGCTGCCGGAGCTAGCTCGGCAGCTTTGCCGCAGGTGGCAGACCGACGGGCTGATGCTCCTGCGCCGCGCAAAAAGCGGACTGGACTGCAAAATGCTTTTTTATAACAACGACGGCTCAAGTGCCGAAATGTGCGGCAACGGCGCCCGCTGCCTGTGCCGCTTTTGCCACGACCACGGGCTCTCCGGCCAGACGCAGCGCATTGAAACGCCAGCCGGCCCCGTGACCGGCTGGCGGCTTTCCGAAACGCAGTACCGCATTGCCCTGAACCGCCCGACCGTCTTCCGCTTAGAGGGCGAGCGCGCCTATCTGGAGCTGGGCGACCCGGGAATCCCCCACGCGGTGGTGCCCGGCGACTTCTCCCAAAGCCGGGACACTTTGCGCGAGTTTGCCCGCTTGCTGCGCCACAGTCCGGAGTTTCCCCGGGGTGCCAACGTCAACCTCTATGCCCTCACCGGAGAAAACGAGCTGCAGCTTTTGACCTTTGAGCGCGGCGTTGAGGATTTCACACCGGCCTGCGGCACCGGAACTGGTGCAAGCGTCGCGGCGCTGACCGCCATGGGTCTCGTCACAGGCAGGCAGACCCGCGTAAACTGCGACGGCGGCGCTCTGCTGGTTGACATAACACCGGCAACGCCCTTCCCGGATATTTTTCTCACCGGCCCTACGGAGCTTCTCAGCGTCCACGAGCTGTGACGGAACTGCAAGCTGCAAAACTCCCTTTTTAAAGGCATTTTTTGCCATTGAAAAGGGAGTTTTTGTGCTAGAAATCTCTGAATAAATCAGCGGGTCTTTTTCCGCCCGCTCTTGCCGATTGATACTAGAAACCGTTAAAAAGCCGCAAGGCTTTTTATAGCACCGCAGGTGCGTCGGTTTTTGCATGATAAGCGCCCGCAGGCGCTATGCAAGCGAGCAACCGCCGCAAAGCGGCGGCTGGCTCCGCATCTTTAGGCGGAGTCTGCCGAAGCCCTTTCCTTTTGGCTTCGGCCTTAGCGCGTCGCAGACGGCGCAGCGTGCAAAGCGCGATGCGAGTGTGCACAGCACACGGGATTTCAGATTGAGCATTTCAATCTGAAATCAGTATGAATCAGAGCTTCCCGAGCTCACAGCCGTTCGCCCTCGAAGGATTTCGTGGCGT
>CAZPRA010000028.1:0-12854 GCA_964588975.1 uncultured Oscillospiraceae bacterium | reverse complement strand
GATAAAACTTTCGGGCTTTCGTATTCTCTCCCTCCGGCAAAATCTTTGATTTTGCTACCTCCCTCATCAGAGGGAGGTTTTGGTGCGATGCAAAGTCGGACGGCGGGGTGCTGAGGTTATTCGGCAAGCAGGGGGCGAAGCTGCGCACGGCCTTCAAAACGGGTGTCTCTTGAGTTGGCCAGAAAAACCAGCTCCAAAAGCCCCTCCGCGCCCTCATAGGCGCCGGTGTAAAGCTCAACACGGGAACCGTCCACGTTGGGGAAATAGAGCCGCCCCTTGAGCTCGTCCGTCGGGAAAGACGTATCCTCCGTGACAAAGGAAATTTTCAGGCTGCTGCCCTGTGCAAAGGCGTTCAGGTCGCGAACGGTCTGCTCCAAAAGCTCTGAACGGCTCTTTTCGGACGAATAGACGATTTTATCCGTGTTCGGGAAGCAGAAATTGCTGAACGCGACCTCGTTAAAGCCAAGCTCGGCCAGTTCGCGGGAAATCTGAATGAGGTAGGACACGACCGTATCGTTGACGGGGTCAAGCCAATAGCAGTTGTTACTGTCCATCCAGAGCGCTCCGCTTTTCAGCGGCAGACCACAGGAGACATTGTCCAGCGCAAAGGCACGGTCGCAGAATGCGGGCACAACGGCGATCATATAAAAATGGTTCTGCTTCAGATAGCTGAGCAGCTCATCGACCACCGCCGTTTCAATATCCGCTTTCGGCGCGGTGGAAATGCCGGTGGAATAATAGAAATTGCCGTAAACGCTTTTCAGCTCGATCAGCACGGCACAGGGCTCCTCGAGCGACTTCACCGCGTCGAGCACGCTCTGCGGCTCAAGAAGCATTTTGGTCGTGATATAGTAGCCGCCCATCTCCGCGATGTTTTTTTCCGCGATCGGATCTTCGGAATAGACGATCTGCGGATTGGAAACGACCGGTCTGGGCGCAGTGCTTTCAGACGCGGTGCTCTGCGTCGGCTCGCCGGAAAAATCCAGACGGGCACCGTCGCGGCTATAGACGATATAAGGCTCGGCATAAATCAAAAGGACGATTCCCGCCGCCACCGTGATGGCCAGCAGGATCAGCACGCCCCGCAGCAGCTTTTTCAGCCGCAGCCGGTTGCGATAGGAAAATCGCGGCATGGCAGACAACTCCTTATTTTATTTGTTTGTATCAGCTTGTCAAAAAGCCTTTTTGACAAGCTACTTTCAAAATTGCAAAATAGATTTTGTAGAGTTATATTTTGCAATTTTGTCGCCTACGGGCGGGTTATGGAACGTGAAAGGACACCCTGATGGTTTCCTTTCACACTTTTCTTCCCTCCGAAACGGCAAAAATTACATTTTATGACAGTCTGATTTGTATTTCTTTTTATTTATTTCTCTGCTCCGGCAAAGATAAAAGATTTTTGACCGAGAGGATGCTTGCAGCGGGACGTCGCGGACGCTGCCCCCTACATGACGCCGCCGGTGGCGGCGTTCGGCGGACTGGAGGCAGCCCGCCCTACATGGCGCTTGCGTGAAAGCGTCAACACCGGGACGTTCTCTACAAAGTTGCGGTGAGGGCGCACCATTGGCCGCAGTGTTCGTCAAAGAGCACGCGAAGGCCGGCACTTTCGATGGCCTGACGAACCTCGGCCTCGCGGGTGTTCAGAATGCCGGAGCACAGGAAAACACCGCCCGGGCGAAGCAGCCGCGGAACGATCGGCAGAAGCCGGACGAGTACGCCCGCGACGATATTGGCGCAGACGATGTCATAGCCCTCGTGCGACAGGCGCTCTATCAGGGCACTGTCCTGCAGAACGTTGCCGGTGCAGGCGGTAAAACGGTATTCGTCAAAGCCGTTGCTGCGGGCATTTTCCCGGGCGATATGCTCCGCCGCCGGATCAACGTCCACGGCCAGAGCGCTCTGCGCGCCCAGACGCAGGGCACTGATGGACAAAATGCCGCTGCCACTGCCCAAATCTGCCACGCGTTCGCCGCCTACAACGATCCGTTCCAGCGCGTGCATACACATTTGCGTGGACTCATGCTCACCGGTGCCGAAGGTCAGCCCCAAGTCCAATATTACGGGAAGTCTTCCCTGCGTATCGTCCACACGCATCCACCGGGGCACCACCAGAAGCTTTTCCCCAACGGGCACCGGACGGTAGTTTTGCTTCCATGCGTTTTCCCAATCCTGCCCGGGAATGTGCTCCAGCGCGATGGTCAGAGGCCCCATGTCACAGGCGGGATAGCGCCCGGGCAACGCCTGCAAAAGCGCACGAAGACGCAAAAGCTCCGCCTCAGCGTCCTCCTGCGGCAGGTACAGCCGAACCTGCGAGACGCCCTGCATTTTCTCCGTCAGCGACTCGTCAACATAGTCCCAATAGTCCTGTGCCTCGTCCAGAAAGCTCTGAAACTGCCCACAGTCGTCCACCGCGAAGCTGTCAAAGCCAGCCTCCGTCAGCTCTGCGCAAAGAAGCTCAATGCCCTGCGAGGCCGTCCGGACGGTCAGCTCTACCCATTCCATGGCATACACCCCCATGATACTCTTTGACCCTATTCTACAGGATTTTCCATCGAATAACAAGCTATTTTTTCAGCTTGCCCCAAAAAGTCTTTTTTGGCAGTCTGATTTTTTCTTCCCTCTTTTATTTTTTGCAAAAAGGTGTATAATGAAGGAGGCTACGGCGCGTTCAGCGCCGGGGCTTGAAAGGAAGATAACTATGACAGAGCATATACAGCTTGCCCCGGGTGTGAACCTGTGGGTGCTGCAAAGCCACAAATTTAAAACCGCCTGCTTCAGCGTGAATTTCCTGAACCGGCACGACCGGCACAATGCGCCTCTGGACGCACTGTTTCCCAGCGTGCTGCTCAGTGGCACGGAGCATTATCCGGACATCCGCAGCATTTCCGCCCGTATGGACGAGCTTTACGGTGCATCATTCGGCACGCTGGTGCGCCGCAAGGGTGAGGTGAAGCTGACGGGCTTTTATGCGGAATTCATCGAGGACGAATTTCTCCCGGCGGGCGAACACCTTTTGGAGGATACGGTCGATTTTCTGCGCGAGGTGCTCTATGCCCCGCTGACGGAAAACGGCTGCTTCTGCGAGCGCTTCGTCGAGCGCGAAAAGGAAAACCTCATCAACGCCATTGAAGCCGAGATCAACGACAAGCGCAGCTATGCTGTGGGGCGTATGCTTGGCGAAATGTGCGAAAAAGAGCCCTACGGCATTCCGCGTCTGGGCTATGTTGAGGATGCCGAAAAAATCACGCCGCAGCTTCTCTGGGCACACTACCGCAAGCTGCTCCCGCAGGCGCCTGTTGAAATTTTCTATGCAGGGCGCAAGCCCGCGCAGCAGGTGGCGCAGTGCTTCAAGCGGGTCTTTGACGGGCAGCAGGAGCGCCACTGTGCAAAGACGCTGCAAACGCCCTTCGTCGCCACGGCCGAAGGATGCAGAGAGCTGGAGGAGCGCATGGATGTGACGCAGGGCAAGCTGGTCATGGGTCTGCGCACGGGTATTGCCGTGACAGACCCCGACTATCCGGCGCTTATGCTTCTGAATGTCGTTTTTGGCGGCGGCATGACCAGCAAGCTTTTTGTCAACGTGCGCGAAAAGCGCTCTTTGTGCTACTATGCCAGCTCCAGTCTGGAAAAATACAAGGGACTGATGATCGTCTCCTGCGGCGTGGATTTTGACAAATATGAGGAGACAAAGCAGGCAATTTTGTTCGAGCTGGAGGAATGCCGGCGCGGCAACATCACGGAAGAAGAACTGAGCACCGCCAGGCTCCAGACCGTTTCCAGCCTGCGCATCAGTCAGGACTCTCCGGCGCAGTTGGACGATTTTTACTGCGGCAGAGCCGTTTACGGCGGCAGTGATCTGCCGGAGCTGATCGAGCGGGTACAGACGCTTGGCGTGAAGGAGCTCTCCGACGCCGCAAAGCGGCTCAGCCTCGACACCATTTATTTTTTAAAGGGGGAAACGGCTTGAAAACGCGTGAATTTCCCGAAATCGGCGAGCGCAGAACGGAAATCCTGCTGGAAAACGGTCTGCGGGTTCGCGTGATTCCAAAAGAGGGCTTTGCCCGCTTTTACGCCTTCCTTGCGGTGGACTTTGGCTCCATCGACACCAGCTTTGTCCAAAACGGCAAGCACATCACCGTGCCCGACGGCATTGCCCACTATCTGGAACACAAAATGTTCGACCTGCCCGGCGGCGAAAACGCCATGGATCAGTTTGCCCGTCTGGGCGGCATTCCAAACGCCTTCACCAGCTTTGACATGACAGCCTATTATGTGGTCTGCACGGATCGCTTGGAGGAAAACCTCCGGGTGCTTCTGCACATGGTCACAACGCCTTATTTCACGGACGAAAGCGTGGAAAAAGAGCGGGGTATCATTGCACAGGAGATCAAAATGTACACGGACAATCCGCTCAGCCGCGTGGGTGAGGAGCTGTTCGCCGCCTGTTTTGCGCACAATCCCGTCCGGGTGCCCATCGCCGGAAGCGTAAAAAGCATTGAAGCCATCACTGCGCAGATGCTCTATGACTGCTACGGTGCCTTCTACACCCCGGAAAACATGATTTTGTGCGTTGCCGGTGACGTGGACGCTGAGCGCGTTGCGCAGATCGCCCGCGAGGAATGTCGTTGCGCGCCAAAGGCGCTGCCTGAGCGCGACTATGGCCCGGCGGAGAGCGGCTTGCCGGCAAAGAGCCATGTGGCGCTTGAAATGGAAGTGTCCATGCCGACCTTTGCGCTGGGCTTTGCCTGCACGCCGCCTGAAAAACGGCCCGACAGCGCCCGCAGGGAGATCGTCGGTGACCTTGCTTCGGATATCCTAATCGGTGAGTCCTCGGCGCTGTTCCAGCGGCTTTATGAGCAGGGGCTTGTGGACGGCACGCTGGCCGCGGGATATGAATATATCAAGGACGCCTGCCTGCTCTCCGTCAGCGGCGACAGCAAGGACCCGCAGGCCGTTGCGGAGGCCATTTTGCAGGAGGCCGAGCGCATTGACCGCGAGGGCTTCGATTTGGAGCTGTTCCGCCGCCTGAAAAAGTCCGCTCTGGGCAGACGCACCCGCGATCTGGACAGCTTGCAGGGCATTTGCTACCGCACCTGCGCCCTTGAATTTGACGGCGTGGACTATTTTGATTTCCCCGCGCTGTTTGCCAATATTCAGCCCGAAGAAGTTGCCGCTTTCCTGCGCCAGACGGTTCGGCGCGAAAAGGCCTGTCTGACCGTCATTGAACCGAAAAAGAAGGAGATGAACCATGATGCTTGACTCTACCATCATTTTCCCGCACCTTGGCATTGAGGTGGATCCTGCCGACGGGATTACCATTTTCAATTTTGAAATTAAATGGTATGCCCTGATCATCGCGGCAGGCTTGCTTCTGGCGGTGTTTTATGCGCTGCGGCGCTGCCGTCAGTTCGGCCTGACGAGCGACGACGTGATCGACATTGTCCTCGTCGGACTGCCCTGTGCCATCGTCGGCGCACGCGCCTACTATGTGCTCTTTGAATGGGATCGCTATTTCGTCAACCCCGAGCACTGGTACGATTTTCTCAACATCCGCCAGGGCGGTCTGGCCATCTACGGCGCGGTCATTGGCGCCGTCGCCGGTCTGCTGGTCTTCTATCTGTCCAAGAAAAACCGCCGCAAAAAGCTGCTTCCCGCTATGGATATCGGCGCTCTGGGACTGCTCATCGGTCAGGGCGTCGGTCGCTGGGGAAATTTCATGAACCGCGAGGCATTTGGCTGCTACACCGACAACCTCTTTGCCATGCGCATCAGCCAGAGTAACCTCACCTATAACCCCAGCAAGGTCAGTGCGGAATATCTGCAGCAGGTCGAGCAGCTCAAAGAAAAGGCAATCGAGGGCGGCTACGCCGGCTTTATTCAGGTACATCCCACCTTCCTTTACGAGTCCGTCTGGAATTTGGCCGGTCTGGTGCTTCTGCACTTTCTGTCCAAAAAACGCCGCTTCGACGGGCAGGTCTTCCTTTATTATCTGGCCTGGTACGGCCTTGGCAGACTTTGGATTGAAGGACTGCGGATGGACAGCCTCGGCACGGGCAACTTCCGGGTCAGCCAGGTGCTTGCGGGCGTGACGTGCGTGCTCTCTCTGGCACTGCTTGCGTTTCTTCTCTGGAAAAAGAAGCCCGACGGAAGCAAGCTTCTCGTGAACATCCCGGCAAATACCGAAACCGCAACCGAAACAATTGATCAGGAGGATTAAAAAATGGCAAGCATGGAAAACGTGAAAGAATTTGCGGGCGACGCTGCCCGCAGCGCGGCAAAAGCCGCAAAGCACATGGCCTTTGTCTCCAAGTGCCGTCTGGAAATTCTGGCGGAGCAGGAGCACATCCGCCGCAACTATACCAAGCTCGGACGGGTCTATTATAAGGACTATATCACAGACGAGGAGCCGGACGAGGCGGAGTATAAGCCCCTGTGCAACAGCATTTCCGACTCTTTCCGCGCGATCAACGAGCTCAAGGAGCAGCTCCGGCTGGAAAAAGAGCGCTACCGCCAGGCGCAAAACGACACAGCCGCACCGCTGGAGAGCGGCGACGAAGCGGAAGATGCCGAAGAAGCAGAAGAAATGGAATAAACCAAAGATGCCAAAGTCCTTTCCTGTGGCTTCGGCTGTCAAAAACCCGCCTCACCGAGGCGGGTTTTTGACAGAGAGATTGCCAGCGGCCAACGCCATGTAGGGCACGGTCATGACCGCACCGTATGCCGCCAACGGCGGCATTTGTAGGGCGGGATCCCCTGATCCCGCCGCAAATCGTGCTCCTTTGGTGCAAGCGGCGGGGTGAGGGCACCCCGCCCTACGGGTGCGATGGTTGGGGGGTGCCTGCAGACGGCTTTGTGAAAAATCACAAACACTTAGCGAATTAAAGCACTAAAAAACGTGAAAAAATCGCAAGAAAAACAGTAGACATTTTTCCGGAATTTTGATAAAATGCTGAATAGGTGTAACTGTGCAGCGGCGCGGACTCGGGAGAAAAGCGCTGCTGACAGCAGAACTGAAATATTACATTAAAAAGGAGAAGAATCTATGAAACACTTCAAAAGCGTTCTGGCAATGCTTTTGGCTCTGGTAATGGTGCTTTCCTGCGTGGGCGTTGCCTTCGCTTCGGAAAAGACCGTGTCTACCGGCATTTCCGGCAAGGCTGATCTGGTCAACACCTCCAAGGACAAGGCAGAAGCCAAAGAAGAAGCTCTCAAGGGCTTCAAAAGCGAAAGCTTCAAAGAGCTGAATAGCTATCAGTATGCCGATGACGAGATCGTTCGCGCCATTGTCATTCTGGAAGGCGATTGCGAAGCGGACGTGGCCGCAGTGGGCACCCAGAAGGCTGCCGCACAGCGCGTCAAGCTGGTCAATGAGCACAATGCCGTCTTTGCGGCAATGAAGGGCATTGACTATGAGCTCAAGTTCGATTTCACCCGCCTGCTCAACGGCTTTAGCTGCGATGTGGCTTATGGCGATTTGGAAGCCATTGCTGCCATCGACGGCGTCAGCGCAGTGCATATTGCCAATTCTTATGCCGAGCCCGAATATGAAAAGGCTTCCGACACCAAGATGGGCTATGCCAACTTGATGATGGACAACTACTACATGCAGGAATCCGGCTATGACGGAGCCGGTATCGTGATTGCAGTTCTGGACACCGGTCTGGCTCTGGACCACGAGGCTTTTGCTGACTTCCTTGGCACCGCTGCTGAATATGGCAAGCTGAGCAAGGAAGACGTGGAAGCGGCCGACACTCTGGCAGACGGCATCTATGTCAGCGGCAAGGTTCCCTTTGCCTATGACTATGCCGATGGCGACACCGATGTCACCGACAACAACGGCCACGGCACTCACGTTTCCGGTATTTCTGCCGGTTTCGCGGGCTATGAGACCCCGGAATCCGAGGACAGCTATGTTGTCACCTTCACCGGCGCTGCTCCCGCTGCTCAGATCCTGAGCATGAAGATCTTCAAGGACGAAGGCGGCGGCACCACTTCCGACATCTACTTCTACGCTCTGGAAGATGCCTACACCCTGGGTGCTGACGTGGTCAACATGTCCATCGGCGCACAGAACGGCTTCACCTATGACGACTCTCTGGAGACCGAGCTCTTTGGCGATATCTACAACCGTCTGTCCGACGCAGGCGTCATCCTGTCCGTGGCTGCCGGTAACGAATATTCCATGGCCTATTATTCCACCTCTTATGCAGGCTACGCAGGCTATGTCGGCCCTGACTATCAGGACTACGGCACCGTGGCAAGCCCCTCCACCTACACCGGCAACGTCTCCGTTGCTTCCGTGGAAAACTATGCTTACCCCTCCCTTGCCATTTCCGTTGACGGCACCAGCGTAGGCTACAACGACTCCTGCACAGATGGCGAGCACGGCTGGCTGGATACCTTCGCCGGCAAGACCCTGGACTACGTTGCGGTCTTCAACGCAGACGGCTCTCTGGGCTACGGCTATGAGAGTGACTATGCAAGCATTGACGTGAAGGGCAAGATCGCCGTGGTCTCCCGTGGCGACATCACCTTTGAAGAAAAGGTCGAATTCGCTGCCAATGCAGGCGCCATCGGCTGTATCGTTGTCAATAACGACACCGGCACCATCTCCATGGCCATTGACACCTTCGAGATCCCTGCCATTTCCCTGCAGATTTCCGCTCTGAATGCTCTGAATGCCAGCGGCACCATTGAGACCTTCACGGAACTGACCGACATTGAAAATCCCGATGGCTACCTCATGAGCGACTTCTCCAACTGGGGCACTTCTCCCATGCTGACGTTGGATCCTGCCATCACCGGCGTTGGCGGCATGGTTTATTCCTCCGTCCCCGGCGGCACGGACACCTATGAAGTCTATTCCGGTACCTCCATGGCTACCCCCAACATGACCGGCACTTATGCCAACGTTCTGACTGCCATCTATGCCAACGATCCCACCATTTCCAAGGCAGACGCGGCTGAACTGGCAAAGACCCTTCTCTACGGCTCCACCTACCTCCTGACGGATGAGGACGATTATCTCTACTCTCCCCGTAAGCAGGGCGCAGGTCTGGCAAGTGCCTACTATGCAGTTGACAACTATCTCAACTCCGGCTACATTACCAACCCCCTCCAGGAGCTGGGCGATGATCCCACCAAGACCGGCGTTTACGAAATGGCTTTGGAAGTCAAGAACGACAGCGAGTATACTCTGAACTACACCGAACTTGAGACCTATGTCCTGTTTGACTATCTCTACACGGACGAATACGGCGATGTCGTCAACACCCTGACCTCCGATTATGCCTATGCCACCGGCAACGAGACCAACTACGCCACCGTGACCTATGAGGTCGGCGGCGCGGAAGTCACCGAGTTCTCCGTTCCTGCCGGTTCCAGTGTGACCGTGAAAGTTACCATCAAGCTGCACGACGAGATCAAGGAATACTTTGACGGTGCATTCCCCAACGGCAACTATGTGGAAGGCTATGTGGTCTTCAACGAGTATTTTGAAGTTGAAGAAGGAAACGATCCCAATCCGTTCACCGATATCAGTGAGAGCGACTGGTACTATGAATACGTTCTGGCTACCGTAGGCATCGGCCTTGTCAATGGCTACTCCGACGGCTCCTTCCGTCCCGATAACACCCTGACCCGTGCGGAAGCTGTCACTCTGCTCTACCGTCTGTCCGGTTCTCCCGAAGTCGAAGGCAGCGCTTCCTTCACCGACATTCCCGACGCATGGTATCAGGATGCCATCGCATGGGGCGTTGAGGCAGGCGTTGTCAAGGGCATTACCGAGACGACCTTTGCTCCTTCCGAGCCCGTGACCCGTGAACAGTTCGTCACCATGCTGTGGCGCTTGAACGGCGAGCCTGAGGCAATCGACGAGCTGACCGGCTTTGAAGATGTCGCATCTGTCAGCGCATATGCAAAGACCGCATTTGCATGGGCAGTCGAAAACGGTATCGTCAACGGCACCACCTTCTCCGGCAAGAGCGGCACCTATCTGGTACCGCAGAACTACATCAAGCGTTGCGAAGTTGCCAAGATCCTCTATGTCTGCTGTGATTTCTCGAGCGATAGCAGCGCCCTCTACTGGGGCGGCGCCACCAGCGCTACCTTCCTTGCCTTCTATGGCGACTGGACCGAGGGCGCAGTTCTGGAAGCAGCCGACTTCATGGACATTGTTGAGGCTGACAACTGGCTGAACACCACCGTGGTCGATGACGAGGGCAACACCTACGGCGACTATGGCTACACCTGGGCAAACAGCGGCGTTCTGGACTTCTACACCATGCCCAAGACCGCTTACATCACCAATGGCGAGATGAACAAGGCTTATGCCTATGCCGGCAACAACATGCTGGACTATGTGGACTACTATGCTGAGCATATCGGCTTCTCCACCCCATTGTCCGACGGCTCCTATCACTATGCCGAGGCCATCTACATGGAGCCCTATCAGCTCCGTAACGCAACCCACCTCATCATGACCGTTTCCAACAAGGAGACCGGCGAAGTCTACTATGAGGACGACACTGAGTATGCTTGCAAGGCATACTATGACGACGATTACGGCTGGCAGAGCTACGGCGTGTTCTATTGGGACGGCACCGACAAGAAAGGCAACTATGTTCCCTCCGGCACCGTGGTCAACATCAACTATGACGCAGTCCTGCCCTATGGCAATGCTCCTCAGGATGGCTGCTGGAGCTTCGACGCCACCGTCGACTACACCGCTCCGGTCATCGAGAGCATTGTGTATGACGAGGAAGCTCAGACTTTGACCGTCACCGCTTCCGACGAGAACTACCTCCAGGCCATCTATCTGGCAGACTCCACCTATAACATTCTGGACTTTGAGGCATTCTCCTCCGACAAGAAGGGCGAAAGCTTCACCGCTACCTTCGATGTGAGCTATATGGACGCCTGCTACGTCACCGCTCTGGACTATGCCACCAACGAGATTGAGAAGTGGACTCCTCTGTGCGAGACCGGCCTTGACGCCGTTGTCACCTTCTATGATCCCACCGGCGTTGCCACCATCGAGTGCGCTACCGGCGACTCCCTCACCTTTGCTGCCGCTCCCGAAGTGGACGGCTATGAGTTCATGTTCTGGGTCACTGAGCAGGTCGAGTACGCCGATATGGAGAGCATCTGGTACCTCTCCGATCCTTGGTACTATGAAGGCGACGAAATGCTGGTTGCTGAAACCGAGTATACCTTCTATGCGCTCTATGCAAAGGTCGAACTGACTGAGCTGGAGACCCCGAACTACTATCTTACCACTGCCTACGACTATACCGGCGATTGGGCAATCGGCGGCTGGAATCTGGACGAGAGCTATAGCTTCATCGTCGACGATCCCTACGCACTCAACGAAAACGGCACGGCCACCCGCATTGCCGAAATCGACGGTGCTACCATCGGCGACTACTACATCGAGTTCTATGCCAAAGATGACGGCATCCGCTTCACCTTCGATCAGGTCGAGGTCGGCATCTACACCGTGCAGAACGCAAAGACCGGAAAGTATCTGGCTACCAACGACGCCCTTGAGATCGTCTATGTCGACGAGGTCGACGACAACGCCAAGTGGGATGTCAGTGCTGCGGACAACGGAAACAGCACCCTGATGTACAATGTCGGTGTGGAGAATGCGATCCTGCTGTACAACGATGAGGAGCATTGCTTCTCCGTCTTTGATGACACCGTCCCGTACTATGAAGACTATACTCCTTCCGAGTGGTTCTGGCTGCCCCTGTACTGCTGCGAAACTACCCAGAGCGACATCCTCTACTTCACCACCGAAGTGAAATAAGCTCCCATCGTGGAAATTTCCTTCTCTGACGTTGCAGAGATCGAATAGTACTATGACTATGTCATGCAGGCCGCATATATGGGTCTGGTCAACGGTTACGAAGACGGCGCCTTCCAGGCCGCTGACAGCCTGACCCGTGCGGAAGCTGTCACCCTGCTGTACCGTCTGTCCGGTTCTCCCGCCGTGGAAGGCAAGTCCTCCTTCACCGATCTGCCCTATGAATGGTATCAGGATGCCATCGCATGGGCTGAGCATTATGGCGTTGTCACCGGCGTGACCGAGACCACCTTCGCGCCCAATGACAATGTCACCCGTGAGCAGCTCGTCACCATGATCTGGCGTCTGGCCGGCAAGCCCGAGGCAACGGAAGAACTGGCCGGCTTTGTGGATTCCAAGTCCGTCAGCGCCTACGCAAAGGACGCCTTTGCATGGGCTGTGGAGAACGGCATCATCAACGGCACCACCTTCTCCGGCAAGACCGGCACCTATCTTGCACCCCAGGATAACGTGACCCGCGCCGAGGCTGCCAAGATCATGGTCGTCTTCGTGGAACTGTTCGGCTGATCTCCAGGTTGGCCCAACGCGAATAACGCGAAGCAAAACCGACCTGGCAAGCCGGATTTGACTCTGCAAGCGATAACTGCTCCGGCAAGCTAAATCCATCAAGCACAAAAGGGAGAGAGCCCCGGCTCTCTCCCTTTTCAGTCTGTCAAAGAACTGGTTCTATGTCAATAGTTGGGGTAGAGTCAAAGCAAATTATCAGATTGTGTCGGGGCGAAAGCTCCGGCACGATTCTTATGTATTACAGAATAGGATCCTTTTTCTGAAGTTTTTATGTATTACAGAATAGGATTCTTTTTCGGAAGTTTTTATGTATTACAAAACAGGATTCTTTTTCGGAAGTTAGAGAAATTGCGCATACCGAAACAAGCCCTTTTCAATACCTTTGTCTTGTTATTGCAGCCTTCAATGAAGCCGTTTGACCAGGGGACATCCATGGAGTTCAGGATCTCGTGAAACCAGTTTCGGTAGGCTTTGGTGCAGT
>CAZPRA010000027.1:0-13350 GCA_964588975.1 uncultured Oscillospiraceae bacterium | reverse complement strand
GCTGGCAAAAAGGCCACCTCACCGAGGCGGCCTTTTTTTTCTTAGAGGGAAATCCCCCCAGCCCGTTCCGCTTATGACGAATAGGACAAAAGGGCGTTGCGGATGACGGCCTCGAATCCGGGGTGATCCAACTTCAGCAGAACCAGCGCGTTGTGCTGCGGGAACTGCTTGTCACTGTAAAGGTCGGTGACGGTTTTGCCCAGCGTCAGCTCACTTTGCGTCTCCACATACACGCCGGCTTCTTCCCCCTGAAACAGCTTCGGGTGCGCCAGATACAAAAGGGGACACACATCATGCTCTGCAATGCCTCCCAGTCCGGCGGCGGTGTTCCGCGCCAGACCCCGCTGACTGCTACGATAGACAAACTCGGTGACAGGTGTCGCGTGAGACGCCAATTCCTCTAAAAATTCGCCCGTCAGATACGCCTGATGGGTCACGTCCAGAGGACACATGACCAGCTTCAGACCGCTGCGGCAGACCAGCTCCGCCGCCTCGGGGTCTGCATAGATGTTATATTCCGCGCAGGGGGTGCAGTTGCCCCCTTTGGTGGCGCCTCCCATAAAGGCACAGCAGCGCAAAAGATGGGCAAGCTCCGGGTATTTTCCAAGGGCGATGGCCAGATTGGTCATGGGGCCTGTGGTGACGAGGCAGAGCTCCCCGGGATAATTCTTTGCCGCCCGATAAAGGGCGTCCCACATGGGAAGGGATTCGCCCTCACGCTCAGCCTCCGGCAGCTCGGCACCGCCCAGACCGTCCGCGCCGTGGAATTCTCCGGCGTCCTGATAGGGACGGAGAATGGGACGGTCTGCGCCGGGATAAACGGGATAATCCGCACCCATGAGACGGCAGATTTTCAGGGTGTTTGCCGTGGTTTTGCTCAGATGGACGTTCCCGGAGACGGTGCTCAGGCCAACGATTTCCAGATTTTCCAGACGGTTGGCCACCAGCAGCGCCAAGGCGTCATCAATTCCTGTGTCGCAATCAATCCAGACCGGTATTTTTTTCATGTCCGTTCCTCCCCATAGTATTTCACTGCCTCAAGAAGCAGCTCGGCAAAGCCCTTCCGGTCGATATCCACATTCACCGTAGCATTGGCGGGCAAATCCGTGCGGCCGATGGTAGCACCCCGGCAATACTGCCCCTTTGTCTCAATCTGAACGCACATCTGCCGGGAAACAAGCAGCTCCGGGCAAATCAGAGAAGCAACGGCCACCGGGTCGTGCATGGGCGCACCGGCATAGCCGATGGAGCGGTGGAAGGTATAGAAAAATTCCAGCCATTGCGCCACGATTTCCGCCACCGGATTGCCCACGGCGCGAATTTTTTCAAAATCCTCCGGGAAAATCAGCGCCTTTTCCGTCACGTCCAGACCGCTCATGATCAAGGGAACGCCGCTTTCAAACACGATTTTGGCCGCCTCGGGGTCCAGAAGAATGTTGAATTCCGCAGCCGGTGTCCAGTTGCCATAGGCAATGCCGCCGCCCATGAGACTGATGACACGGATTTTCCTTTTTAGCTCCGGGTGCGCCAAAAGCAGACTGGCCACGTTGGTCAGTGGGCCTGTGGGCACCAGCGCTACGGGTTCTTCACTCTGGCGCAACACCTGCGCCATGAGCTCCGTTGCCGTGAGATGGCACACGTCCATGGCCGGTTCCGGCAGCTCCGGGCCGTCCAGCCCGCTCTCTCCGTGGATGGAAGGGGCATTGCGCACGTCCTCCAAAAGGGGCTTGGGACGTCCCATGGCAATGGGCGCGTCAATACCCAGAAGGGTGCACACCCGCCGGGCATTATAGGTGGTTTTTTCGATGGTCTGATTTCCGCAGACGGAGGTCACGGCACGGATGTCCAGAGCACTGCTGGCCTTGGCCAACATCCACGCAATGGCGTCATCGTGGCCGGGGTCACCGTCCAAAATTACGGGGATCTTCTTTTCAAAATCTGTCATGGGCATGCCCCTCCTTTTCCCTTATTATATCTCCGGGAAAAAGCAATGTCAATTGCTTGCAAATACCGCAGGGATATATTATAATAGTGCGGAAAACAACAAAGAGGTGAGGGCTTATGAAGCTTCGGGCATTTTTGGAACGCAAACGGATTTCTCTGTCCTGGAAGGACTATTTTGTCACCGCCATGGGCGCCATGGCGCAGGGATTGTTTGCCTCTCTGCTCATCGGAACCATTTTGAGCACATTGGCCACCTGGACGGGCTGGACGTTCCTGTCTGATCTGGCCGCATTTGCAAAGAATAACTATGTGGTGGGCGCCGCCATTGGCGTGGCCGTTGCCGCCTCTCTGAAGGCGGAAGGTCTGGTGCTGTTTTCCGCCGCCGTGGTAGGCGCCATGGGCTATGTGATGGGGGCCGAAATCCCCGTGGGCGGTGAGGTCATTGCCTATACCGCCGGTCCTGCCGGTTCCTTCTTCGCCGTGCTTCTGGCCTGCGAATGTGGCAAGCTGGTCTGGAAAGAGACCAAGGTGGACATTCTCGTCACCCCAACAGTCACCTTGCTGGTGGGCTTTGCCGTCAGTCTGCTGCTGTGCCCGCTGATTGCCTACGCCATGTACTATCTGGGAGATTTTATCAACACCGCCACCGAGCTGCACCCCTTCTTCATGGGTATCATCGTCTCCGTTGTGGTGGGAATTCTCCTCACGCTGCCCATCAGCTCCGCCGCCATTTGCGCCATGATCGGCATTTCCGGTCTGGCCGGAGGTGCCGCCACCGCCGGTTGCTGCTGCCAGATGGTGGGCTTCGCCGTGATGAGCTTCCGGGAAAACCGCTGGGGCGGTCTGACGGCGCAGGGACTTGGCACCTCCATGCTCCAAATGGGCAACATCATCCGCCGCCCCGTGATCTGGCTGCCCACGATTTTGTCCTCGGCCATTGTCGGCCCCATTTCCACCTGTCTGTTCGGCATGGTGAATACCGGCGTCTCCGCCGGAATGGGCACCTGCGGACTTGTGGGGCCTCTGGGCGTCATCACCGCTGCGGGTGAGGCCGGCGGCATGGACGCCATGGGCTGGCTGGGTCTGGTGCTGTGCTGCTTTGTGCTGCCCGCCGGGATCACCCTCCTGCTGAGCGAATGGATGCGCAAGCTCGGCTGGATCCGCCCCGGCGATTTGACGTTGTAATACGACTGTTCCATGAAAAGCTGACATTTGCAACTATCTAATGCTATTATTCAATTAAGAGCAGCCATTTGAAAATGTCTACTTTTGAAAGAAGCTCAGTATAAATTGAAAAAACTCACGATAAAGCCCGTTGGGAAGCATCTGCTCCCGACGGGCTTTTCGTCGCCCCGGAAAATTTAAACAAATCTTAAACTTCGGCACCTTGTTTCTCAGCCTTAAATTTTCTATACTGGAAGCAGAAAGCGGGGTGAGTCCAATGGGCTGAAAAGTGGATCCTGCCGGGACGACAGCGCGGGTTTCACATCAATGTACTACTAAGTACTACGAATGTTAAAGGAGAAGGACCATTATGAAAAAAATAGTAAAACGCATCGCAATTATGACGCTGGCACTGGTTATGGCGCTGGTACCGATCGTGCAGGCAGCTACCGTAACACCGGTTGTGAGTCAAGCAACTTACGAGAAGCAAGTAGCTTCCGGCTCGAACTATACTGTTACAGCACGTCTCATCATCAAAGGCGGCAGCAGCCGAATTCGCTATAGCACCAAATTTGGCGTTTCTGTCGCTCACACAGCGGGTATAACGACAAATTACACTGCAACAAAAACCATGAGTCGGACACAGAACGGCACAGCAAACATCTCCGGCGGCAGCTACGGCAGCACGTTTGTTTCTCTTGCGAGCAAAGAAAACCTTGCCGATTCTGCTTCGTGCAGTATGATATCAGGACGTACTTATCAAGTGCCCTCAACGTTTGTTACAGGTACTTACGATTTCCGCGTAGCCTTCCCGGGAGCTACGCTGTATGAGAATGTGGATCAGGTTTCTTCTTCCGGCACAAGTTCCTTGTACTACCGGGAAATTACCTACGTACCTTCCAGCATGAATGCCCAAGTGATACCCTACCAAATCAGCTAACCGGGTCAGCCCCCTTGTGGGGCTGGCTTGGAAAGATTGAGTCAACCGAAGGAGGTTTTGAGATTGAAAAGGAATGTTTTTTTCCGGAAACTTTTATGCAGTTTTATTGCGTTAATCATGATTTTGCAATGTTTTTCCGGCTGCAGCAATGAAAATTTGACAGATTACACTTTAAGCGCTGGCGATAACTTAGCTAATATGCCTGAAGATACAGAAATCAATTATCATATGCCGGAGTTTGAGCCCAACTTTTTTGAAGTATTCTGCGATAATTGCACCGTATACGCACACGACGGCTTTGCGATAATCAATGGCGCTCAGTTTTCGATGATCTCAGCGCAGCCGTTGACGGAAGAAGACGTCAAGGTCACGACCTCTTATGATGGAACCGTCGTTACGGCCTTGATTGACGAGAGCCGTGGAGTGGATCTTCGGGAATGGTTTGATGAATATATCTTTTTTCTCTTTCAGGGCTATCCCGCAGAGGATATTTTCAAATTTGAAGAAGGCCGGATGGCCGGAAGTCAGCAGGAGGAAATGAATGACTTGCGTCTGGCGTTTCAGGAGCTTGCGCTGGAGGATATCCCCTCTCTGTACCTTTACACGCTCTATTTTTTGCCACAGGAGTTTGAATATGATGTCAAAGATATGACTGTAACCGTTCATGATGTCAGTAAAACCTATGAATTTGAACAGATGGTCATGCTGGACGGTATGGAAACTCCTGTGGAATTCTATCCCGCCGAACAGCATCCTCTGCGCGTGGAAAATTTTATCACGGAAGGGGCAAACTGCGGTGAGAGCGAGGACGGTTCTTTTGAAATTTACACAGAGCTGGTGATTAGCGAGGATGTCTCCCTGCGGAATATCTGGATTTACGGCACGCCGGAGGCTGAGGTTCTGGGCGCCGAAGTGATACAGACCGACGCCGAGGGCAACGAAATGTCCTCTCTGTGGGACATGGAAAGCGATTTTCCGCTTTCGGCGGGAGAGAGCGTCGGCGTCGTGGCCTATGTCCGCGACCAAAGAACAGCAGGGCTTTTGTGGCAAAACCGGACGCTTTACCTGATTTTCGACTATACCGTGGACGGAGAAGCCGTCTATTCTGCCACGAACTCCGTCTTTATCTGGCAGCGGCAGGGCAATCCGTATATCTACCTTGCCGCATTGCAGGGCTACGACGCATTCCGTTTTGTGCTGTATTGACAAATCTCTCCCTCAGGCGGCTTTGCCGCCAGTTTTCCGCCCCTCCTCAGAGGGAGCTTCAGGAAGTCGTCGCTTGAACGGGCAGTCCCCTCATCAGATAGCGCCTTGGAAAATTTAAACAAATCTTAAACTTCGGCACCTTGTTTCTCAGCCTTAAATTTTCTATACTGGAAGCAGAAAGCGGGGTGAGTCCAATGGGCTGAAAAGTGGATCCTGCCGGGACGACAGCGCGGGTTTCACATCAATGTACTACTAAGTACTACGAATGTTAAAGGAGAAGGACCATTATGAAAAAAATAGTAAAACGCATCGCAATTATGACGCTGGCACTGGTTATGGCGCTGGTACCGGTCGCACAGGCAGCTACCGTAACACCGGTTGTGAGTCAAGCAACTTACGAGCAACAGGTCGGCTCCGGTTCAAACTACACAGTAACGGCAAGCCTCGTTATCAAAGGCGGTAGCAGCCGAATTCGTTATAGCACTAAATTTGGAGTTTCAGCTTCCCACACAAAAGGCACAAGAACAACCTATCTCGCCACGAGAACCCTAACCCGCACGCAAAGCGGAACGGCAAACATCTCCGGCGGTAGCTATGGTAGTACATTTGTTTCATTGGCGCAGTATCAAAACCTAGTAGATTCGGCCTCTTGCAGTATGCTCGCTGGACATAACTATTATGTCGAATCCGATGATGAAACTGGCACATATGACTTCCGCGTAGCTTTTCCGGGTGCTACGCTCTATGAGAATGTGGATCAGGTCTCTTCTTCCGGTTCAAAATCCCTATATTACCGAGAGATTACCTATGTACCTTCCAGCAGTAACGCCGTAGTTGTGCCCTACAAAATTGGCTAACCGGGTCAGCCCCCTTGTGGGGCTTGCTTGGGAAAGCATTTGAAGAAGGAGGCCACAGGAATGATGAATTATAAGCGCGTTTTCTGCTTTATCTTTGCCGTTTTGCTCGTACTTTCATGTCTTGCTGGGTGCAACGAAGGCACGGAATTGGACATACATTCAGAGCCCAATGCAGAAGAAGATTCCAATATGGCAGAAAACGCTGGAGAAGCGACTACATTTGAGCTACCGAAATTCGAAGAAGATTTCTTTGAGGTTTTCTGCGATCACTGCACGGTAAAAGCCTCTCTTGCCTTTAGTTGCACCAACGGTGCGCAATTTTCGATGATCTCTGCGCAACCCCTGACAGAGGAAGACGTTAAAATCACGACCTCCTATGAGGGGACTGTCGTGACGGCCTTGATCGATGAAAGCTACGGCGAGGATTTGCGGGGATGGTTCTCTGAGTATATCTTTTTCCTCTTTCAGGGCTACTCCGCAGAAGATATTTTTAAATATGAAGAAGGCCGGATGTCCGGCGCTCAGCGGGAAGAAATGAATGCCCTGCGTTCGGCATATCGAAAACTTACTCTGGAAGATATCCCGCCGCTTTACCTTTACACACTTTATTTTTATCCGCAAGAGCTTGAATATGATGTCAAAGATATGACTGTAACCGTTCACGGCGTCAGTAAAACTTACGAGTTCGAGCAGATGGTCATGGTGGATGAGGAACGGCAACGCAATCCATGGCCTGGCGAGGTATCGCCGCTTCGCGTGGAGACGTTTATACTCGATGGCGCCGGTTGCGAGGTGAATGACGACGGCTGCTTTACGGTTTTCGCAACCCTTGAAATCAGAGAAGATGTTTCCTTGCGGAATATTTGGCTTTATGACCCTGCAGATGCTGAAGTTCTGTGTGCGGAGATAATCCAGACGGACACTAGCGGAAATGAGATGTCCTCTTTGTGGGATATGCAGAGCGATTATCCTCTTTTGGAGGGAGAAAATGTCTTGGTAACAGTCTATCTCCGCGACCCCAGAACGGCTGGGCTTTTGTGGCAAAATCGAACCTATTATCTGATTTTTGACTATACCGTGGACGGCGAAAACGTCTACTCCGGCTCCGAAGCGATTTTCCTCTGGCAGCGACAAGGCAATCCGTATATTTACCTTGCCGCCTTGCAGGGCTACGACGCATTCCGTTTTGTGCTGTATTGACAATTCTCTCCCTCAGGCGGCTTCGCAGCCAGTTTTCCACCCCTCCTCAGAGGGAGCTTCAGGAAGTCGTCGCTTGAACGGGCAGTCCCCTCATCAGATAGCGCCTTGGAAAATTTAAACAAATCTTAAACTTCGGCACCTTGTTTCTCAGCCTTAAATTTTCTATACTGGAAGCAGAAAGCGGGGTGAGTCCAATGGGCTGAAAAATGTTTCCTGTTGGAAAGTCAGAGCGGGTTTCACATCAATGTACTACTAAGTACTACTAATGTTAAAGGAGAAAGGTTATTATGAAAAAAATCGTAAAACGCATCGCAATTATGACGCTGGCACTGGTTATAGCGCTGGTGCCGGTCGCACAGGCAGCAACTACGATAACGCCTGTCGTAGATCAAGTGACGTATGAGCAACAGGTCGGTTCCGGATCCAACTACACCGTAACGGCAAGCGTTATCATCAAGGGTGGCAGTAGCCGAATTCGCTATAGCACCAAATTTGGCGTTTCTGTTGCCCACACAGCGGGTACAACGACAAATTACCTTGCAACAAAAACCATGAGTCGGACACAGAACGGCACAGCAAACATCTCCGGCGGCAGCTATGGCAGTACCTTTGTATCCTTGGCACGGAATGAGAACCTCACAGATTCCGTTACTTGTAGCATGATTTCTACGCAGTATTACCGTGTTGACTCTGACTATTCAACTGGTACTTATGATTTTCGCGTCGCATTCCCCGGTGCTATGCTTTACGAAAATGTCGACCAGACTTCTTCTTCAGGCACAACATCGTTATATAACCGGGTAATCACTTACGTTCCCTCCAGCAGCAACGCCGTAGTTGTGCCTTATAAAATCACCTAACCGAGTCAGCCCCTTACGGGGCTGATTTGGGAGTTTGAAGCAATCAGAAGGAGGTCTTGAAATGAAACGGCATCGTTATGGTATGCGGCTGTTGTGCGTTCTCTTGGCAGCAATTGTTCTAGTCTTGTCCCTATCCGGCTGTTCGGAAAACGCGACGGCAGACGAGTCATATTCCGGCACATACTCAAACAGCACCCTAGTTGATACACCTGAAATCGAATTCCATATGCCAAATTTTGAAAACGATTACTTTGAAGTCTTCTGCGATCACTGCACCGTCCTTGGTCACGGCGGCTTTGCCGTCACAAACTGCACACGGTTCGCAATGATCTCAGCGCAACCCTTGACGGAGAATGACGTTAAAGTGACCAGCTCCTATGACGGAACGGTTTCTATGGCTCTGACGGATGAAAACTATTCTGGAGATCCCCGTGAATGGTTCTCTGAGTATATCTTTTTCCTCTTTCAGGGCTACTCCGCAGAGGATATTTTTAAATATGAAGAAGGCCGGATGTCCGGTGCACAACGGGAAGAAATGAACGCTCTTCGTTCGGCATACCGAAAGCTTACTATGGAAGATATTCCGACACTATATCTCTATACGCTTAACGTTCTGCCCAAGGAGTATGAATATGATGTCAAAGATATCACAGTTACGGTTCGCGGCGTCAGCAAAACCTATGAATTTGAGCAGATGGTCATGCAGGAGATTACAGAAGCACCGTTCCAATATTGGCCGGGCGAGGTATCGCCGCTTCGCGTGGAGACGTTTATACTCGATGGCGCCGGTTGCGAGGTGAATGACGACGGCTGCTTTACGGTTTTCGCAACCCTTGAAATCAGAGAAGATGTTTCCTTGCGGAATATTTGGCTTTATGACCCTGCAGATGCTGAAGTTCTGTGTGCGGAGATAATCCAGACGGACACTAGCGGAAATGAGATGTCCTCTTTGTGGGATATGCAGAGCGATTATCCTCTTTTGGAGGGAGAAAATGTCTTGGTAACAGTCTATCTCCGCGACCCCAGAACGGCTGGGCTTTTGTGGCAAAATCGAACCTATTATCTGATTTTTGACTATACCGTGGACGGCGAAAACGTCTACTCCGGCTCCGAAGCGATTTTCCTCTGGCAGCGACAAGGCAATCCGTATATTTACCTTGCCGCCTTGCAGGGCTACGACGCATTCCGCTTTGTGCTGTATTGACAAATTTCCCTCATCAGAGGAAGCTTTGGGAAGTGCGTCGCCTGAACGGGCAGTCCCTCATCAGAGGGAGCTGGATTGACAATCTGCCCTTTAGGATGTGCGTTGCGGAAACGGCATTTTCTCTTATTGAACAATCTTATGAAAGGAGTAATTTTATGAAAACCTTACTGAAGCGAATTTCTTTTTTAACGCTGGCGCTGCTTATGGCGCTGGCACCGGTCGCGCAGGCGGCTGCACTGGTAACGCCGGTAGTGGACAAGGCGGAATATGAGACACAGGTTGCCGCCGGCTCATACTACACGGTAACGGCAAAACTCGACATCCGGGGCGGAACCGACAGAGTCCGCTACAGTGAAGCCTTTGGCGTTTCCGTTATTCATGAAGAAGGTAAAACGACAAGTTACCTTGCAACAAGAACCATGCAACGGACGCAGGACAGCACGTCGAGCATTTCCGGCGGAAGCTGCTTCGGCAGTGCGTTTGTTGCGATGGCGCGAAATCAAAATCTGGGCGACAGAGCTTATTGCAGCATGATCGCCGGACAGTATTATTACATTGACGCCAGTTTCACGAGCGGTACCTATGATTTCCGGGTCGCGTTTCCGGGCGCGACGGTTTCCCGCAAGGTGGAGCGCATTTCCTCTTACGGCGCAAGCACCGAAGAACTCCCGGAAATCAGCTACGCGCCCTCGACCACCACCGCCGTGGTCGTGCCCTACAAAATCGGTTGACAGGAGGACAGAGCCATGAAGGTGTTACGAATCGTTGGAAAAACCTGTTTTATTTTGTTTTTGATCGCGCTGTTTTTGCTTCCGGTCGTGGCGCTTTACGCGATATCTCAGGAAGAGCAGGCGCACTATACCGTCTCTACGGTCAACGTCGGCCCGGAACGCGGCTATGGCGAGAGCTGTGCAGTGTGCCGGGTGGATATGCCCGAGAGCACGACGGTTCAGGCCAAGGTGGTCAGCAGCAAACAGCTCTATCAGGAATTGTCAGCTTACCGTTACCCCTATCAAATCCGCTGGGCGGTCAGCACCGGCGACGCGGTGAAAGCGGGAGACTGCCTTGGCACCTATAACGGCAGCATCATTGCTGCGCAGTTCACAGGTGTGCTCCGGGAGATCAATTTGGGCGAAAAGCCCTATGTCTGCTTCGACTCTCTGGAGGATCTGGTTCTCGAATGCACCGTCAGCGCGCAGCAGGAGGCGATTTTTGCCCGGAAAAATCTGGAGCTGACGGACGAAACCGGCACCGCACTGCGCTTTGTGGACATGAGCCTGATCCGCGGCGATGAGGGCAGAACCGTCCGGCTGGAATACGACAAGGAAAATCTGGTCTACGGAACGCGTTACACCGACCTGCTGCTCTACACTGGCCGGGTCTATTCACAAACGCTGGCGGTGGACGTGGACTGCGTCTACCAAAAGGCCGGGAGCGACAGTCATTTTGTCCGCGTACTGGACGACGAGGGCTATTTCGTCTGGGAATGTCCGGTCGAGGTCGGCTATTCCAACGGCGAAATGATCTGCGTGACGGGCGTGGACGAAGGCGTCTGGTGCGATTCCGGCTATAAGTCGCTCATTGAGGTGAAGGACCATGCAGGATCTTGATTTGCAGGTGCGCCATTTGCAAAAGTCCTATGCCCGGCCGGTGTTGACTGACCTGAATTTGCGGGTGAGCAATAGCAGTTATGTGACTATTTTAGGCAGATCCGGCTCCGGAAAATCAACCTTGCTGAACATTCTCGGCATGGTGGAGGGCTATGACGGCGGCGAATACCTTTTTAACGGCAAGCGCATCCGCAGTGGCTTTGACTATGCAAAGCTCCGCCTGAAAAACATCGGCTTTATTTTCCAGTCCTACAACCTGATTCCGACGCTTTCGTGCCGGGAGAACATTCTGCTTCCCACCATGTACCGAAGGCGCAAGGCAGAGAACTTTGACGAGCTGGTGTCGCTTTTGGACTTAGAGCCGTTGCTGGCGCAGCGGGTCACGACGCTCTCCGGCGGCGAAAAGCAGCGTGTGGCCGTTGCCCGGGCGCTGATTTTGGATCCCTGCCTGATTCTGGCCGACGAGCCGACAGGAAATCTCGACCCCAAAAACCGCGATATCATCATCGGTCTGCTCCGCCACGAGCACGAAAAAGGCCGCGGCATCATCCTGATCACCCATGATGAGACAACTGCCGCCGCCGCAGACACGACCTATCTTCTGGAAGGAGGGGTTCTGCATGAAGCCTGAACGCCCGCTGCTGCACGCGATACGCATGGTGCGGCGGAATTTCAAAAGCTATGCCATGCTGTCCATCACCATCGCGCTGTCGTTTTCCGTCCTGCTGGGATATCTGCTTTTGAGCGACTCCAACCACTATAACAGCTTCAAGGAAATTTTTTCCACGCCCAATCAGGTGGTCATGGCCTATACCTACGACCCCCGCACGGAAATCCTTCAAAGGCTGATCGCGCAGGTGAAGCAGGAGGATCCGGATTGCTACGCCTATTCCTATGTGACGGCGTCCGCCTTTTTGCCGCAATATGACGGCATTGCCGCCGAAACGGTTCTGCTTCCGGCCAATGAAACGGTGGTGTTTCAGGAAATGCTGGAGGAGCGCAACTCCATTCTCTATGCCAGGCAGGTGCAGATCCTTGAGGGCAAAAGCTTCCCCCTGAAAACCGGCGAAGCGGTCATCAACCGCTCTGCCTATGACAGCCTGTTCGGTGACACGCCGCTGCCGGCCACCTTAACCGTCACCGTGCCGCTGGAAGACGGCTCGCAAAAGCTGTTTTCCCTGAGCGTAGTCGGCATTGCCGCCGACACCAACGAAGCGGCCTTTTCCTGCGACCTGCTTGGCCGCGTGACGGGAACCGTCAAGGTCTATACGCCAGCGACCCTGCTGCGGCCCGTGGGCAAGCAGGCGCAGGGCAAGCAGACGGTTTTCTTCTATTCCCAGCAGCCGGAAAAGGCACGTCAGCTCTGCGAGCAGTATAAAAAAGTGCTCAGTAGCACCTGCGTCATCCATGCGGTCTGTACGGCACAGGCTGAGGCAAATGAGGTGCTTTTGAGCAGCGCCCAGACCAAAACTCTGATTTGCGTCATGTTACTGCTCATTCTGGGTGTCAATCTGTATGGTTGCTTCTCCAATGCGCTGAACGACCGGCGCTTTGAGATCGGTGTGAAGCGTGCCATCGGCGCAACGCCAATGGCAATCATCCGGCAATTTCTGACGGAGGGCTTGTGCATCACGCTGCTGAATATTTTTGCCAGCGTTGCGATCGTAGCGGAGCTGGCGATCGTGTATAAATGTTGGCAGCATTTTCAGGGCAAGGAATGGATCATCTATCTGTCGCCGTATTCCGCCGGAGCGTTTCTGGCGTGCAGCCTTGGCATGACCGTGATTTTCAGCCTGCTCTTTGCCTACCAATCCGAGCAGGTCGAAACCGTCTCCCAGCTCAAGGCTGAATAATCGTATGAATCGTCTAAGGAAGCTCTGATTCAATCGGCAAGAGCGGCAGTGGCGGTTTTTGGGAGTTTTCTGCGGTTTTGCGTAGATTTTTCTTGCGATTTTTCCCTATATGTGCTATACTTTTTGTTTGTGGATCATGATGGAGACGAAACTGTCTCCTTGATTATAAATTATAATCGTATGCTGCAAAGAAAGGGAAGATTTCAATGTCTCAGCAGAACATTCGCAACATCGCCATCATCGCCCATGTTGACCACGGCAAGACCACTCTGGTCGACGAAATGCTCAAGCAGGGCGGCATCTATCGGGAAAATCAGGCTGTGGTGGATCGGGTCATGGACTCCGGAGATCTCGAGCGCGAGCGCGGTATCACCATTTTGGCCAAAAACACCGCCGTGCACTATAAGGGCACAAAAATCAACATCATCGACACACCGGGTCACGCGGATTTTGGCGGCGAGGTCGAGCGCATTTTGAAGATGGTCAACGGTGTCATTTTGCTCGTCGACGCC